>DASWVN010000274.1:0-3435 GCA_036401215.1 Vicinamibacterales bacterium | reverse complement strand
ACGGCGCAAGCGGAGAGGAGCCGGCAATGTCGGCGCCGCCCGCCACACCCGCGAGGCTCTCGATGACGCTCAGCGTCGGGATGACGAACATGCCGGCGGCCTTGGCGCGCTTCGCGAAGTCGGCAGGCGGCGGTTCGTCGCCAAAGATGTGGACCAGGCCGTCCGCGCCGGCGTTGATCGCCGCTTCCGCCGCTTTGCGCGATCCGACGTGGACCACCGCCAGCTTGCCGCGCGACTTCGCCGCGGCGACCACCGCGCGCAGCGTGTCCTCGCTGATGCTCGCGAACGACAGGCCGTACGCGTCCCCTTCGTCATAGACGATCTTGATGTAGTCGGAGCCTTCCGCGATCCGCGCGTCGACGAAGGCTTTGGCTTCCGCAGGAGACGTGATCGTCGGGATCGGGAGACCGAACTCCGTGCCGTGTCCGTTCGGCGCCGTCACGAGCGTCCCGGCCGAGAAGATGTCCGCTCGCCCCGGTGCCCCGCCGTCGGCCGTCTGTTCCGCCCGCCACTGCCGCGCCTGCGTGTGGTCGGTGAACATGTCCAGCACCGTGGTCACCCCCGACACCAGCGCTCGTTGCAGCGCATTGCCGAAAGTGTGGACGTGCGAGTCGATGAGCCCCGGCAGCAGCGTGCGTCCTTCTCCGTCGACCACCGGCATGTCGCCGGGGACTTCCACGTCCGCGCCGACGCCGGCGATCTTTCCGTCCCGCACGAGGACGGTGCCGCGCTGCAGCACCTTCTCGCCGTCGAAGATCCGCACGTTCTGGATCGCGAATGTACCGGACGGCGTGTGCTGCTGTGGACCCGATGCCGCCGGCCGCGGCGTATGACGGTTGGCTGCGTATACGCCGAAACCGACCAACGCCAACCCACACATGGCGAGAACCGCAGGCTTTATCTGCATCTCAATCCCCCTTCAGCACCTCGCACCTGGCACCGCACCTGGCACCGCACCTGGCACCGCACCTCGCACCGCACCTCGCACGGCACCTCGCACGCAGCACGTCGCACGTCGCACGTCGCACGCCGCACTCCGCACGTCGCACATCGCACGTCGCACGTTCTCAGCCCCACGTGACGTCCTCGTCCCGCCGATACCCCATCCACGCCAGGCCGAGTCCCAACGCCGCGAACCCCGCGAGCGTCACGACGTGCGTCCACGCCGGTGCGCCGAGCCCCGACCCGATCGTGGCCAGCGCGAGCTGCGCCAGGTGGAACGGCGGCAGGAACGGACTGATCGCCCGGACGACCGGCGGGAGCATCTCCACCGGAATCCAGAGCCCGGACGCGAACGCCATCGGCATGAAGATCAGATTGACGATTGCGACCGACGAGTTCGGTCCGGCGAAGTAGCCGATCGCGAGACCCAGCGCGCAGAAGGGGATCGCGCCGAGGATCAACGTGCCCGTCAGCGCGAGCAGTTGAGACAGGGGAAGGCGGACGCCGCCCAGCGTCGTTCCGACCGCGACGAGCAGCATGATGATGAGGGCGCCGAACGCCATCGCCATCACGACCTTCGCGAAGAAGTACGCGAACGGCGGCATCGGTGTCGCGCGCTTCAGGGTCATCCAGCCCTGGCCGCGCTCGATGGCGACACTGACGCCGAAGCCGAAGAGCGCGGCGCCGATCACCCCGAAGGTGGCGTAGGTCGCGAGCAGGTATGTGGCGACCGTTGTACCTGCGGCCGGACGCCCGCCGCCGAACATCACGCCGAAGAGCAGGTAGAACATGACCGGGAACGTGATCGACGGGATCGCGTACGCCGGCATCCGCACCTGCTTGAGGAACTCGTACTTCGCTTCGAGCGCATAGACGCGGGCGGTCATTGGATCCCTCCTGCCATAACGGTCACGGCGGGCTGTTTGCCGGTGGACGAGGTGATCGCCAAAAACGCTTCCTCCAACCCGGCGCCGGTGATCTCCAGACCGGAGAGCCGGGCGTCGGCCAGCAGCAGTTCCCGCGCGACGCTCTCCGCATCGTTCGTCAGCAGCTCGGTGGCGGCGCCATCCTGGCGGACCGAGCTGACGCCGGGGATTCGCTCGATCTGCGCGGCATCGAGCGACGTCACGCACCGGATCCGGCGCGAGGCGGCGAGGCGCTTCATCTCGGCGGGCGTACCGTCCGCGACGACGGCGCCCCTGTTGATCACGACGACGCGATCGGCGAGCGCGTCCGCTTCTTCGATGTAGTGGGTGGTGAGAAGGATCGCGCGCCCTCGGGCCGTCTGGCGGCGGACCTCCTGCCAGAACGCGCGCCGCGACTCGACGTCCAGACCGACCGTCGGCTCGTCGAGGAAGAGCAGGTCGGGATTGCCGCAGATCGCGAGCGCGAAGTGGACGCGCTGTTTCTGCCCGCCCGACAACTCGCCGTACTTGCGGTTGGCGATGGAGGTGATCCCCGCGATCTCGAGCGCGGCGTCCACCGGCATGGCCGACGGGTAGTAGCTCGCGAAGAGGTGGACGTGCTCGCGGACGCGCAGCGTCTCAGGGACGTTGGCGACCTGCAGCATGACGCCCGTTCGCGCACGCGCGGCGGGTGAGGACGGATCCTCGCCGAACAGCCGCGCGGTGCCGTTCGTCGGACGAGTGAGTCCGAGCAGCAGTCGCACCGTCGTCGTCTTGCCCGCGCCGTTCGGTCCGAGCAGCGCGGTCACGCGGCCGGCTTCGAGCTGGAGGCTCAGGCCTTCGACGGCGGTGACGTCCCTGTAGCGCTTGGTGGCGTCCCGAAGTTCCCCGACAACCATCGCGGTTCCTCCTTGTGGGAGGAACTATCGCGCGGGGGACCGGCCGGCGCGTAGTGTCGGAGGTCAGGCGGTGGGGATGACAAATGTCAGGGGCCTGCCGCGCCGTAGCGCCGACGGCGCGAAGGCGGGTGCTTCGGGGTGCCTCGGGGCCCGTACACGAGAAAAGGCTGGCGTGAGCCAGCCTTTCACCTGGTCGTAGGGCGCCCCTTTATGGGGTGCCGATTTCGACCTTGTAGGGCGCCCCTTTATGGGGCGCCGATTTCGTTCTACAACCGCTTACTTCGCTGCAGCGGCCTGCTGCTTCTGCTTCTTCGCCTTCGCGGCCGCCTTGCGGCTTTCCGAGGTCTGGGTGCCGAAGCGCTTCGTGAAGCGCTCGACGCGCCCCTCGGTATCGACGAGCTTCTGGCGGCCCGTGAAGAACGGGTGGCAGTTGTTGCAGATTTCGAGGTGCAGCTCAGGCTTGGTCGAGCGCGTCTTCCACGTCGCGCCGCACGCGCACCGCGCCTCGATGTCGTAGTACTTGGGGTGGATCCCTTCCTTCACACCACGCTCCTTAGGGCTTTGACAAAAGGGAAATTATACCAGATCGGCCCGGGGGCCGCCGGGACGCGGCCCTTCGCCGGGGGGCCGAACTCGCCCCGGGGCGAGTTCCCGGAATTCTGGCTCAACTCGCCCCGGGGCGAGTTCCC
>DASWVN010000273.1:0-30720 GCA_036401215.1 Vicinamibacterales bacterium | reverse complement strand
GGGTGCGTCAAGGTGCACGCCCCGACGCACCTCGATGCACCTCGATGCACCTTGAAGCACCCTGAAGCACCCTGAAGCACCCTGAAGCACCCTGAAGCACCCTGAAGCACCCTGAGGGCCCTTATGAACAACGGCAGTATGACCAAAGCGGAGCTCGTCGAGGAAGTCTCGCGCGTTTCGGATCTGACGAAAAAGCATTCGGAGGTCATCGTCGATACGGTGTTCAAGAGCATCATCGATGCGCTGCACCGCGGCGAGAAGATCGAGCTGCGCGGGTTCGGCAGCTTCCGTCTGCGTCGTCGCGAGCCGCGCAAGGGACGCAACCCCAAGACCGGCGACAAGGTCGACGTGCCGCCGAAGCAGGTGCCCTACTTCAAGCCGGGCAAGGAACTCAAAGACCTGATCAATCGAGAGGTAGAGGCGCCGCCCGCGGAAACCCCGGCACCCGCGGTTCCCTCCGTTCCATCCGGAACCGATCTGGCCGGCGTATAGCGCGCCGCCCGTCAATGCTGAATGACGAATGCTGAATTCTGAATGCTGAACAGACCAGGCCAGATTTGCTTGGGAATTCAGCGTTCAGCATTTAGCATTCGTCATTGACATGGAACGTCTCTGGACCCCCTGGCGCCTCGCCTATGTGAGCGGTGCCGGTGACGCGGACGGTTGCGTGTTTTGTAACGCGCTCACCGACGACGACGCCGCGCCGCTCATCGTGTTTCGTGGCGCGACGTGCTTCGTCATCCTCAATCTTTTCCCCTACAACAACGCGCACCTGATGATCGTGCCGAACCGGCATGTCGCGTCGTTCGCCGACATGTCGCCGGAGGAACTGCACGAGCTGATCGACCTGGCCCAACTCTCCGAGGCAGCCATCACCGAGGCGTACGCTCCGCACGGCATGAATCTCGGCGTCAACCTCGGCAAGCCCGCCGGCGCTGGCGTCCCCGGACACCTCCACATGCACGTCGTTCCACGATGGAACGGCGATACCAACTTCATGACCGTCATCGGCCACACTCGCGTGCTGCCGGAGGAACTGCCGCAAACGGCGGACAGGCTCCGGCCGATCTTCGAGCGGCTCAGTCGCTGAAGCCGGGTCAATGCTGAATGACGAATGACGAATGCTGAACGGCGGATTTCGGCATTCAGCATTCAGCATTTAGCATTGAATGCGGAGCCCACATGATCCTTGACCTCACCGACGAGCAGAAAGCCTATCGAAAGGCAATCGCGGAGTTTGCCGCCAGCGAGGTGGCGCCGCGGGCGGCGGCGATCGATGAAAGCGGGGAGTTCCCGATCGATCTGGTCCGGGCGGCGGCAAAGCAGGGGCTGATGGGCGTCACCATCTCGAAGGAGTGGGGCGGCGCCGGTCTCGATTATCCGAGCTACGCCATCGCGATGGAGGAACTCGCGCGCGCGAGCGCCGTGGTCGCGGTGATCGCGTCGGTGAACAACTCGCTCGTCGCGGAACCGATCGCGCAGTTCGGCACCGACACGCAGAAGCAGGAGTGGTTGAAACGGCTCGCGGCCGGTGAAGCGCTCGGTGCGTTCGCGCTCTCGGAAGAGCATGCCGGCTCGGACGCGGCGAACCAGCAGACCGTCGCCCGCCTGGACGACCGGGGCTACGTGCTCAACGGACGGAAGGTCTGGGTCGCCAACGCCGAGGCGGCCGACATCGTCATCGTGTTCGCGGCCACGCACGCGTCGCCCGGGACGAGTCTGGGCGGTCGCGGCATCAGCGCGTTCCTCGTCCCGCTCGACACGCCGGGTGTGAAGCGCGTGGCGATGCAGGACTCGCTCGGCGTCCGCGGACTCGGGTGTATGGACCTGCAGTTCGAGAACGTGCGGGTCGATGCCGACGCGCTGCTCGGCACGCCGGGGGAGGGGTTCCACATCGCGATGTGGGCGCTCGACGGCGGACGGGTCGCGATCGCGGCGCAGGCGCTCGGCGTCGGCGAAGCGGCCCTGCATGAAGCGATGGAATACGCGAAGTCCCGCCACGCGTTCGGACAGCCGATCGCCAACTACCAGGCGATCCAGTGGATGATCGCGGATGCCGCGACCGAGATCGAGGCCGCCCGCATGCTGACCTGCAAGGCCGCCGACGCCCGGGCCCGGCAGCCCCGGCCGACGGTCGAAGCCTCGATGGCCAAACTGTTCGCATCCGAGGCGGCCCATCGGGCGGCCGACAAGGCAATGCAGATCCTCGCGTCACACGGATACCGGCGCGGATCGACGGTCGAGCGCCTGTTCCGCGATGTGCGGGCGACCGAGATCTACCAGGGCACGTCCGAAGTCCAACGCATGGTGATCGCCGAACACATTCTCGCGTAGGAATCGATTTTGCTGCCTGTCGGGCCGGGAGGACCTACATGCAGCAGACATTCGCTTCGCGCCTTCGATATCTCGACGCCGACGACCTCGACGGTTCGGATCTGGACCTGGACGGCCTCGATGTTCGCAGCGCAGACGATGAGAAGGTGGGAGAGGTCGACGGGTTCCTCGTCGACTCCGGATCCGGACGCGTGCTCTACACCGTCATCGATTCCGGCGGCTGGTTCACGTCGCGGCGGTTCCTGGTGCCGATCGGGCACGCGACGCTCGATCGTGACCGCACCGCGCTGCGCGTCGACGTGTCGCGCGCCACGCTGCGGCAGTACCCCGAGTTCGACGAGCGGACCTTCAGCACGCTGTCCGACGACGACCTGAGGTCGTACGAGCACCGCCTCGGGGCGATCTGCTGCCCTGACGATCTGGCGGCCGATCGGACCGCCTGGCGGCACGAGACGGCACGGCACTATCAGCAGCCGACGTGGTGGGCGGCCAGTGCGTACACCGCGAGCCGGCTGCGGCCCATCGAGCCGTCCTCATTCCGGTCCCGTCCGTCCACCTCGACTGGTGCCACGGCCGGCTCCGTCGTTTCATCCGACATCCGCTCCCGCGACCGCTTCGATCGTGAGCACATCGCCGCGCGCGTCGACGAGTCGGGCGAGCGGCGGCCGAGCGACGACGTGAGTCCGCATTTCGCCGGACGTGCGCAGCCAGGTGACGTGTTGGGATTGGAGACGGGCGGTGAAACCACCGGCCTCGGTGATACGGCCGAGGACGAAGACACGCGCCGTCGAGAGGCTGAGCGCGCGGACGAGAGATGAGAATGGTAAATGGGAGATGGTAGATGGTAAAGCGCCTGGGTCGGAGTGCGTGCTGCTTGGACGGGCGCTCTACACGGTGCTTAAGTTGTAGCGCTTGGGGCTAAGAACCCCTCAGCGGATCACGCGAGTGTAAAGCGCCAGTCCAAGCAGCAACGACGTCGCAACCAGGCGCTTTACCATTTCCCATCGACCATCTACCATCCGCCGAAGGCGGAATCAGCCGAGGAGCTGCTTGGCGATCGTCTGGAGCTGCAGGTTCGAGGTGCCTTCGTAGATCTGACCGATCTTGGCGTCGCGGAAGAACTTCTCGACCGGGTACTCCTTGACGAATCCGTTGCCGCCGAAGAGGTTGACCGCGAGCGACGAGACACGTTCGGCGACTTCTGACGACAGGATCTTGCAGATTGCCGCCTCGGTCAGGAAGGGGCGGCCTGCGTCACGCAGGCGCGCGGCGTTGTACACCGCGAGGGTCGCCGATTCGACGTCCACGGCCGCACGCGCGATCTGGTGCTGGACCGCCTGGAACTCGGCGATCGCCTTGCCGAACTGCTTGCGTTCCTTCGTATAGGCGATCGTGGCGTCGAGCGCGCCCCTGGCGAGCCCCACCATCTGGGCGCCGATCCCGATCCGGCCTTCGTTCAGCGTTTCGATCGCGACCTTGTACCCCTTGCCGACTTCGCCGAGGATGTTGGCCTTCGGAACACGGCAGTCCTCGAGAATCAGCTCGCAGGTGCTGCTGGCCCGGATGCCGAGCTTGTCTTCCTTCTTGCCGACGGTGAACCCCGGCATGTCGCGTTCGACGATGAACGCGGTGATGCCGCGATAGCCGGCTTCGGGGTTGACGGTCGCAAAGACGATGAAGACGTCCGCTTCGTTGCCGTTCGTGATCCAGAGCTTGCGGCCGCTGATGACGTAAGCGTCGCCGTCCTCCGCCGCGCGCGTGGTGAGGGCGAACGCGTCGCTGCCCGATCCGGCTTCAGAGAGCGCGTAGGCGCCGACGGTGCCGGCGGCGAGCCGCGTCAGATACCGCTTCTTGATGTCGTCGTCCCCCCAGCGGGCGAACGCGTTGATCACCAGCGTGTTCTGCACGTCCACGAGGACGCCGATGGACGGATCGACCCGCGACAGCTCTTCCACCGCCAGCACCGCGTGGAAGAAGGTGCCCCCCGATCCGCCGTAGGTTTCCGGGATCTCGATCCCCATGACGCCGAGATCGAACAGCTTCGTCACCAGGTCCCTGGGGATCTTCGCCTGTTCGTCCATCTCGCGCACGAGTGGACGGACTTGTGCATCCGCGAATTCGCGGACGCTGTCCCGGAGGATCTGTTCGTCCTCGGAAAGGACGGTCAACGGCTGAGGAACGGAGGCGGTGTCCTGCGTCACGATGAGCTCCTGTCGAGTATGAAAATCTCCGAATGTTATCATCCCGGTGAGGCTGCCTACAGCCGCGGATCGTCCAAATACTTATGCGCGCAGCACTTGTCCCGCTCGTCACAGCCCTCGCGGCCGTCGTCGCGCTGAGTGGCGCTCCCGCCGCGCGACAACAGCCGCAGCAGCAACAGCCGCCACAATCGCAGGCGCCGCCCGCCCAGGATCCGCAGCAGCGGCCCCCGACGTTCAGGTCCGGGATCAACTTCGTCCGCGTCGACGTGATCGTCAGCGACCGAAAGGGGAACCCGATCCTCGATCTGAAGCCGGAAGAGTTCCAGGTGTTCGAGGATGGCGCCCGGCAGCAGGTCGAGCAGTTCGAGATCATCAAGATCGATCCGATCGACCAGGCCGAGGGGCCGGCGATTTCCGCGATCCGCACCACGCAGGACGAGGAACGCGAGGCCGCCCGCCCCGAGGTGCGGCTGTTCGTGATCCTGTTCGACGACTATCACGTGCGCCGCGGCAACGACATGGCCGTCCGCAAGCCGCTGATCGACTTCGTCCAGAATCAGCTGGCGCCGGCCGACATGGTGGCGGTGATGTATCCGCTGACGCCGGTGGGCGACATCAGCTTCACGCGCGACCGGGAGAAGCTGGTTTCGGCGATCGAGGCGTTCGAAGGGCGCAAGTTCAACTACCAGCCGAGAAACCAGTTCGAGGAGCAGTACGCCTACTATCCGGCCGCGACGGTCGAACGGATCCGCAACGAGATCACGATGAGCGCGCTCAAAGCGGCGGCAATCAAGATGGGCACGCTGCGCGAGGGGCGCAAGTCGATCATCTTCGTGAGCGAAGGCTTCACCGCTGCGCTGCCGCCGCAGCTGGCGGATCCGGTCGCCGCGATGCCCGGTTTCGGCAACCGCAATCGCGGCAATTCGACCGCCGAGAACGACGACCGCTACACCTGGTCGAAAACCGTCGACCTGCTCTCCGAGATGCGGGATGTCTTCCAGACGGCGAATACGGAGAACACGTCGATCTATGCCGTCGACCCGCGCGGGCTGGCGGCCTTCGAATACGGCATCAACGAGGCCGTCGG
This sequence comes from Vicinamibacterales bacterium, assembly GCA_036401215.1. Lineage (GTDB taxonomy): Bacteria > Acidobacteriota > Vicinamibacteria > Vicinamibacterales > 2-12-FULL-66-21 > JACDCA01. The sequence goes on along the minus strand of DASWVN010000273.1, from coordinate 25,098 downwards.
GATCCAGCAGGATGCCGCCGGTCTCAAGTCATCCCTCGACACGCTGCACACGCTGGCCAACAACACCGATGGCCGCGCGATCGTCAACCGCAACGACCTCGCGGTCGGGATGCGGCAGATCATCCGTGACTCCAGCGGCTACTACCTGCTCGGCTACACGTCATCGAAAGCGCCGACGGACGGCAAGTTCCACGAGATCGAGGTCAAGGTCACGCGCAACGATGTTCACGTTCGCGCGCGGAAGGGTTACTGGGCGCTGACGAAGGAAGATGCGGCACGCATCCTCGCGCCGCCGAAGCCGGAGCCACCCGCTGCGGTCACCAAGGCGCTGACGTCGCTGGCAGAGCCTGCGGGCGGCCGTCCGGCGAAATTCTGGATCGGCACGGCAAAGGGGGAGAACGGCCGCGCCCGCGTGACGTTTGCGTGGGAGCCAGGACTTGATGGTCCTGCGGCCAACCGCGACGATCGCGCCGCCGCGAGCGTGCAACTGACGGCCGTGGCGCCTGACGGCCGCCCGCTGTTCCGCGGGCCGGTGCCTGACCCGGCCGCTGCGCCGGCGACGCCGCCCACGGTGGGATCGGCGGGAGGCAGCGTCACCTTTGATGCCCCGCCAGGACAGCTGCAGCTTCGGATGAACGTGCTGGGTGAGAACGGCCAGGTACTCGACGCCACCATACGTGAGCTGACGATTCCCGACTTCACGCAGGTGCAGGTGTCGCTCGGCACACCGCGGATCTATCGCGGACGGACAGCGCGCGACATGAACGAGATCCGCGCCGATCCCTCGAGGCCGCCCGCCGTGGATCGCGAGTTCAGCCGCGCCGAACGCCTGCTCGTCCGGATCCAGGGGTACGCGCCAGGGGGGCAGACGCCAACGATCACCGGCCGCCTGTTGAACCGGAGCGGCACGGCAATGTCGGATCTTCCGTTCAAGCCGGCCGCCGACGGCTTCTTCGAGACGGAACTGCCGCTCTCGGCGCTCGCCGCCGGCGAGTACCTGATCGAGTTCACGGCCGCGACGGAATCCGGAAAGGTGCAGGAAACGATTGCCTTCCGTGTCGGACGCTAGTGTCCCGCGACGATCGCGCAGCGACCTGGAAGTTTTTGGTTGCCCGGTTCGGATCTGTCCGCTATATTCATGCGCCAGATGTTCACGATGAAGCATCGCGCCGATCGAAAGCGGGTCAAGCGACTCCGCAGGTCGGTGGTGTGTGCGCGTCTGTGAGCTGAAGACTTTCAGCTACTCGAAGCAGCAGAGCAACCCGTCGACCAGCACCATAGGGTGTAGTCGACGGGTTTTTTTGTGCGCGCCGAGAGGGCAGGGGACGCAGAGTGCATCTATCGATTGAGGTTGGTGTTCTGGGGGCCACCGGGATGGTGGGGCAGCAGTTCCTGCGATTGCTCGACAACCATCCGTTCTTCCGGCCGGCGTGGCTGGCGGCGAGCGAACGGTCCGAGGGACGGCTGTATATCGAGGCCGCGACGTGGCGGCTTGGGGGGCGTCTGCCGCGGAGCGTCGACGGAAAACGTGTCGAGGCATGCACGCCCGGGAGAGGACCACGGCTCGTGTTCTCGGCGCTCGACGCAACGGCCGCCGTCGAGATCGAGCCCGCTTTCGCCGCCGCCGGACACATCGTCGTCAGCAACGCTCGCAGCTTCCGGATGATGGACGACGTGCCGTTGTTGATTCCGGAGATCAACCCGGAGCACCTCGCGCTCCTGCAGGCGCAGCGGCGGGCACGTGGGTGGCGGGGAGCGATCGTCACCAATCCGAACTGTTCCGTGGTCGCGCTGGCGATGGCCTTGGCGCCGCTCCGTCCGTTCGGGATCCGATCGGTCATCACGACGACAATGCAGGCGATTTCCGGTGCGGGCTACCCGGGAGTGCCGTCCTTCGACATCGTCGGGAACGTCATCCCTGAGATTGGCGGCGGGGAAGAAGAGAAGATCGAAACCGAAGCCAACAAGATCCTCGGAACGCTTACCGGTGAGATCGTCACGCCTCATCCCGCCATCGTCAGCGCACACACGAACCGCGTTCCTGTGGTGGATGGCCACACGCTGACGGTCTCGGTTGCCATGGAGGCGGCACCGCCCGTCGACGACGTCGTACGCGCGATGCGGACCTGGCAGGGGCGGCCGCAGCAGCTCGGTTTGCCGAGCGCGCCTGAATTCCCGCTCGAAGTGCTGGAGGAGTCGTTCCGTCCGCAGCCGCGGCTCGATGCGGATCGTGCCGCGGGAATGGCGGTGACGGTCGGGCGCATTCGCCGATGCCCTGTGCTCGGGACGCGGTTCGTGGCGCTCGCGCACAACACCGTCCGCGGTGCCGCCGGCGCCGCGATCCTCAATGCCGAACTGATGCAGGCGGAGGGCCTGCTGGAGGATTGATGACCCGTCCACTCGTGATGAAGTTCGGCGGAACGTCGGTGGCAGGCGCGGCGGCGATGCGGCGCGTGGCGCGCATCGTCGCGAAGGCGAAGGCCGCGGGTGGTCCGGTCGTGGTGGTGGTGTCGGCGATGTCCGGCGTGACCGACGTCCTGTTGTCTGCGTGCAGGGCGGCGGGCGACGGGGACGTGGAGGACGTCGAACGCCGCGTACTCGACATCCAGGAGCGCCATCGCGCGGTTGTGGACGAGTTGTGTGGCGATGATCGCGACGCCGTGTGGACCGATGTGCGGCGGCATTGCGAGGACGTTCGGGCGGTCCTCACCTCGGTTGCGGTGCTTCGCGAACTGACGCCGCGCGGAGCGGACCGGGTCGCGGCCGCAGGGGAGCTGATGTCGAGCCGCGTCATGACGGCGCTCCTTCACGGCGCAGGCGTGCCGGTGCGATGGATCGATCCGCGGCGGGCGATCGTCACCGACGCGAACTTCGGCGCAGCCTCGCCGTTGGGCGCGACCAGGACGGCCGCGCGGCGGGAACTGTCCAACGCAACCGCGAGTGATGAAGTCGCCATCATCGGCGGATTCGTGGGCGCCACCGAGGACGGCATCACGACCACGCTGGGACGAGGAGGATCGGACTACTCGGCGGCCATCATCGGCGCGGCGCTGGACGCGCGCGAGATTCAGATCTGGACCGATGTGGATGGGATCCTGACCGCCGACCCACGGGTCGTGCCGGACGCACAGCCGGTCCCGCAACTGACCTTCGAAGAAGCCTCGGAGCTGGCGTATTTCGGGGCGAAGGTCCTGCACCCCAGCACGATCCTGCCGGCGATCGAGAGGAACATTCCCGTGCGGGTCCTCAATACGACGCGGCCGGAGGGCCATGGCAGCGTGATCACCGCGGATGCGCAGCCGGATGGGCCCCCGCTGACGGCGATCGCGTGCAAGCGCAACGTCACGGTCGTCGATGTCACCTCGACGCGGATGCTGCTGGCGCACGGCTTCCTCCGCCGCGTGTTCGAGGTCTTCGAACGGCACACGACGTCGGTGGACGTGGTGACGACCTCGGAGGTCAGCGTGTCGATGACGCTGGATGACGATCGGCGGATCGAGGCGATCGAGCGGGAGCTGGCCGAGTTTGCGTCCGTCCGCGTGGAGCGGGGAATGGCGATCGTGAGCGCCGTGGGTCACAACCTGCGACACGATCCGGCGATGGCCGTCGGCGTGATTGCCGCCCTCGGCCGGCTTCCGCTGCGGATGGTCTCGCAGGCGGCGTCGCGGCGGAACGTCACGGTCGTGCTGAACGATGCGGACGTCCCGGCGGCGATGTCGCGGCTGCACACCGAGTTCTTCGCACGCGCCGGGGCGGCGTGATGAGCGGTCTCCTGCGAGTTCTCCTGGTCGGTCGCGGACGAATGGGCAGGCTGGTCGAGTCCCTTGCGCCCGAGTACCCAATCGAAGTGGCGGGGGCCGTGACGTCGGCAAATGCCCACGATCCATCGCGCTGGCCGGAGGCCGAGGTGGCGATCGATTTCTCCACCGCGGACGCGGTGCCTGCGAATGCCCGGGCGCTCGCATCCCGGGGACTGTCGCTCGTCATCGGCACGACGGGTTGGCATGCGCACGAAGAGGATGTGAAGCGCGACCTCGCGGCGCTGACGGTCGGCGTGATCGCTGCGCCGAACTTCGCCATCGGCGTGAACGCGTTTCTCGCCACGGTGGAACGGGCGGCAACGGTCATGGCCGAACGCGGCTTCTCCGCCTGGATCCACGAGGCACACCACGCGGCGAAGAAGGACGCGCCGTCCGGCACCGCCATCGCGTTGCAGCGGGCCGTCGAAGCGGCAGGCGCCGCGGTGGATGTCTCGTCCACGAGGGCCGGCTACATCCCCGGGACGCACACCGTCGGCTTCGATTCGCCCGCCGAGACGATCACGCTCACGCACACGGCGCGCGACCGGACGGCGTTCGCGCGCGGCGCGCTGGAGGCGGCGATGTGGATCAGGGGACGTCGAGGGTGGTTCACGATGCGGGACATGTTGGGACTTTAACGAACCTGGAGTATGCCGATGCGAAGACTGTGGACTGGTTGCGGTACGGCTCTCGTCACTCCGTTCGACGGAGACGGCAACGTCGATGAAGCTGGGGTGCGCCGGCTGGCCCGGCGGCAGATCGATGCGGGAATCCACTTTCTCGTTCCCTGCGGGACGACTGGCGAGAGTCCGACGCTGAGCGAGGACGAACGAGTCCGCATCGTCGAACTCGTGGTGGAAGAAGCCAACGGGCAGGTGCCGGTGTTGGCCGGGGCCGGCGGCTACGACACGCGCGAGGTCATTCACGTCGCCAGGCGCATGCAGCAGGCCGGCGCGAGCGGGTTGCTGTCCGTCACGCCGTACTACAACAAACCGACCGCCGAAGGTCTGTATCAGCACTACCGCGCGATTGCCGAAGCGGTCCCGCTGCCGATCATCGTCTACAACGTCCCCGGGAGGACAGGGGTGAACGTCGATCCGGCAACGCTCGTTCGACTGAGTACGATTCCCGGCGTCGTCGGGGTGAAAGAAGCCTCGGGGAACATGGGACAGATCTGCGAGGTGTGCCGGTCGGTCCCGGCCGAGTTCATCGTTCTCTCCGGAGATGACTCGCTCACGTTGCCGGTGATGGCCGTTGGCGGCCACGGCGTCATTTCCGTTGCGTCGAACGGCATGCCGGCGGAGATGGCGCTGATGGTCGAGTATGCGGCGTCGGGGAATTTCGCCGCGGCCCGGCGGCTCCACAACATGTTGATGCCATTCATGACCGTGAACTTCGTCGAGGCGAACCCGATCCCGATCAAGGCCGCCATGAGCATGATGGGACTCATCGACGAGCGATACCGGCTTCCGCTCGTGCCGCCGCAGCATGCCTCCCGCCAGAGGATCGCCGCCGTGCTCGAGGGGCTGGCGGCCGCCGCCCGATGAGCCTGCAGGCGCACATCGACGCGCTCTTCACCGCGGGTTCGGCTGCGAAGCGCGAGGAGGCGCGCGCCGCCGTAGCGGAGTTGCGAGGCGCCCTTTCCGAAGGCACCGCGCGGGCCGCAGAACCGCATCCCGGATCGCCCACCGGCTGGAAGGTGAACGCCTGGGTCAAGCGCGGCATCCTGCTGGCGTTTCGGTTCGGGGACACCGTGGACCAGGCCGACGGCCGCGGTCTGTTCTTCGACAAGGACACGCTGCCGTTGAAGCCCATGAGTGTGGAGACCGGCGTCCGGATCGTCCCCGGCGGATCCAGCGTCCGCGACGGCGCCTATCTCGGACGCGGCGTCATCTGCATGCCGCCGATGTACATCAACATCGGCGCCTGGGTCGGCGAGGAGTCGCTCATCGACTCGCATGCGCTCGTCGGATCGTGCGCGCAGGTGGGCGCACGCGTCCACGTCAGTGCCGCGGCCCAGATCGGCGGCGTGCTCGAGCCGGTCGGCGCCCTTCCGGTGATCGTTGAAGACGACGTCATGATCGGCGGCAACTGTGGCGTGTACGAAGGCGCCGTGATCAAGCGGCGCGCCGTTCTCGCCGCCGGCACGATCATCACGGGATCGACGCCAATCTACGATCTGACCAGACGCACGATCATCAGACCAGAGCGGGACCATCCTCTCATCGTCCCCGAAGGCGCGGTCGTCGTACCAGGGGCCAGGCCGGTAGAATCAGGGGCTGGAAAGGAGTGGGGCCTTTCGGTGATCACTCCGGTCATCGTCAAGTACCGCGACGAACGGACAGACGCAAAGACGGCCCTCGAAGAATGGATACGGTAGACGCGCTCCGGTTCGCCCGAGAGCTGATCGACATCGACTCGACGACCGGTCAGGAGAAAGCTGCGGGCGAGTGGCTCGCGATGCGACTCGAGGGCCTCGGGTACACCGTGACCCGGCAGCAGGTGGCCGACGATCGCTTCAACGTCCTCGCCACCATCGACGAACCGAGCGTCGTGCTGTCTACCCACTACGACTGCGTGCCGCCGTTCTTCCCGAGCCGCATCGTCGAACGACAATTGGTCGGACGAGGGGCGTGTGACGCGAAGGGGATCCTGGCCGCGCAGGTGGCGGCGGCCGAACGGCTTCGCGCCGATGGCAGGCGCCGGGTCGGACTGCTCTTCGTCGTTGGAGAGGAGCGGGGGAGCGAGGGAGCGGTTGCGGCGAATGCCGCGTCGATTGGGTCGAAGTTCCTCGTCAACGGCGAGCCGACGGAGAACCGCCTCGCCACCGGCACTCGGGGAATCCTTCGCGTGAAGCTGAAGGCGCGCGGGCGCGCCGGCCACTCGTCCGCGCCCGAGCACTTCGAATCGGCGATCGAGAAGCTGGTGGACGCGATCGTCCGGCTGCGCGACCTGGAGCTGCCGTCGAATCCAACGTTCGGCAGAACGTCCTACAGCGTTGGGCTGATCGAAGGGGGCGTGGCCCCCAACGTCGTTCCGGCGCGCGCGTCCGCGGAAGTGATGTTCCGCACGGTTGGTGACGCCGACGATGTGCTTGGCACCGTGAAGGTGCTGGAGCCGCTGGTCCAGGTGAAGGAGATCCTGCGAGTGCCTCCGGTCAGGCTGCACACGATTCCGGGCATTCCGTCCGCCAGCTTTCCGTTCACCACCGATATCCCGCTTCTGACGCGCTGGGGCGCGCCGCTGCTCTTCGGTCCCGGCTCGCACCTGGTGGCGCACACTGACGACGAGCACGTGTCCCTCGACGAGTTCGATGCGGCGATCGAGGCGTACGTCCAGATCGTCAACGCGTTGTTATAGAGGTGGCACCCCGTAAAGGGGCGCCCTACTGGCGCTCAGCCGTGGCGGTCGTCTTTTTCGATGGATCGCTCTCTGATACCGCGGTGACCGTCACCGTGGTGGGACCGGTCCCGCGCGTGATGTGCAGCGGGACGCGAGCCGTGGATCCCGCGGGCACGGCAGCGAGGGCGGTTGGCAGCTGGACGTTCCAGTTACGCCCATCGACAGACGCCGACAGCCTGTAGAGATCGATCGCGGTACCGGTGTTCCGCAGGACGATCTCGTCCCCTTCGATCGTCGCGGCGACGCCACGCTCGTGTGGGCCGGCGCCGTCGAGCGCTCTTACCCCCACCGTATACGACAGGATCCCGAGAGCGTCCCGCTTCACGTCGATCACGTAGAAGTGAAGACGATTGTGCTCGTCCCGCCACTCGTACTGGCTGCCCGAGTTGAGTCCCGCATGGAAGAGCGCGCCGTTCAACTGCCGATAGTCGGCAATCGTCCGCATCACTCTGGTGCCATCGGGTTTCACGAAGTCGACCATGCCGATGTCTTCGGGGTTCGCGTCGATGACCCAGGTGAAGCAGTTGTAGCCGCAGGTGCGCCCTTCCCCGTCCTTGTTCTTCGCGATCAGCACGCCGTTATCCGGCGTGAACGAGTCGTAGCCGATCCGCTGGACGACTTCCATGGAGTAGAAATTGAACACCGGCTCGCCGGCGCAAAGAGGATCCGTGTTGATGTCGCACTTCGGCGTGCGGTCCTGCGGCGCGTCGCCATCGAGCCGGACGACAACGCCGGCGACCTCGCCGGGCAGAGGATCCACCGCCCGCGCGGTGATCGTCGCGACCGCAAGGCCGGATGACGTCAGTCCGCTGCGCGTGAGTTCCCGCACCTGCGACGGCTGCAGCCACTTGTAGCGGATCCGGTTCCGCAGCATGAAGCCGGCCGGCATCGAGGCGCCTTCGTTTGCAGGAACGACCCATCGGCGATGAGGTCCGCCGGGACCGTTGAAGGATCCGCGATCCATCACATCCCATGGTCCCGACCCGACACGCCGGTAAGGCGTTACGTACGGATTGTTGTTGTTGTCGCCCGTGCGGAACGCGAAGTGGGCGATTTCGTGCGTGATCGTGCCGGAGTTCTCCCCCTGGCGCACTGATGAGAGGCCCCACTGCTGCGCAGCCGCCTTCCACGAGGTCCAGGGAACGTAACGCGTCGGCGCCCAGCGCGGCTTGGTCGTGTCCGGGTTGCCCCACTCTGCCGGGATGTCTTCTTTCGAGTTGAACTTCATCTCGCCGAACTCCTGCCAGACGCTCGTCTCGTCGTAGCCGGCGTAGATGCGGAGGACGATGTCGTACTGCTTCTTGATGCCGACGCCTTTGTCGGCCGTCCAGAGCGCGTCGACATCGGGCTCCATCCGGTGGTTGCACGTGAAGCCCGTCGGGCAGGCGCCTTCCTGACCCCATTCATTCAGTCCGTACTGGAAGAGGTTGTGCGGCATCCGGTATGGACCGTAGGCATCGATCTTCGGGATGCCGACCTTGCCGCGCGACTGTTCCATCCAGAACTCGTGGATGGTGTGGCCGTGGTTCAGCTTGTTCGGTGTGCCCCAGAAATCCGCGTAGAACTGCGGGACGTCTTCGCGCTTGACCGGCTCCACCTGTGGATTGCCGAACAAGTCGGATCCCTTCGGCTGTGTGATGACAAACGGCTGATCGGGGAAATCGACCGCCACCAGCGCAACCCGCAGAACCCGTTCGCCCGGCACGGCGTTGTCGGCCCAGTTCGTTCCCGGGATCGGCCGGTAGTCGGCCCAGGTCATCGTGTCCTGGTCCTGCACGCGCTGGGGGTCGATGGGAGCGGGATTGGGTATCTGCTGCGCGGTCGGCGCGGACGAGACGGCGAGGCAGGTGAGCGCGGCAAGGGTGGCGAAAACAGACGATCTGGTCATTGCGAGCGATTTTATGGCCACCCGATGCGGTGGTAAACTCCGGACCCCGTCGTTCGTCCGGTCGCCGTCAGGCTTCAGCGAGGAGGAAGAATGCTGGTCAGCCGATCTACGCGCGCGTCCGTCTCTCCGTACATCACCGACGTCCTGGCCGGAGTTCACGCCAGGAACCCCGCCGAGCCCGAGTTTCATCAGGCTGTCGAAGAAGTGCTCGAGAGCCTCGATCTCGTCGTGCAGCGTCGGGCCGATCTGGTGAAAGCAAAGGTCATCGAGCGCCTCGTCGAACCGGAGCGCGTGGTCATGTTCCGCGTGCCGTGGCAGGACGATCGCGGGGAGATCCACGTGAACCGCGGGTTCCGGATCCAGATGAGCAGCGCGCTCGGCCCGTACAAGGGCGGACTGCGGTTCCATCGCTCGGTCACGCTGGGCGTGCTGAAGTTCCTGGCCTTCGAGCAGGTGTTCAAGAACTCGCTGACCACGCTTGCGATGGGAGGAGGAAAGGGAGGTTCCGACTTCGATCCGCACGGGAAGTCGGATCACGAAGTGATGCGCTTCTGCCAGAGCTTCATGACCGAATTGATGCGCCATGTCGGGCCGAACACGGACGTCCCGGCCGGTGACATCGGCGTCGGCGGGCGTGAGATCGGCTACCTGTTCGGCCAGTACAAGCGGTTGCGCAACGAGTTCACGGGTGTGCTGACCGGAAAGGGACTCAGCTGGGGCGGATCGCTCATTCGTCCGGAGGCGACCGGGTACGGAGCGGTCTATTTCATGGCCGAGATGCTGGCGACACGCAACGAGACGTTCGACGGCAAGGTCTGCCTCGTCTCAGGCAGCGGCAACGTCGCGCAGTACACCATCGAGAAGCTGATCGATCTCGGCGCCAAAGCGGTCACCATCTCCGATTCCGACGGCTACATCTACGACGAGGAGGGATTCGATCGGGAGAAGCTCGACTTCCTCTTCGACCTCAAGAACGTCCGCCGCGGACGCGTGCGCGAGTTCGCCGAGCGGTTCCGCTCGGCGGTGTACACGCCGGTCGATCGGTCGCTCGATCACAATCCGCTCTGGGCGCATCCGGCCGACTGCGCCTTCCCGAGCGCGACCGAAAACGAGATCAACCAGCGCGACGCCATGAACCTGGTCAACGGCGGTGTCGTGGCGGTGGCGGAGGGGGCGAACATGCCCTGCGATCCGGATGCGGTGAACGTGCTGCTCGATGCCGGCGTCCTCTACGCGCCCGGCAAGGCCGCGAACGCGGGCGGGGTTGCGACGTCCGGGCTCGAGATGGCGCAGAACAGCGCGCGCATGCAGTGGTCACGCGAAGAGGTCGACCGGGAACTGCACCGGATCATGAAGTCGATTCACCGCGCCTGCCGCGAGACAGCCGAGGAGTACGGCGTCGCCGGCAACTACGTGCACGGCGCCAACATCGCGGGATTCTTGAAGGTCGCCGACGCGATGATGGATCAGGGGCTGGTGTAAAGCCGCCGCTCGAGGTGGACGTGAGCGGCAGCCACTGCGCTGAACTCGTGACTCCGGGGTAATACCTGCAGCTGATCCAATGCTTCAGCGCCGAGTGCGCAGGGGGCGCAGAGGGCATTCTGTTGGGATCCTGCTATGAACGGCGCCGGGGTCGACCACAGCGCCATTCATATCCCGTGACCCACCAGATGACTCTCCGTCCACGGCGTTCTCGGCGGTGAAGAGTTGAGACATCTGCTGATGTCAGCTCCTGGCCGCAACCGTCAGAACGCGAACCGGAGCCCGAACTGTCCAGTGCGTGGCAGCGCGCCCTCCCTCAGGTCGGTCAGCAGCAGGAAATTGCTCTGACGCCGATCCCCCGATGGATTCGCGAAGTTCGCGCGGTTGGTGAGGTTGAAGATCTCGCCGAACGCGTCGAGCGTCATCCCGTCAGCCACGGCGATGCGATATCCCGCCCTGATGTCGAGCTGGAAGAACCCCGGACCGCGCGCGCCGTTCCGCTCGCTCTCGAAGTCGACCTCGTAGGCATCCTCTCCCTGTCCGTTGTACGTGCCCGCCTCGAGCGGCTCCGAAAAGCTGCCGTTGCGATCGGGATCCGTCGTCGAATCCGTGAGCGTGAACGGCGTGCCGCTCATCGCGCGCGCCACCCAGCTGAACGTGAGGCCGCCGGTGCGTGGAATCAACGCCGTTCCGCTCCACACGAGGTTGTGCGGACGGTCGGCATCGAGCGGCCCTTTGTTCAGGTCCAGCCGGAGATCGTCGAGCAGCTGGAACGGGCTCGTGCCGATCCCGTTGCCATCGAAGTTGCCGCGGCCGCGCGACAGCGTGTACGACACCCTCGAACTCCAGTTGTTGCTGAAGCGCTTCTCGAACGACAACTGGAGAGCGTCGTAATCGCTCTCTCCTTCGTTGACGAGCGTGAACACGCCAGCCGGGAACTCGTCGCTGATGCGTACGTACGGCGAGGTGCGCGCCGGCGAGGTGCGCAGGCCGGGGTTGAGATCGAGATTGATGAATGCGTCGCGGTTGGCGACGTGGATGTACTCGGCGGAGGCCGACATGTTGCCCCGCACCTGGCGCTCGACACCGAAGGACACCTGATGCGCATACGGCGTCGTCCGATCGGGGTTGTCGATGCTGAAGGAGCCGCCGTTGGGCACCGTGGAGCCAGGCTGGAACATCTGCTCGAGGAGTTCGCGATTCACCACGGGCCCGTTCACCAGGAACGGATTGGTGGGGAATTGCCCGTTGGACGGACCGGGGTCCACGCCGTTGACGGGGAAGCTGACCGTGAACGAATCCGACAGCGGCCCATCGCTGATGATCCCGGAGAGCGTGCCCAGCGAGACCGAGTTGTAGAACAACCCATACCCGCCCCGGATCACCGTCGTCCCGGCGCCCCCGAGGTCGTAGGCGAAGCCGATCCGCGGTGCGATGTTGTTCGTGTCGACGGGGGAATCGCTGAAGTCGAAGAAGGGGTTCGGTTCGGTGGGCACCGGCAGGATGTCCACGTCGTAACGCGCGCCGAGGCTCAGAGTGAGGCGATCGTTCATCCGCCACTTGTCCTGGGCGAAGGCCGACACGTAGTGGCCCTTCTGGTAGAACTCGAGCGGACCCGGCACGCGAACGGAGAATCGCTCCGGATATGTCGCCGGATTGGCCGGATCGAAGGGGAGGTCAGTCGCGAACGAGAAGAGCCCGTTGCTGATGCCCTGGTTCGTGAAGGTCTGATCCGAATACTGGTACTGGACGCCGAACTTGACGTCGTGGTCGCCGCGGTGGCCCGGGATGAACCATGCGAACGTGTCCTCAACCTGGAAGGCGTCGTTCAACCGACCCTGAGCGACGTCGCTCGTGCCGTGGGTGAACGTCTGGAAATCCAGCGTCGGCGGGCAGGCCGCCTGGTTCTGTCCGTTGTTGTTGTAGCAGGGGTTGGCGAAGGCGACGTCCTCGCGCGTCCACGCCACCCGGAACGTGTTCACCGGGCTCGAGCCCAGGACCGAACTCAGTGTCCCGACAACGGTCTGGTCGACGTCGAACTCTTCGCGGGCAGCGTCGAGCGTCACGTTGCCGATCACCTGGTTGAACTGTGGCGAATCCTCACGCAGCCAGCGAACCGCCCAGGTGTTGGCCGCGTTCAACTGATGGTCGAACCGGACGACCGTGTTCCACACGCGTGTCTTCTCGGTGGTCGTGGTGTTGAACTCGGGGCGGGCGGGGATGTTCACCGTCACGCCGTCGTCGATCAGTACGCGTTCGACGCTGACGAAGAAGTGCGCCTTGTCGCGGACGACCGGTCCGCCGATGGTGCCGCCGAACTGCTGTTGTTTCGTATCCGGCTTTTCGAGGTCCGCCTTCTCGGCAAAGTAGTCGCGCGTGGTCAGCGCCGCGTCCTGGAAGAAGGCGAAACCGCTGCCGCGGAAGCGATTCGTGCCCTGCTTCGTGACGGCGTTGATCACGGCGCCGGTGGTGCGGCCGAACTCCGCGTCGAACTGCCCGGTCAGCACCTGGAACTCCTGGATCGACTCGATCGGCGTGCGTGCCTGCGTGCCGGCTCGCTGGCCGATGACGTCGTCGTTGTTGTTCGCGCCGTCGAGCATGTAGTTGTTGTAGCGAGGATCACCCGCGTTGGCAGTGATCGCATCGGATCCGAACGACTCGTTGCTGATGCTGGGGACGATGCCGGGAAGCAGGCCGACGAAGCCGACGAAGTTGCGATTGATGCTCGGCAATTCCACGAGTTCACGGTTCGTGATGTTGCCGCCAACCTCCTTCGAGCTGGTATCGACGAGCGGCGCTTCTCCGGTGACGGTCACCTGCTGTTCGATGCCGCCAACCTCGAGCCGGAGATCCACGGAGGCCGTCTTACCGACTTCGACGCGAACGTCCGGCCGGGTCAGCTTCTTGAACCCGGCAAGCTCCGCCGTGACCTCGTAGCGGCCGGGGCGGATGCCGCTGAAGAAGAACGTGCCTTCCGCATTCGTCACGGTTTCGCGGAAGAGTCCGCTGTCCGCATCGCGCGCGACGATGGTGACGCCGGGCATCACGGCGCCTTGAGGATCGACGACGCGTCCCCGCAATTCGCCAGTGGCTTGCTGCCCGAAGGCAGGGATGGGGGACATCAGGAGTGCTGCCATTCCGGCGACGAACAGCGCGAGGCGAAATCGCGCTGCACTGGGAATGACGAGATGAAGGTGAAACATGGAAGTGCTCCTTTCGAGTGGTGTCGCTACCGGGTCAGGCGGAGGAGGGAGACCGCGGCGTGTCCGGAGCTATCGTCGAACATAGCACCGGCACACGCGCGCACGGCTACTGCCTGGGGAGGAGGATCGCCGGCAAAAAGAAAGGAGAAACTCGGCGCTAGGCGCGCCGAGTCATGCGTCAGGCGTACATGCCGCGCATACGCGTGACCGTGGCGACACGATTGATGGCCACGATGTACGCCGCGGTGCGCATGTCGGTCTTGTAGCGGATCGACGTCTGCAGCACGTCGTCGAATGCTTCCACCATCTTCGCCTCGAGGCGGCTGTTGACTTCCTGCTCAGTCCAGAAATAACCATGACGGTCCTGCACCCACTCGAAGTACGACGTGGTCACACCGCCGGCGTTGGCGAGGATGTCGGGAATGACGAAGACGCCGCGCTCGTGCAGGGATCGATGAGCTTCGGGCGTAGTCGGACCGTTCGCCCCTTCGGCGACGATCCGGGCCTTGATGTCGGCGGCGTTGTCCTTCGTGATCTGATTTTCGAGCGCAGCCGGAACGAGCACGTCCACGTCGAGCTTGAAGAGGTCGGGGTTCTCGAGGGGGTCGCCGTCCGGAAAGCCGTCGATCGTTTTGTGCTGTTTGACGTAGTCGAGCATCTTCGACACGTCGAACCCCTGCTCGTTGTAGACGCCACCCTTCCAGTCGGTAACGGCAACGATCTTCGCGCCGGCTTTCGCCATCAGGTCGGCCGAGACGGAGCCGACGTTGCCGAAGCCCTGGACGGCAACCGACGCTCCTTTGATGTCGCGTCCGAAGTGTTTCAACGCTTCGCGGGTCGTGATCATGATGCCGCGGCCGGTAGCTTCGCGACGCCCGAGCGAGCCGCCCATCTCGACCGGCTTGCCGGTGACCACCGCGGTCTCGGTATGGCCGACGTGCATGCTGTAGGTGTCCATGATCCAGGCCATGATCTGGTCGTTGGTGTTGACGTCGGGCGCGGGGACGTCCTTGTCTGGACCGATCGCCTCGATGATCTCGGCGACGTAACGACGAGTCAGTGCTTCGAGTTCACGCCGTGACATCCGTGTCGGGTCACAGATGATCCCGCCCTTGCCGCCGCCGAAAGGAACGTGCGCGACCGCGCACTTCCATGTCATCCACGCCGCCAGTGCCGTGACCTCGTCGAGCGAGACATCCGGGTGGTAGCGGATGCCGCCCTTTGCCGGACCGAGCGTGATGTTGTACTGGACGCGGTAGCCGGTGAAAACCTCGATCTCCCCGTTGTCCATCTGCACCGGGCATGAGACGGTGATCTGCCGCTTCGGATGGGTCAGGATCTTCCAGATGCCCGGGTCGAGCCCGAGCAGGCGCGCGGCGCCGTCGAACTCCTGGAGCATCGCATTGAAAATGTTGCCGCCAGCTGCCATGTGACTCCTCGCGGATGAGTGCGTTCGAACGTGTGAACTGGACCGGGAAACAAACGCATCAAGCTACAGTGGCCTCTTCCGGCAAGTCAAGACAGAGGCGCGAACATGCCGATCGCCTCGTTGGTGTCGGCGTTCATCAGCACGCGGAGGACGTCGCCGCCCGTGGCGCGCGGCACGTCGACGACATGGATGGCGTTCGACAGATGTGAGTACTCCGGCAGCAGTTCGGCGAGCGCGTTCGGCGCCTCGAGGAGGAAGTGTTCGTTGAAGACGACGTCCTCTTCGCCGGGGAAGAGCGGCAGGTAGCGGATCCCGGCCTCCACGAGGTCCTGGAAGAAGTGGGTGCCGAAGGAGACTTCCGGCACGTACCTGCCCCGGCGCGCCGCGACTTCGATCAGCAGCGACGTGTTGTTGATATCGGAATACGTCACCTGCACGCCAAGCTTGATGTCGCCGCGGGACCCCCATCGTCCCGGTCCCATCAGCGCGAACTGACGACGAGGCAGGAGCCGGTTCAGGCGGCCGACGGCACGGCCGACCGCGACGAGTTCCTCCTGCGACTGGAGCCGGTCGTACCCGTCGGGCGCGACATACACGATGTGCGTCAGGTCGGGGACCCGGCCGTTCGAGACGAACCGCCGCGTCGAGAAGAGCAGGCGATCGGCGGGAACGTCCGGCGGGATGACGGCCGGCGCCGAGTCTTCGACGAAAGCCTGCGCGCGGCACTGCACGAGGTAGAGATGCTGGCCATCGGACGCGAACTCGATGTCGATCGGCATCTCCAACCGTTCGCGCAACAACGTCATCAACGCCCGCATTCGCGACAGGAACGGCGTGTCCCTGAACAGTCCCTCGAAGGTGACGACCGCCGGCGTCTCGGATGGATCCCATCCGGTGCCGACCGCACGCTGGATGCCGCCGTCGAAAATCGACAGGACGTGCCGTGCGATCGGGTAGTCGCGTCCGTGCTCGCGCAACAGGTCCTCGACCGACACGGTTTCGAACTGACGGGTCTCGAGGTTGATGACGTCGATCTTGCGCGGGGCGTAGCGCTCGATCTCCCACGGCGTCGTGTTCACCCGCAGTCCCGGCTTGCCCGGCGCGACGAGGACGGGGTAGTCATCGCCGACGCGGTCGACCGCGCGGGTACCGAGTCCCGGGACGATCCGAAGCAGCCCGTCCTGCCGGTCGATGCGCGGTGACCAGCGAAAATCATTCTGGCTCAGGCCGACCCCGGCGAACGCGGGCAGGTGATACGGTCCTACGCGGACGCCGACCACCTCCTGGATCATCACCCCCATCTCCTCGTGGAAATCGAGGAAGCCGCGGTTGGCGCGGTACTCGATGGGGTCCGGACCAAAGACCGAGGCATACACCTCGGCAATCGCGTCCATCAAACTGCGCAGGCGTTCGGTCCGGCTCCCCTGGTTGGCGACGAAGAGGCTCTTGTATTTGCCCGAGAAGGCAGCGCCGATGCGGTCTTCGAGCAGGCTCGAGCTGCGGACGACGAGCGGGACGTCGCCGAGATCGTCGAGCGCGAGCGTCAGGCCATGTTCCAGTTCCGGCGGGAAGGACGAGTGCCGGAACACCTGGACGATGTGCGGATACTCGCGGCGGATCTCTTCGATCTCGAGGTACTTGTGATTGTGGACGTCATCGAGCTGGTTGTGCTCGATGAAACGGAGGATGCCGTCCGAGGTGACGTACCACGTCCGCGGGATGCGAATCTCGCCGATCTCATCGGCGAACTCCGGCGCATTCCTGATCACGGCGTCGGCGAGGAGCATGCCCGAACTCTTGCCGCCGAGCTTCCCCTGGCTGGCGCCGGGGGCGATCGTGCGCTGCAGGACGCGGTGGTAATCGGCGACCGCAAGGAACTTCTTCGCCTTGTTGACGAACTCGACGTCGTCGGTGAGCAGCCTGCGGGCGAGGGCGACGCGGACGCCGGTGCGAACGGGGCTGGACAGTTCCTCGTCCGGCGCCGACGAACTCGTGTGCCGATCGAGCACCTGCTGGATCTCGGCAACTGGGGCGTGCTGCCGCTCGACCGTCTCGACGAGCGCTGACGATTTGTCGTCCTTGATCCATTGCTCGACGTAGGCGAGGATCTGCGGCCCGCCGAGATGCCGGGAGGCGATCTCGAACGTCTCCCGGACGGCGTCGATCCGCGGCGGGAGGTCACGCTCGTCGATCGGGCGGTTCTCACCAGCCGACTCTGAGTCGGTGACCGGGGCGGATGTGCGCTGGAGCAACGCCCGCGCCTCCGGCACGCCGTTCCAGTTCAGATGGTTGAGCATGCGCCGCCCGATCCGGGTCACCAGTGCCGGATCGGTGCGGCGGAGGAAATCGAGAACTACCCGCCACTCCTCGGCGGTTTCATGCATGGAGAGATTCTAAAGAACAACTCCCAACTTCCAACTTCCAACTGCCAACTTCCAACTTCCAACTTCCAACTTCCAACTTCCAACTTCCAACTTCCAAACTCCCAAGTCCCAAGCAGGTCCGTTTGGGAATTGGGAGTTGGGCGTTGGGAGTTCGCGAGCGAAGCGCGCTAGACCCAGCCGCGGTCGCGGCAGGCCTGCGCGACGCGGTTGATCGAGACGACGTAGGCGGCATCCCGCATGTACAGCTTCTGCTTCGTCGAGACCTCGTGGACGGCGTGGAACGCGCTGGTCATCTTCGTATCCAGCTTGCTCAGCACCTCGTCACGCTCCCAGTAGTAGTTCATGTTGCTCTGAACCTGCTCGAAGTAGCTGCAGGTCACGCCGCCGGCGTTGGCCAGGAAGTCAGGGATGACGAACAGGTCCGAACGCTTCTTCAGGATCTCGTCCGCTTCCGGCGTGGTCGGGCCGTTCGCGCCTTCCGCAAGCAGCCGCACCTTCTTCGAGATCTTGCCGGCGTTGTCACCGCGGATCTGGTTTTCGAGCGCGGCCGGAATGAGGATGTCGACGTCCTGCTCAATCCACGCGTCTCCCGACAGCACTTCGAAGCCCAGGCCCTTCGCCTTCTCCTTGTCGATCGTCCCGAACTTGTCGGTGATGCCGAGCAGCTCGTCAAAGTCCACCCCCGACGTCCGCCGGAACGTGTAGGAGGCCTTGTCGCCCTGGTCCCACGACGAGACCGCGACGACCTTGCCGCCGAGACGGGTGAACAACTGGATGGCGAATTGCGCAACGTTGCCGAAGCCCTGCACGCTCGCCGTCGTCCCCTCGATGGGAATGTTGAGCGCCTTCAGCGCCTCACGGACGGTGTAGATCACGCCGTAGCCGGTGGCTTCCCGGCGTCCGAGCGATCCCCCCATGCCCACGGGCTTGCCGGTGATGACACCGGGATGGTGGCTGTGGCCCTGGATGGTCTCGTATTCGTCGAGCATCCAGATCATGTGCTGCGGCGTCGTCATGACGTCCGGCGCGGGGACGTCGGTGAGTTCGCCGATGTTGCGGGCGATCTGGCGGATCCAGCCGCGACAGATCTGCTCCTGCTCCCGCATGCTCAAGTGATGGGGGTCGCAGATGACGCCGCCCTTGCCGCCGCCAAGCGGGATGTCCACGACCGCACACTTCCATGTCATCCACATCGCCAGCGCCCGGACCGTGTCGACGGTCTCCTGTGGATGGAACCGGATGCCTCCTTTGGCCGGCCCGCGCGCGTCGTTGTGCTGGACGCGGAAGCCCTTGAAGACCTCGACCCGGCCATCGTCCATGCGGACCGGAATGAGGAACTGATACTCACGCTGAGCGTCGCGCAACAGGCTGCGCGTGCCCTTGTCGAGATCCAGCAGGTCCGCGACTCTGTCGAACTGCTGCTGTGCCATCTCGAACGCATTGAAACCCTGAACCGCCATGTTTGATCACTCCAGGATATAGACCAACCTTCTACTGTGTCAGAATGCGGGCCACTGAGCAACCGCTGTGGCGGGCCACGGAAGAAACACGGAAGTGCGGGGTGGCCACAGGGGAAACACGGAAGAAACACGGAAGTGCGGGGTGGCCACAGGGGAAACACAGAAGAAACACGGAGCGGGGTGGCCACAGAGGACACGGAAGAAACACGGAAGTGCGGGTGGCCACAGAGGAAACACGGAAGGAACACGGAAGTGCGGGTGGCCACAGAGGAAACACAGAAGAAACACGGCGAAGCGCGGGTGGCCACAGGGGAAACACAGAAGAGACACGGACATGAAAGCTTTCCTTCTTTCGTTGATCACCATCGCAGGCGTCGGGCTTGCGGTGTGGCAGGAGTCGGCGGGTGTGGATCTGGTGATGGTGAACGGCCGGATCTATACCGTGGACGCGGCGCGGCCGTGGGTGGAGGCGGTCGCGATTCAGGGCTCGCGGATCGTGGCCGTTGGAACGACGGCGGAGATCAACCGGCTGGCCGGTTCGCGGACGCGGACGATCGACCTGGGCGGCGCGTTTGCCTCGCCGGGCTTCAACGATGCGCACGTGCACATCGACAGTACCGGCTCCCTTCTCGTTGGCGTCAACCTGCTCGAGGTGCACGAAGCGAACGCTTTCGCGGAGGCGATCAAGGGCGCCGCCTCGCGTCTGCCGCGTGGAAGCTGGATTACGCGAGGGGACTGGGGCGCCTACGAGCAGTGGGCGGCAGGCAGCACCGGCGCCGAGACCGGCGCGGCCGCGAGGTCGGGCCCATTTACGCCATCACGCGATCTGGTCGACCCGGTGACACCGAATCATCCTGTCTTCGTCCAGCGATTCGACCGGAGCATGTACCTGGCGAACTCGCTCGCGCTGAAGCTTGCCGGCATCACGGACAGCACCCCCAACCCGCCCAATGGTGAGATCGTCAAGGACGCGAACGGCAGGCTCACCGGCATCCTCAAGGGGGCCGCGGCCGACATCGTCCGGAAGGTGGTCCCGCCGATCCCCTTCGAGCAGCGTCTCGTCCAGGTTCGCGCCGTGTTGAAAGAGGCGCGCGAGGGGGGCGTGACGACGATGCAGGACCTGACCAGCGCGGAACAGCTGAGGGCTTACCAGGAACTGCAGGAGAAGGGGGAACTGACCGCGCGCATCATGCTGCGGCCGATGCTCGACAACGTCGTGCACACGCGCGCGCTGGGGATCTCGAAAGGGTTCGGCGACGAGTGGCTCCGCTTCATCGGCTACAAGGCGTGGGTGGACGGGATCATGGGCAGCAGCGGCGCGATGTTCTTCGAGCCGTACGATCACGATCCGAAGAACAAGGGATTGCTGCGCCCGATCATGAATCCCGAGGGGCAGCCTGGTGCGGCGATGAACATGACCGCCGGTCAGCACTACACCGACTTCCCGCCCGGAAATCTCGAGAAGCTGATCGAGCAGGCGATCGCCACCGGCATCCCGCCACACATCCACGCGATCGGCGACAAGGGGAACCGCATCATCCTCGATGTCTACGAGAAGCTGCTGACGAAGCACAAGCTGGTCGATGCGGATCATCGATGGCGCGTCATCCACGCACAGGTGGTGCACCCCGACGACTTCGCGCGGTTCGGCAGGCTGAAGCTCGTCGCCGAGATCAATCCCTATCACGTGTCCGACGATATGCGGTGGATGGAGGAGCGGATCGGCCGGGAACGCTCGCGCGGCGCCTATGCGTTCCGCACGTTGAAGGACGCGGGCGCCGTCCTCATTTTCGGCAGCGATAGTCCGGGGACGAACGCCGCGCGCTACTTCCTCAATCCCGTCTATGGTCTCTACGCGGCGGTCACGCGCCAGACGCTGAAAGGAGAGCCGAAGGACGGCTGGTTCCCTGACCAGCGCCTGAGCATCGAAGAAGCGATCGAGGCGTACACCAAGGGTCCGGCGTGGGCGTCGTTCGAAGAGGACGTGAAGGGGACGATCGCGCCCGGCCGCTACGCCGATATCGCCGTGTTCGATACGAACCTCGTCGAGACGGGCAAGACCGCTCCGGCGCGACTGCTCGACGCGAAGGTGTTGTACACGGTCGTCGGCGGCAAGGTCGTGTTCGAACGCAGCCCGGAAGGAGCCCGCCCGCAGGCTGCACGTTGAGCTGCACGGTATGGTCCCCGCGCTGACAACGGGGCGGCTTCTGCTACGGCCGGCGGAGGCAGCGGATGTTGATGCCTGTGCGATCTCGTCTCTAGGCTGGAGCGTGCCCGGCCTGACACGCCTTGATCGCTAGATACCAATCCTGTGGAAACTCGGTTTGAACCGAGTTGCAGGTTCTGCACGGCTGTGGAAACTCGGTTTGAACCGAGTTGCGGGTCCTGCGGGGCTGTGGAAACTCGGTTTGAACCGAGTCGCAGATTCTACGCGGCTGTGGAAAATCGGTTCGAACCGAGTTGACCCTCCAACGGCGAATTATCCTGCTGCAGGATCCCGGCCGACGATGCTACAAAGGTTCATGACGCACGAACATCTGTCGTATCGAACACTATCGGATCGAGCACTCACGGCCGAAGTCGTCCGACTGGCCCGTGACGAACAACGGGTGACGGCGGCTCTCGTGGCCGCCCTCGTTGAGTTCGACACCAGAGCGTTGTATCTCGGAGAAGGGTGCGCCTCGCTGTTCGTGTACTGCACGCGCGTGTTGCACCTCTCCGAGCATGCCGCCTACGGCCGCATCAAGGCGGCACGTACCGCGGCACGGTTCCCGGTCATCCTCGATCAGTTGGCGCAGGGCGAGATCACCGTCACCAATGTTGGCCTTCTCGCTCCGATTCTCACCGAGCAGAATCATCGGCAGCTTCTGCTGGACGCGAGACACCGCACCAGCAGAGAAGTCAAGATGATGGTCGTCGGCATCGATCCGCGCCCCGACGTGCCGTGCACGATCACGCCGCTCGGCCCCGATCGATTCAGCATGACCTTCACCATGTCCCTCGAGACGTACGACAAGTTACGCCAGGCGCGCGACCTGCTGCGGCACGTCACGCCGCAGGGCGATCCTGACGTCGTGTTCGGTCGTGGGCTCGACGCGTTGCTGCCGATCCTCGAAGGAAAGAAGTACGGACGCACCAAGGTCAAGGCGCCGCGCAAGGGCGCCCGTGCGCTTCACTATTCGCGGTACATCCCCCTTGATGTCCGGCGAACGGTATGGGCCCGCGACGGTGGACGATGCACGTTCGTGGGGCCGGCAGGACGCTGCACGGAAACGGGCCTTCTGGAGTTTCATCACATCCATCCCTTCGCGTTGGGTGGATCGGCGGACCCGAACAACATCACGCTCCGTTGTCGTGCGCACAATCAGTACGAAGCAGACGTCCTGGTGGGCGCCTCGGTCGCGCGAGAACGAGCGGATATCGGCTGGGAGCCCGCCCCAGGAGAGGACGAGCCTCTGCTGGCCAGGCACATGCACCACGTCGTCCTGAGATGTGGATCGACGCACGGGGCGACCTGGTGGACTGGATGACCACGGAGCCAGGACATCGGCCGTCGGGTTTCGCTCGAGGAGTGCCCCGCAGCTCGAGGGACCGAAATGTCGCGCAGGATCGGCGTTCGGTTCTTCGGCGAGTACTCGGCTGAGTTCTCTGGTCTCGAAACGAGCCGCGGTACGAGGAGTGCAGACGTCGATCCGGCAAACGGGGAGTCCGTCAGCGCGCAGGCGAGGCTGGCGCTGCCCTCATCATGGATACTGCAGTCACATGACCGATCAGGACGTTTTCAGACGCGCGCTCTCGACGTTGCTCTCGGAACTGGTCGACGGCGCGCCCGCCAATGCGTGCTTTGTGTTGAACCCGAAGGATCCGGGTCTGCTTCGATCGCTCGATCAACTGTCGGCGCAGGAAGCGTCTGCGATCTCGCCGCAGGGAGGCGCGTCGATCGCGGCGCACGTGGACCATCTGTGCTATGGGATGGACGTGCTGAACCGGTGGGCCGACGGTGACGAGCGCGCCTTCGACACCGCGGATTATTCCGTCAGCTGGCGGCGGGCGAGCGTGACCGACTCCGAGTGGTCGGCCCTGCGCAGCCGGCTGCGCATGAATACGATGAAGCTGAGCGCCGCCTTCCAGCACGCTCGGACCGACAACGACCTGCACGTCACGGGGAGTATCGCGATGATCGTCCACCTCGCCTACCACTTCGGCGCGATTCGCCAGATCGATCGCTCGATCCGGGGGCCGCAAGCCGACGACGTATCCGCATGAGCGCGAAAACCTTCAAGGGACGGATCGTTCGGGACGAGGGGATGTGTTACATCCCGCTGCCATTCGATCCCAAAGCGGTGTTCGGAAAGGTGCGTGCGCCGGTGAAGGTCACGCTGAACGGCTACACCTACCGCAGCACGATCGCGGCGATGGGCGGCCCTCCCTGCATTCCGTTGAGAAAGAGCAACCGGGAGGCCGCGGGTGTCGAAGGCGGCGAGACGCTGTCGATCACGGTGGCCCTCGATACCGAGGAACGAATCGTCAGGCCGCCTGCCGACTTCGTGAAGGCGCTGAAGGCTGCGCCTCCAGCCTGGGAACGCTGGCAGGAGCTGAGCTACACACACCAGCGCGAACACGTGGACGCGATCGACGAGGCGAAGGCGCCCGAGACGCGCGTCCGGCGGATCGCGCGGGCGGTCGCGAGCATCGGCGCGCGACCGGCCCGCAAGCGCTGACTACGAGCTTCTAGCGTTTGCCGGTTCTGGCCCGGATCACATCGCCGACGAGGATGGCCGCAGGGTAGAGGATCTCTTCCTCCTGCTGCGCGTGTGCCGCCAGCGTCGTCGCGAACTCCTGCGCGGCGGTGTGGCGTTCCTGCCGGCCGACCCGCAGGAGATTCTCCGTTGCGGCGCGAATCACCTTGTGCTCCTCCAGCATCCGCGGCAACTCCTTCCTGAGCGCGTCCGTCATGACGAGCGCCTCCTCCATGCCCGCCGGCGACTTGCCTGCGGCCAGCGGCGCGAGGAGGCCGAGTGGAGGCAGCGCGATTTCTTCTTCGCGCACGAAGTGCGGATGAAGCGCCTCGGCCAGCGCGGTCGCGGCCTTGCCGACGGCGCCGTCAACTTTCGTCAGCGCCACCAGCGCCGCGTGGATGTGCTCGTGCTCCTCGCGGATGGACTCGGGAACGCTGAGCGTGGTCGACTGCGGCGTCTGCGGTTCACCCGCGCGCAGGACGCGCAGCGACAACGAGAGGCCGACCGCGGTCAAGGCGATCGCAAGAATGCTGAATCCGAGAGGCGACCTGTAAGACATGGCAATCTCCAGAATGGCCGTCTGAGTCGAGTGACGGCAACCCCATCCTGCCCCGGATTGCAGCGAACCCGTATGACGCGCGTCATGGCGTCGGCCCGACCGCCGCTCCTCGCGGTGTATGCTTCAGATGGAAGCAGACCGGCGCACCTTGCAGCACCCCGGTGCACCCCGAAGCACCCTGACGCACCCTGACGCACCCTGACGCACCCCGAAGCACCCTGACGCACCCCGACGCACCTTGACGCACCCTGAAGCACCCCGACGCACCCTGACGCACCCTGAACCGGAGACCACACGATGAAAATCGCCTACGTATTCGCAA
Organism: Vicinamibacterales bacterium; assembly: GCA_036401215.1. Classification (GTDB taxonomy): domain Bacteria; phylum Acidobacteriota; class Vicinamibacteria; order Vicinamibacterales; family 2-12-FULL-66-21; genus JACDCA01. Next base: position 430 of record DASWVN010000273.1, on the reverse strand, counting down.
TGCCACGATCCGCAAGCTACAAGCTCGGCCAGATGATCCTCCCGCAGCTCGAAGCCGGCACGCACGGCGTCGAGGTCGTCGGAATGTTCTTCTTCGACGACAACGTGTTCGTGCTGCGCCGCGGTGATCCCATCGGCGAGCGGCTCTCGAAGGTGGCCCAGAAGAACGGGATGCTGTTGATGATGTGCGACATGTGCGCGCTCGCACGGAACCCGCCGAGATCCGCGTGAAGGACACGGTTGCGGGCGTCACGGTCGGCTGCTTTCCGGACCTCTACAAGGCGCTCTCCGGCAACCCGCCGGACCAGGTGATCACGCTCTAAGGGCCCAAGGCCCAAGGCCCAACTACCAAGGACCAAGGACCAAGGGCCCAAGGCCCAAGGCCCAACTACCAAGGACCAAGGACCAAGGGCCCAAGGCCCAAGGCCCAA
>DASWVN010000272.1:0-13355 GCA_036401215.1 Vicinamibacterales bacterium | reverse complement strand
CAAATTTTTCGTGCCAACTCAGCGTGGCGAAAGTGGGCTGAGTTGGCACGAAAAATTTGAAAAGGAAAAATTCCAGGTCTGACCCCTGGGTTTATTCCTCCGTCTTCCAGCGGATCGCGTCGAACTGGATCTTCTCGAGCCGTTCGCCGGCAATGTGTTTCGCGATCTGCCGGGCGTGGAAGCGGCCGTTCTCGATGAACCAGCGGTTCGTCTTGTAGCCGCCGCACACCGTCCCCGCGATGTAGACCCCTCGCCGGGCGGTCTCGAACGTCGTCTCGTCATACACCGGCGTGCGAAAGCCGTCGTCGGCAAACGTCAACCCGAGCGATTCGAGAAAGGGGAAGTCGGGCTGGTAGCCCGTCATCGCCAGCACCCAGTCGTTCTCGATCTCGCGCGTGCCCTCGGGCGTGCGGATCAGCAGCGAGCCGGGACGGATCTCTTCGACCCGGGTATTGAAATAGGCGCGGATGCTGCCTTCCTTGATCCGGTTCTCGAGATCCGGCCGGATCCAGTACTTCACGGTCTCGCCGATCGACGCTCCGCGGACGATCATCGTGACCTCCGCGCCGTGCCGATAGCAGTCCAGGGCGGCCTTGGCCGCCGAGTTCTTCGCGCCGATCACCGCCACGCGCTGGCGGATGTAGGGGAAGGGCTCGCGATAGTAGTGCGTGACCTTCGGGAGGTCCTCTCCCGGCACGTTCAGGAGGTTGGGCGTGTCGAAGAACCCGGTGACGACCACGACTTTTCCCGTCCGGTAGCTGCCGCGGTCAGTCGAAACCGTGAAGTCGCCGTCCGACCCGGTCACTGCCAGGACACGCTCGTACAGCCGAAGGTCGAGCGACTCGCGTGCGGCAACGCCGCGATAATACTCGATGGCGTCTTCGCGCGTCGGTTTGTAGCCATGGACCGAGAAGGGATAGCCGCCGATCTCGATCAGCTCGGGTGTCGAGAAGAACTCCATGTTGGCGGGATAGCCGACGATCGAGTTCACGAGCGCGCCCTTCTCGATCACCAGGGCCGAGAGCCCGTGACGCTGGATCTCGATCGCGCAGGCCAGCCCCACGGGTCCTGCTCCGATCACGACGACATCGTGCATAGGACACGAGTATCGCCGATTGAACGGCCGAGCGGACGATTACGGCTCCGAACGTGCACGGCCGTTCGCGATCGCCAGCCACCGGGTCAGCTGGCCCGCCGCTTCGTCGGGAGTCTTCCCGTAGAAGGGCATGAGTGCGCCCGACCCTCCTGGAATGCGCTTGATCTGCGCGCGCCACTGGTCGCGGCCGACGCTCGACACCTCGATGTGGTACGAGCGGCCGTTGATCGTCTGTTCGAAGCGATGCACGTTCACGGTATGTAACTGGCGAGTAAAAGGAACGTTACGGAGCGGTCATTCTAACGGTCATGCCGGTGGGATCAAGCGAAAGAACGGTCGAAAACGCATCAACACAGTGCACCACGCCCTCGTCCGGTTCAACTTCGAACAAAATATTGTGCGATCATCAGCCCGTCCACAGGAGATGCACCGTTCTTCCACAAGATTTCCACAGGCGGTGATTCTCGCCATCGTGCTCGCGTTCGCAAACGTGCTTGCGGGGGTGTGTGCGCAGCCGTCGTCCGCGCTTCTCTTCAGGATTTTTCTCGCCGACGGCACTACGCTCGTGAGCTATGGCGAGTTCGCGCGTGTGGGCAATCGTGTCGTATTTTCGGTGCCATTCGGAGACGTGACGGCGGATCCGAAGCTGCAGGTGCTGACGATCGACGAATCGCTGGTGGACTGGCAGAAGACCGACGCCTACGCGCAGGCCGTCCGCGCCCGGCACTATGCGGAGACCCGTGGCGAATCGGACTTCGCGATCCTCACCGGACACGTCACCGCAGCCCTCAACCAGATCGCGCTCACGGCCGACCCGAAGCAGCGGCTCGCGATGGCCGAGGAGGCGCGCCGCAATCTCGCGGCGTGGCCGGCACAGAACTTCAACTACAAGGCGGCCGAAGTCGCCGACCTCGTGTCGATCTTCGACGATGTCATTGCCGAGATGCGCGTCGAGGCAGGGCAGGGACAGTTCGATCTGAGCCTCGTCGCCAGAACGCTCCCACCGCCACCGGTCGAATTGATGGCGGCGCCGGACCTTCGCGCCTCGTTCGAGATGGCGTACCGGTCAGCCCTGCTCTCATCGGAATCCGCCGAGCGGACCGCGCTGCTGCGGGAGCTATCCGAGTCGATGAGGTCCGTCCCGCGTGATGCCGTCTGGGCGGGACGCCTGCGCCGGGAGATCGACGCGGCGCTTGCAGAGGAGCTGAAGATCGACAAGGCGTACGGCGGGTTGACGACGTCCCTGCACGGCGCCGCGACGAAGCTGGCCGCGAAGGCCGACGTGAAGGGGCTGCAGGGGCTGATTGCCCGTGCCCTCCAGGCGGACGAGCGGCTTGGCCGTCAGCGGCCCGCCGAAATGGCGGCCCTGCTCGCCGCACTCGACGCAAGACTCGACGAAGCGCGCCGGCTGCGACTGGCGCGCGATGCATGGGCGCTGCGCGTCGAGATGATCAAGGCGTACCGCGAGAGCATCGAGACGCCGCTGGAACGGCTCGCGGGATTCCGGAAGTGGCTGGAAAGTATTCGTGACCTCGCGGGTCCGGAGCCCAAGTTCCTTCGCCCGCTGGGCGATCGCGCCCGGCTCGCGCACCTGGAATTGATGGCCGTGACGCCGCCGGCGGAAGCCCAATCGGTACATAGCCTCATCGCGGCCGCGCTCCATATGACGCGGCAGGCGGCGACGCTCAGGACGAACGCGGTATCATCGAACGACATCAAGACCGCGTGGGACGCATCCGCTGCAGCGGCCGGAGCCATCAATCTTGGCGATCAGGCCCTCGCGGAGCTCCAGCGCCTGATCGCTTCTCAACCGACCCGGTGATCACTCCACGCGTCACCCGCCTCGTGCGGGTGCCCGACTACAAGGCGATGCGCGGTGCGCTCGCAGCGCTCGCGCTTTCAGCGGACGTGTCGGTCCGGCGGACCGCCATCCTGCTGCCCACGCGCAGCGCCGCTGAGGAACTGCGGCGCTCGTTCGAGTCGTCGCTCGGCGAAGGCGCCGCGCTCCTGCTGCCGCACCTGCTCACCCGCGCGGACTTCTACCAGCATCTCCATGCCGCAGTACCGGGTGCGCCGCCGCTGCTCACCGGGGCGGAGCGCGAAGTACTGCTTCGCCGTGCGGCGCGGGAAGCGTCAGAAGCGGGAGCCGTCCCACCGTTCCGGCTGCGGCCGGGTCTCATCGTGCAGATGCTCGACTTCTACGACGAGCTTCGCCGCCGCGAGCAGACGCTGGACGACTTCGAGCGGCTGGTCACGGGGTACCTGTCGCCGAGCGTCGAGATGGACCGCGGCGCCGAGCGGTTGATGCGGCAGACCGAGTTCCTGTGCGCGGCATTCGCCGGGTTCGAACGCGCGGTCGCGCAGACCGGCCGCATCGACGAGCACGGACTTCGCGCGATCCTGCTCGGCGGCGGTCTGGACGCGCACGGCGCGTTCGAGCACGTGATCGTCACCGTCCCCGATCAGGCGGCCGACAATCGCGGTCTCTACGCCTCGGACTTCGACCTTCTGACCCGCATACCCGGTGTATCTCGGCTCGACGTGGTCGCCACCGAAGCGCTGCTGGCCGCCGGATTTCACGAACGGATCCATCAGCTGCTCCCGGAGTTGCTGGAAGTCAGGATGGGGGAGCCGGGCGCACTGCCCGCGCTGGCCGTGCCGGAGGGAGCGGATCCGTCCGCGCCATGGTTCACGTTTCGCGACCGTGAAGAAGAACTCGCGGGTGTCGTTCGCTGGCTCCACGATCGCAGTGAGTCGGCTCACGCCCACGCGCAGCCGCCGCCGCTGGACAGCATCGCGTTCGTGTTCCAGCGTCCACTGCCGTATCTCTATCTGGCCCGGCAGGTCTTCGGCGACGGACGACTGCCGTACCAGGCGAGCGATTCGCTGCCGCTCTCCGCGGAACCGTTCGCCGCCACGATCGACATCGTGTTCTCCTTCATCGAGACCGAAGCAAACCGTCCCTCGATTCGCGAACTGTTGGGGGCTCCGCATCTGTCGTTCAGCGAGCGCACCGGCAAGCGTGACATCTCGGCCCTCGACGAGCAGCTCAAGGAACTGGAGTACAGCGGCGGATGGGAACGCCTGGAGGCGCTCGAGATCGACCCGCCCAGGCCGAAACTCCCGGACGCGAGAGCCGCGCTCGAGTGTGCACGCTCGGCCGCTGCTGCGCTCCGGCCGGTGGCAACCGCAGAGACCGCGTCGGCACAGATCACCCACCTGATCGAGTTCCTCGACGCGTTCGCAAGGACGGACGTGGATGATAAGGAGGCAGCTGCCCGGCATCTTCGCGCACGGGCCGCGATCCTCGCGCTGCTCGACGCCCTGCGACACGCGCACGAGCGCCACGACGATCGTCCACTCGATGTCGTCGAATTCTCCGGCAGCGTTCGCCGCTGGATCGACGCGCAGACCTTTGCTCCGCGCACCGGCGTCGAGGGCATACGGCTGCTCGACGCGGCATCCGCCCCGTACGCCGATGTCGACGAGTTGCGGCTCATTGGCCTGGTTGAACGCGACTGGCCCGAGCCCGCGAGGCGCAGCATCTTCTATCCGGCATCGATCCTGTCGAATCTGGGATGGCCTGCCGACCCGTCGCGGATGGCCGCGGCGCGCGCACGCTTCCACGATCTGCTCGGGTCGCCGGCCGTGAGGGTCTCGGTCTCCACGCTGACGCTCGAGGACGACGCGATCGTTTCGCCGTCGCCGATGCTGGAGGAACTCGAGACGGCGGGGTTGGAGGTCGAGCGCTGGCCGTCGCCACCTGCCGCGACGGTGTTCGTCCACGAAATGATCGAGCGCGGCGTGGCGGCCTCCGATTCGAACGCGGCCGGATGGCTGGCCTTGAGGCGCGAGCGACCCGACGGTGACCGGCGCTACAGCGGCTTCACCGGACCGCGCGAACCGAAGACGTACGCGATCAGCTACCTGGAGCGATATCTCGATTGCCCGTTCAAGTACTTCGCCGGCCAGGTGCTGAGGCTGCCCGAAGAACGCGACGAAGAGGCTGGACTGTCGCCGATCGAACGCGGCCACTTCGTGCACGAAGTGTTCGAGACCTTCTTCACCGCCTGGCAGGCGGCCGGTCATCGCACGATCACGACCGCCAACGCGGCCGACGCGCTCGAGATGTTCGAGGAAGTTGCGCAGCGCAAGCTGGAGAAGCTCCCCGAAGCGGATCGTGCGCTCGAACGGAATTACCTGCTGGGATCGGCTGCGGCATCGGGTTTGGCCGAACGCGCCTTCTCGTTCGAGATCGAACAGGGGGGTGAGGTCGTCGAACGCCTGCTCGAGAAGGTGCTCGAAGGCGAGTACACGTTCACCGGAGACGATGGCCCCCGCACCGTGCGGATCAAGGCGAAAGCGGATCGCATCGACCTGATGGCCGACGGCACCCTCCGCATCATCGACTACAAGATCGGCCGCGCGCCGAAGCAGTCACGATCGTTGCAGCTGCCGATCTACGGCGTGATGGCGCAGCAGGAACTCGAAGGGCATCTCGGCCGGTCCTGGACCGTGGGGGCCGCGGGCTACGTCGCGTTCAAGGAGAAGGAGGCGTTCGCGCCGCTGGGCGGCCGCGCCGGCGCACTCGAGGCCGCGATCGCGGACGGCCAGAAGCGCATGCTGGCCGCGGTGGACGGCATCGAGCGCGGAGAGTTCCCGGTCCAGCCCGACGAGCCGTTCCGCTGCCAGTGGTGCGGCTACGCCAGCGTGTGCCGGAAGGACTACGTGGGCGATGAGTAACCTGCCGCTGTTCGATACGGACGGACCGGACGTGACCGCGGTCGATCACGACCAGGCGGCGCGCGCCTTTGCCGTCGATCCGCGCCACAACGTCGTCCTCGAAGCGTCCGCCGGGACGGGGAAGACCACCGTGCTCGTCCAGCGGTACGTGAACCTGCTGAAGGCGGGTGTCGAGCCGCAGAACATCCTCGCCATCACGTTCACGCGGAAAGCGGCGACCGAGATGCGCGAGCGGATCATCGGCGAGTTGCGCAAGTCGGCGGCCCTCTCGGAGTTCGACAAGGCGCGGTGGATCGGGCTTCGCGACCGGCTGGCCGAGATCTCGATCAGCACCATCGACGCGTTCTGTCTGTCGCTGCTCCGCGAGTTCCCGCTCGAAGCGGACCTCGATCCAGGCTTCGACATGGCCGACGAGACCGAGGTCCCGCGGTTCATCCAGGAATCGCTCGACCGCTCGATGCGGATCTTCGTCTCGAAGGCAAAGGACGATCCCGACCTGGCGCTCGTCATCGCGCAGCTCGGCGCCGCGCGCACGCGGGCCGGGCTCGCCTCCCTGCTGGACCGGCGGCTGGTGGCGTGGGACGCTCTCGACCGCTTCCTCGTCCGCGGTCCGCGGGACCTGCACGCCGATGACGTCTGCCGTCGGGCGGCGGCGCAGCTGCTCGAGACCCTTCGCCACATTCAGGGCGGCCTGCCGTCCTTCCTGGCCGATGGCCCGTCGGGCCACCCGCGCTACCAGTTGTTCCTGCGGCAGATCGAGCGCCTGCACGACGCCGACACGCTCACCAACGCGCAGATCCGCTCCGTGCTCGACCGGATCGCGCTGCACTTTCTCACGCAGGATGGCTCGCCGCGCAAGGGAGGCGTTCTCAACCCCTACAACGTGTCTCACTATCCGAGCGATGCGGCCGCCAAACGCCACCGTTCGGCAGTCTTCGACATCGCACCGCAGGTCCAGCGCGTCATCCGCCAGTTCTCGCGCGAGCTGAACGTGATCCTCGCACGCGGGATCCGGACGATGTTCGCGATCGCGATGGAGCAGTATCGCCGGACGCTCGAAGCGCGATCCGCGCTCGACTTCTCGGACGTGCTCGACCGCGCGCTATCGCTGCTCCGCCGGATGGACGAGTTCTCGCAGAGCCGCTTCCGCCTGGAGTCGCGATACCACCACGTGCTCGTGGACGAGTTCCAGGACACGAGCCGCGCGCAGTGGGAGCTGGTGTCGCTGCTCGTCCAGTCGTGGGGCGAGGGGATGGGCCTGGCATCCAATCCCTCGATCTTCATCGTCGGGGACCGCAAGCAGTCGATCTACAGGTTCCGCGATGCCGAAGTCGCGGTGCTGCAGGAAGCGGGACGGTACATCGAGGAACTCCGTCCGGGAACGGGCGCCCGGCGCGCCATCTCGCGGAGCTTCCGCGCGGTGCCGGAACTGCTGGAGTTCGTCAACGACGTGTGCGCCGAGATCGCGCAGCCGGCGTCGGGAACGCACGCGTTCACCTATGGGGAGACGGACCGCTTTCCGCCCGTGCCGGCGCATCAGCAGGTCCGGGGACCCGCGCTCGGGATCTCCGTCGGAGAGTCGCCCGAGGTCTGTGCCGCCGCGGTCGCGATCGAGATCGAGCGCGTGCTTCGGGATGAAGTCGTGCGCGACAAGAAGACCGGCGTGGCGCGTGCGGCCAGGCCGGGTGACGTGGCGATCCTGTTCCGCTCGCGTACGAGCCACCGTGAGTTCGAGCACGAACTCGAACGGCGGGGGATCCCGACCTACGTCTACAAGGGGCTCGGCTTCTTCGACTCGGACGAGATCAAGGATGCGTGCGCGCTCCTGCGGTATCTGGCCGATGCCACGTCCGATCTTCGAGCGGCGGCGCTGCTGCGTTCGCGGATCGCGAGAGTGTCGGACCGCTCGCTCGCGGCGCTCGCGCCGCATGTGGCGGCCGCGCTCCTGCACGGTCCGGAACGCCCGGACGAAATCGATCCCGGCGACGCGCGCGTGCTGGCGCATCTGCGCGAACAGGTGCCGCGCTGGCTGGCGCTGGTCGATCGGATCCCTCCCGCGGATCTGTTCGAACAGCTGCTGCCGGAGCTGGCGTATGCGTACGAGATCCGCGGACCCCGCCGGCTGCAGGCGTGGGAGAACCTGAAGAAGATGCGAGGGTTGATCCGCCGGATCCAGAACCGCGGCTATGCCACGCTCTCACGCATCGCCGACCACATCGACGCGCTCTCGGCGGGTGACGAGTCGAACGCCGTGCTCGAGGCGATCGATGCGGTGAACCTGATGACGGTCCATGCCTCGAAGGGGCTCGAGTTCCCGGTCGTGTTCGTGGTGAACATGGCGAAAGGGGCGTCGGGACTGCCGCGTCCGGTACGTGTGATCGTCGATGCGGGCGAGACGCCATCGGTTTCGGTCTCGCCGTTCGTCTCCGAACTCGACGAACTCGAGCGCGAACGGGAACAGCACGAAACCCGGCGGCTTCTCTACGTCGCGCTGACGCGCGCGCGCGATCGCCTCTATCTGTCGAGCACGCTGAAGGACGGTGTGCTGAAACCGGGTCCTGGCAGCCTGGCCGAAGTGCTGCCGGCGTCGTTCCGGCCGGTGTTCGCGGCCGCTGCCGTGACGCCGGACGAGCGGATCACGTGGACGTCCTCTGCGGACCGGACGTTCGAGTTCAGGATCTGCCGTCCGCCCCAGGACGCCGGCACGTCGTCCATGGAGCCGGCGCCAGTCGACTCGACGCCACATCCCGAGACGGCGCCGCCGCCGGCGTGGGGGCGCACCGGAATGCCGCGATTCGCGGCGACTGCGTGGGTGGCGGGAGACGCGCCCACAATGGGATCAGCGGGCAGCGGGTCCGACGCCGCTCTCGTCGGACGGCTCGTGCACCGGTTGTTCGAGCACGCAAGCCGTGGAGCGATGACCGACGCCGGCGTGCGTGAGGCTGTGTCAGGTCTCCTCAGGCCCGAGGAGCGCGCGGTGGTCGTGGACGTCGACGCGACCGTCGAGCGAGCCGTCCAGCTCTGGGATCGGCTGCGTCGACATCCCGAGCTGTCGTCCGTGCTTCAGAACGCCCGCGTGCTGGCCGAGGTGCCGTTCTCGCTGCGGACTGCCGACGGTGCGCGGGACGTCGTCATCCGGGGCACGATCGACCTTCTGGTTGTCGGGTCCAACGGCGTGATGACTGTTGTCGAGCTGAAGACCGGGACGCCGCGTGACGAGCATCAGCGACAATTGGATCTGTACGTCCGAGCCGCACGATCGATGTTCCCGATGAGTCAGGTCGAAGGCCTGCTGGTCCATGCGTGATCCGATTTACACGATCGGCCATTCGACGCACAGCGCCGACGCGTTCCTGGCGCTGTTGCGGACGCACGAGATCCGGCAACTCGCGGACGTGCGTCTCATCCCGAAGTCCGCGCGGTATCCGCATTTCGCGCTCGAGCGGCTTGGCCCGTTGCTCGAATCGCACGGCATCGCGTATCGCCATTTCCCCGACCTCGGGGGACGCCGTCGTCCGAGGCGCGGTTCCGTCAACACGGCCTGGCGGGTGGAAGGATTTCAGGGCTACGCCGATTACATGCAGACCGATCCGTTCCGGCGCGCGTGCGAAGCCCTGCTGGATTTTGCTGCAATCGCGAGGACGACGGTGATGTGTGCCGAAGCGGTCTGGTGGCAGTGTCACCGCCGGTTGCTCTCGGATGCGCTTCTGGTTCGCGGTGTCCCGGTGCTGCACATCCTGCCGGGGACGGCCCCCAAACCCCATGAACTCAGTGAGTTCGCGCGAGAGGAGGATGGCGAAATCACCTATCCCGGCCTCTTCTGATCCAATTGTCCGTTTCAGGTGTCATCTTTGTTCATGGATTTGTTTCCGAGTCTGCAGGAACCAAAACCCAGCCCACTCTGTCTAAATGGATGACTGGCGTTTGGATTGCATGATTCGCCAGCGACGGGAGGTACGGTATGCCGGTCCCAGCGAGTGCAGTCAGAGGCTATATAAGACCCACGCCCACGGTGTTCGAGCTCGAAGCGCTCGAAGGGCTGCCGTGCGGCTGCGTCGCAGCGGCGTATCGTGCGAAACCATGGGATGTTTCCGTGGTCTCCCTCGAGGCCAAGGGCCCGCACTGCATCCTCGCGGGGCACGCCACCGGGCAGGTGCTGCGTCTTGGCGATCCGGCGGAGTTCGACGAGGACGAGGACGACGACGAGTAAGCTTTACCGTCTCGGTCGAATCTCGTCCCTCGCCCCCGCCCTCCGTTGACGCCCGTTCGTATCCCGATTGACAAATAACCGTAAGATCTTGATTGCGTACGGGAAAGCCGTTCTCGTACAATTTCGGGATGGAAACGGCCGCCGAGGAGATCAACCGAATGGCATTGACCTGTCCGAACTGCGGGAACGACCAGAATTTTCTGGTCAAGACCCTGCAGATGCACGTCGTTCAGCTGCACGACACGCGAGTTGACGCCAGCGAGGAGGGGCGCCCCGCCGTGATCGAAGTACTGTGCGACGAGTGCGAGACGGCGCTCAATTTCGGGGACTTCGCAGAAGACGTCAGAAACGAAATGTTGCTGACGCTCGGCGCCCGCTAGTTTCCGCCCCCCTCCTCCGGCTCAGCATCTTCGAAATAATCGCAATCGGGGCAAATCCATTCACGGGCGACCCGTACGGTCGCCTGCCCCACGCCCGGCACGCGTTCCGGGATCTCGCGGATGCTCAGTCGCATGTTTTCGCCACATTGGGGACATTCCTTCATCATCTGACTCCAGGACCTGCGGGCTCAATCCGCGTGTTATCGTAGCGCCAAGGCGTCGTTCCTGCTGCCATGCGTGATTATTACGAGGTTCTCGGCGTCGCCCAGGATGCCAAAGCGGCCGACATCAAGCGGGCGTACCGGCAACTGGCCAGACGGTATCATCCCGATATTTCGGGTGACGACCGTACGGTCACGTTCCGCGAGGTGACGCGTGCCTACGAGGTGCTTCGCGATCCCGAACGGCGGAGGACCTACGATGCCGCCCTGCGCGACTCGTCGAAGGGCGGGCGCGCGGACTGGCTGCGCGACGAGGTCAACATCGATTTCCCCTCCATTTCCAGCGTGCTCGATCAGATGCGCCGTTCGTTCTTCGGCGCCAGCGCCGGCAGCGGCCTGTCGGCGGAGATCGAGCTGACGCCGGAGGAAGCGTTCTGGGGCACGTCCGTTCCGCTCGACATTCCGCTCAAGCGAACCTGCGCGGCGTGCGGCGGGCGGGGCGAAGTGTGGCAGCAGTGGTGCAGCGAATGCCGGGGTGATGGCGACGTCCCGACGTTCCATCCGTTTCGATTGCACGTGCCGGCGGGCGTGAGAGAAGGGGCCCGGTTCCGGTTCAGTGTCATGCCGCCCGGCGCGACGCCGACGGTCGTCGAAGTCCGGATCAGCGTCCGGTAACGCGGTCAGATGCGGTCTCATCTACGCCTGCTCAGCATTCTGCAGCTCACGTGGGGAGCCATCGGCCTGCTCCTCGGGGCTGCGCTCCTGCTGCTCTCGGTCGGCGCGCTGGCCATCGGGCTGATGAACACGGGGGACCCTGTGGCTGCCGGCGTGACCGCGTTCACGTTCGCGGTGTTCGCGGCCGCCCTCCTCATCGGCGGCGCCGCCAACGCCTGGGCCGGACGCGCGTTGAGGCGGCATGAACCGGCCGGACGCTCGGCGACGCTCTGGTTGAGCGTTCCCAACCTGTTCGTCCTGCCATTCGGCACGGCGCTCGGCGTCTACGCCCTGTGGGTGCTGCTGAACAACGAGACGCGGGCGGTTTTGCTCGGAGCGCGCGCCTAGCCGATGGTGAAGACGGCTGGTGGATTCGACGAGAATGTCGCCGGCGCTCTGACCTACGTGCTGGGCTGGATCACGGGCGCCGCGTTCCTCCTGTTCGAACCCTCCAACAGCTTCGTCCGCTTCCACGCCCGCCAGTCGTTGATCGTGTTCGGCGGCCTGTCGATCGCCTGGTTCGTGGCGGTCACGATTCCGATCATCGGCTGGTTCTTCGCGTTTTTCGTGATCCCCTATCTGTCTGTCGGCCTCTGGCTCTTCCTCATGTACAAGGCGTACAAGGGAGACCGGTTCAAGCTGCCCCTCGTCGGCGACCTCGCCGAAAGGGGCTGACGCACCAAATTTCAAACTGCAAACTTCAAACTCCAAAAGATGAACGTCGGTTCGAGTGTTTGGCGTTTGAGGTTTGGAGTTTGGAGTTTGGAGTTTGGAGTTTGCGATAGGGCGTACAATCAGAAGTACCCATGGATACCGTTACCGAGGCGCAAGTCCTGCAGGCGCTCAGCGCTGTCAGGGATCCCGATTTCAACCGCGACATCGTTTCGCTGAAGTTCGTCAAGGGGCTCCGGATCGAAGACGGCCGGGTCTCGTTCACCATCGAACTGGCCACCCCGAAAAGCTCATCGAAGGAGGTCATGCGAAGCCTCGCGCACGACCTCGTCGCGAGGATTCCCGGCGTCACGTCCGTGCAGATCGACATGACCGCGCACGTGCGGCCGGCGGTCTCGGCGGAAATGAACAAGCCGCCGGTCGAGGGGGTCAAGAACGTGATTGCGGTCGGCGCGGGCAAGGGAGGCGTCGGCAAGACCACCGTTTCGGTGAATCTCGCGATCGCGCTCAGCCAGCTCGGCGCCCGCGTCGCGATGATCGACGGTGACGTCTACGGACCGAACGTGCCGATCATGCTCGGCATCAACACGCAGCTCCAGACCGACGGCAAGAAGATCATGCCGGCGGAGCAGTACGGGATCCAGCTCGTGTCGATGGGATTCCTGACCGAAGGGGATTCGCCGGTCATCTGGCGCGGCCCGATGCTGCACGGCGTCATCCAGCAGTTCTTCCGCGAGGTCCGCTGGACCGATGTCGACTACCTGATCGTCGACATGCCCCCGGGCACGGGCGACATCGCGCTGAGTCTGAGCCAGAGCATCCATGTCTCCGGCAGCGTCGTTGTCACCACGCCGCAGACCGTGTCAGTGGCCGACACGCGGCGCGCGGTGAGGATGTATCAGAAGCTGAACATCCCGACGCTGGGGCTCGTCGAGAACATGAGCCACTTCGTCTGTCCGTCGTGCTCGCATGAGAGCGACATCTTCGGCAAGGGCGGAGGAGAGCAGCTCGCCACCGAGTTGAGCGTCCCGTTCCTCGGCCGCATTCCGATCTACGAACCGATCCGCCGGGGTGGAGACACGGGCGTCCCGATCACGATCGGGGAACCGAAGTCCGCCGCGGCGCAGGCGTTCCGCGACGCCGCGGAACGCCTGGCCGCGCAGATCGCCGTCGCGACGCACAACGCAGGCCCCGTCAAGCGTCCGATCCCCCTCACGCAAGTCAAGGGCTAGATCGAGTAAAACTCCGAACTACGAACGGCGAACTCCGAACTACGAACGGCGAACTCCGAACTGGCGCGGCATAAAGCCGCGCCCTACGACCCGAGGCGCGGCGTGAAGCTGCGCTGTACGGCATGTAGGGCGCGGCTTTATGCCGCG
>DASWVN010000271.1:0-2527 GCA_036401215.1 Vicinamibacterales bacterium | reverse complement strand
AGCGTGTAGATCCAGCGCGAGTGGAGCATCGACTCGTGCGTGTCGTCGGGAAACACGATCAGCTCGAACTCGACGTCGCGCGCGCGGAGCAGCTGGACGAGTCCGGTCGTCTGCTGGAACGCCACGTTGCGGTCGTCGTCTCCGTGGACGAGCAGCACGGGTGACTTCCAGCCGTCGATGGCGCCGATCGCCGACGACTTGAACGACACCGACTCGGGATCGACGGAGCTCCCCCACAGATGGACGCCGGCGAGGTCCACGCCCACCTTGAAGATGTCGGAGTTCCGCGCGAGCGCCTGCGCGGTCAGCACGCCGCCATACGACAGCCCCCAGATCCCGATGCGATCCGGATCGACACTGGGATGCTGCTGGAGGTACTTGCCGCCGGCGAGGACGTCCTGGTATTCCGCGTTGCCGTTTCGTCCGGTGTTCGGCGCCGTCTGGAACGACCGCCCGTAGCCGATCCCGCTCCGGTAGTTCACCGACATCACCACGTAGCCCTTGTTCGCCAGCCACTGATTGATGCCGTAGGACCAGTGATAGAAGTGCATGTAGTGGTAGCCGAGCAGCATCTGCCGCCGCGGCCCACCGTGGACGAAGATGATCGCCGGACGCTTCTCACCCGGCTTCAGATCGGCCGGCAGGAACAGCTGATTGTAGACCTCGCGGCCATCCTCCGCCTTCGTCGTCACTGCGGTCGGCTGCACGTGCAGGTCGAGCGGGAACGACTTCAGCTGCGCGTCGGTCGGAAACACCCACTTCTGCTTCTCGAGCGTCGACGTGCCCGAGAGATTCCACACGCCGATCGACTGCGGACGCTTCCAGTCGGCGCTCTGCGTCACCAGCGCCTTGCCCGAAGCCAGCGGCGTCGGCGAGGTCTCGATCCCGATGCCGGACGTGACCTGCCAGGGCGTTCCGCCGCTCACCGGGACCGCCCAGATGTGGCGGCGATCGATGTCGTTCGCGTTGGTGCAGTAGTAGAGCGTCTTGCCATCGCTCGAGATCTCGACCGAGGTCTGATCCTCGATGAGACCGTCGGTCGTCGTGAGGAGGATCGGCTTCGAGTTCCGGGCCGTGAGATCGATCGAATAGTACCGGTCCCACTCGTCAACGGGCCGCCGCGGCTCGTCCGGCCCCTGCGCCTGCTGCCCGCGGCCGCGGCCGCCTCGACCGCCGCCGCCGACGCTCAGCGGAAACACGAGGTAGTTGCCGGCAAGACGCGGATTGTTGATGGTCGTGATCAACCGATCGCCCGGCTCGTTGTGCCAGACCTCCTCGGCTTCGGTCGTCGCGACGTCCGCCTTCCAGATCGAAAGCGTGTAGCCGCCGCGGAAGGTCGCGCGCATCAGACCAGGGATCTGCGAGGCGGCCTGACGGGCACGCTGCGCTTCCGGGTCCTCCGCGCCCTGCCCGCGTCCGCCGCGCCCCTGGAACGCCGGGCCGTTCGGGATGCCGATCCCTCCCCCGCCCTGCTGCGCCTGCTGACCGAACGGCGTGCCCGGACGACGGATGAAGACGATCGAGCGGCTGTCGTCGGTCCACATCGGGTTGGTGTCGAAGTCGACGCTCGGCGCCATGTAGCTGATCGAGCGGCTCTTCATGTCGTAGACGGCAATGAAGCTGTGATCCTCGCGGTTGGTCACGAACGCGATCTTCCTGCCGTCGGGCGACCAGCGCGGGGAACTCTGAGTGCCCCAATTGCGGATGAAGGGCTTCTCCCCGCGGTCCATCGGGTCCGCGGGCTTCACCGGCGTCACCAGCGCCCGGTAGATCTCGCCGTTCCTGACGAAGAGGACCGAGCTGCCGTCCGGCGCCAGTTCGGGCGACGTCCCTTCGGCGACACGCCAGGCCGGGCCGCCCTTCGTCCTCACCGCCCAGATCGCCCGCTCGGCGCCGTCCGGATCCGCGGAGGCGTTGGCCACCCAGCCGTCGCGGTTCGGAACGGTGCCGCGGCAGAAGACGACCACCGAGCCGTCGTCCGAGATCCGGATCTGGGAGATGTCGGTCCCGTCGTCCTCCAGAAAACTCGTGAGCCGGACGGGGGTAAAGGCTGGAGCGGCCGCCGTGTACGCGTTGCGCTTCCCTTCGTCGTAGACCGTCCAGGCAACGCGGTCAACCTTCTTCGCGGCGACCAGTTCGAGCGGGTTGGCGTTGCTCAGAAAGCGCTGGTAGAGCGGCGTCTGCGCCTGGAACGGGGCGGTCTCGACTCGTGGGGCGGCAGCCACGAGGCCGGCGATGAGGGCGATGGCGAAATATCGGGCAGCACGCATCGGCAATCCTCCAACAACAGTGCGGCGGCGCCCCATGAAGGGACGCCCTACGTACGCAGGGCGGGGCTTTGCGCCCCGCCGGTTGAGGACGTTAACACACGCCGTGCGTCTCCTGCGCATGGGGGAGTATCGAAGGCGGGCATCCATCGGGTAGACTCACGACCAATCGGCCGATTTTCTTGCTCTTCTGGAGGGATGTGTGTTGAGACGGCGATCTATTTCTTTTCTCACGCTGGCGGTCGCGGCAGCGTTGTGGC
>DASWVN010000270.1:0-3606 GCA_036401215.1 Vicinamibacterales bacterium | reverse complement strand
CACCCCCGGACCGCGCACCGCGCACCCCGCACCCCCGGACCGCGCACCGCGCACCGCCTCACCGCGGCCGGTTCTTGTCCACCACCGCCAGAATGATCAGACCGAACGCCGCGAGCCGCAGCAGGTAGAAGAACGGACGGCTCTCGCTCGGCGGCTGCAGAATCGCCAGAAGCAGCCAGTTCACCGACAGGATCAGAAACGCCGTCGCAAACAGCGCGAAGAACCGGTCACGCGTTTCCCGCCAGTAGCGGAAGAAGAACGCCGCGATGCCCCACGCACTGCAGGTCGCGATCCCGGTCAGGAACTCCGACATCTCACTCTCGCTCGCTCTGGCCCAGGATCAGCCCCACCAGCAGCAGGAGGACCGATCCCGCGGCGGTGGCATTGCGGTACAACGTGAGATCGACGCGCGGACCGGTCATGAAATCCGCGAACAGCAGGAGATTGTTCACCGCGAGGCCGCAAAAGCAGAGGCCGCTCAGCAGCAGGAGCCGCGTCGGGTTCCGCCGGTGCGCCGAGAGGAGCAGGACCGCGCACGCAATACTCGTGAAGGCGCACAGGCCGTAGACCACGCTACCCATCGGTTTTCCTGATTCTGAAGGCATCGGCGAAGCGCGTGGCGGTGCGGTCGCCGCCGCCGCGTGCGATCAGCTCGCGCGCTTCGTAGTGATGCTCCGCGATTTCGGCAATAAGCTCGGCCGTGCTCTCGTGCCACGGCGCGAAACGATAGGTGAGGTCGTTGGCGATCCGCACGTCGAGCAGGTTCCGCGACGCCAGCGCTTCGAGCACCTGCCGCGCGGCGTCCACCGTGACGCGCAGGTGTTCCGCGACGCGCTCGGCGCTCCACCAGACAGACGGATCGGCGTGAAGCAGCAGCGCGATATCGAGTTGGATGAGGGAGCCAAGCCGCGCCCGGAGAAAGTCCCGGGCAGCCGGGGACAGCAACGACATCGTACCGGTCGCGACTGTACTACAGCCGGACCGGTCGTGGCATCGGGAGCATCATCCAGAGCGCCATCATGTCAACGGATTCCGCGCGAAGAGCAGGTCCGTGACGATCTCACCCCCGACGAGGTGCTCCTGGATGATCCGCTCCGCATTCTCGGGCGTCACCTTGCGATACCACGTGCCCTCCGGATACACGACCGCGATGGGCCCCTCGGTGCAGATCCGGAGGCAGGCACACTTCGTCCTGTAGAAGGGGCCGTCCTCGCCGGTGATGTTCAGCTCCTTCATCCGCTTCTTGACGTACTTCCACGTCTCGTCCCCCTTGTCGCGGTCCACGCAGTCGGGACCGAGGCAGACGAACAGATGACGTTTCAGCTTGCCGACGCCGAACGACCTGGCGACCTCGGCCGCAGGACGATCCTTGTGCTTGCCCATCCCTCGATCATATGCGCGTGGCACCCGGATTGCTCGGATCTGCGCATCGTACGAAAGGAGTGCGCATGGCCAATCGGCAGGAAGGTGGCAGCAACCCGGAGCGTCCGCGGCCGGACGACGAAGACGCGTTTCCGGAAATGATCGAAGACATCCGCGGTCGCGAGGAGAGCGACGACGAGTTCGACGTCGATCGTGACGACGAGATGGGTGACATGGACGAGACCGATATCGACGAAGACGATGAGGACAACTACTGAGTGACGCAGAACGCAGCCGTGATCCTGGACGTCGACGGCACGCTGGTCGACAGCAACGACGCGCACGCGCACGCATGGGTGGACGCGTTCGCCGAGGCGGGGATCGCGGTTGCGTTCGAGCACGTCCGCCGGTCGATCGGGATGGGCGGCGACAAGCTGATGCCGCTGGTCTCGAGGATCGAGGAGGATTCGGCGCTCGGCGGGCGGATTGCCGCGCGGCGGGCCGCGATCTTCAAGGAGACGTATCTGCCGAGGATCCTCGCCTTCCCCGGCACGCGTGCACTCATCGAGCGTCTGCTCGCGGAAGGGTTCGTGCTCGCCGTGGCGAGTTCGGCGAAGGATGACGAACTCGACCCGCTGCTCGAGCGGGCCGGCGTCCACGATCTGCTCACTCGCCGCACGTCCTCCGACGATGCCGACCACTCGAAGCCGGATCCCGACATCGTCCTGGCGGCGCTGAAGGAGACGCGGTGCGATCCGGAGCGCGTCCTCATGCTGGGCGATACGCCGTACGACGTCGCGGCCGCGAAGCGCGCGGGGATCGAGATCGTCGGCCTGGAGTGCGGCGGCTGGACCCGCGAGGCGCTGGCCGGCGCGATCGCCGTCTACCGCGATCCCGCGGACCTGCTCGCCAACTACATCCGCTCGCCCTTCACAAGTCTCCTGAAGTCAACGACTTAGCCAAAAAGGGGACAGTCACCTTTTCGCGCGGCGACGGGGACAGTCCCCGCTTTTGGCGTGCTGCGCGAAACCGGGGCCTCTTTCGGGATCCGGCGTGGAATCAACAACTTAGCGAAAAGGTGACTGTCCCCTTTTTCACTTGTACTTCCGGAACACCGCCTCAAGGTTGGCGGGGCGGGAGGTGCGGAGGGCGGCCCACAGGTCGCCGATCTGCTCGAAGCGCGCCGGCGCGGACAGGATCGTGAAGTCGCGCGGGTCGACGCCGTCGAAGACTTCCTTCCATGTCAGCGGCGTCGAGACACCCGCATAGTCGCTGGCGCGGGCGCTGTACGCCGTGGCGAGCGTCTTGCCCAGGATGTTCTGAAGGTAATCGACATAGACGGTGCCCTTGCGCCGGGCGCGGACGGTCCGCTCGACGGTCGCGATCTTCGGATGGCGCGACGCGATCACCGTGGCGACGATCTGACAGAACAGCATGCCGGACTCGTACGACGTCCCCGGCGCGAGCGGGATGTAGACGTGGAGTCCGCGTGAGCCCGACGTCTTCGGGACCGACGGGACCTTTAGCGACTCCAGTTCGTCGTGCACCAGCCGCGCCACATCGAGGACGGTCGAGAACGTGGCCCCTTCGCCCGGATCCAGGTCGATCGCAACGTAATCGGCGTCGAGCGGCGACTGCACGCGCGAGAACCACGGGTCTTGCGAAATCGCGGCGATCTGCGTCATGTAGAGCAGCGTGATCAGGTCACCGCCGATGAACCGTCGCGCGCCGGGCTCGCCGATCGGATCGATCTCATCGGGAAGCGTCTCGATCCGCACACCGGCCGGCGGCTTCTCGATCCGCGACCGCTGCTGGTAGAACGCGGGACTGCCGACGCCGTTCGGAAACCGCTTCATCACCAGTGGACGATCCTGCACCGCCGGCAGGATGAACTCGGCCACCCGCGCGTAGTACCGGAGCAGATCCCCCTTCGTCAGCTTCAGCTTCGGCCAGAAGATCTTGTGGGGATTGGTGATGCCGAGCCTCGAGCCGTCGGGCAGCTCGATGCTGCCGTCGCGCCGCGCGTCCTCGAGCGCCTGAAGCTGCTCGACGACGTGCGTGGTGCGCGGTGCGTGGTCCGCGGTCCGCGGTCCGGAGTGCGTGGTCCGCTGTGCGCGGTCCGCCGTGCGCGGTGCGCGGTGCGCGGTCCGCGGTCCGGGGTGCGAGGTGCGCGGTGCGCGGTCCGCGGTCCGGGGTGTGCGGTGCGCGGCGCGTAAGGACGTCGTCGGAGCATCTGCCTGATTC
>DASWVN010000269.1:0-3023 GCA_036401215.1 Vicinamibacterales bacterium | reverse complement strand
GCCGATGGCCTTCTTCCCCTTCTCCGGCTGGAAGGGCAGCTTCTTCGGCGACCTCCACGCCCAGGGGCGCGACGCGATCGAGTTCTACACCGACAAGAAGGTCGTCGTCGAACGCTGGCCGAAGGAATGGTCGCGGAAGTTTTGATCCGCTCGCCAGATCTTCGATCGGCCCCAAACGGCCTAAAGCCGGGAGTCGAGAGCCGGAAGGCGCGCGTGACCCGTCACTTCACGCGCCCCTTCAGCTGATCGAACGCCTCCTGACTGAACTCGGACGCCTGTAACGGCGTGACCGCGACGTAGCCGTCGAGCGCGGCCTGGACGTCGGAGCCTGGCTCGGCCGTCGTGGGTTGTTCGAAGAAGCTCCAGAACATTCGGCGGCCGTACGGCGTCTTCGATTCCTCGTAGCGCTCGGTCCCCATCTGGCTGCTCTGTCGTGCGAGCTTCAGGCCTTTCAGCTCCGTGCCGGCCGGCACGTTGACGTTCAGGAAAACCCCCTTCGGCAAGCCGCCGGCCTTGACGATCTCGACGACCTGCGCGGTGGCTTTCGCGGCTGGACCGTAGTTCGGGTGACCGGTGATGTCGAGTGACGACGACACGGCCGGAATCCCCTGCATCGCCGCCTCGCGCGCGGCCGCGACGGTGCCGGAGATATAGGCGTTCAATCCGAAGTTCGATCCGCGGTTCACCCCCGAGACGACAATGTCGGGCTTGTGTTCGAGGATCTTGTTCAACGCCACCCGCACGCAGCTGGCCGGTGTGGCCGTCAGGCCGGTCCCCGGGCGTCCGGCGACGTCGAACCGCTCGATGTAGATCGGATCGCTGAGCGTGATGCCGTGACCGGTCCCGCTGTGATTGGCGCTCGGCGCCACGATCGTCACCTCACCCAGCGGGATGAGCGCCTCGACGACCGCCGCCAGGCCCGGAGCCCGGATGCCGTCGTCGTTGGTCACGAGGATCCGATACGGAGCCTGCGCGAAGCCGAGACGCCCGCCACCGGGCAAGAGAAGCAATAACGCGACGATACAGACAGCAATCCGGCTCGACAGCGACTTCATTTCCACTCCCGCGAATTGACAAACCTTACACTTTTCATATAAAAGCGCCAAGTCGATGATGCGTCGTGCGTGCGCTGCTCTGCTCCTGGTTTTGTCGTGGCTGCCGGCGCTTGTACCGGCCGCGGAGCAACCCGCCGGGGCACGCCACGTCGTCCTGATTTCGATCGACGGCCTCCGTCCCGACTACTACATTCCCTCCCCGACCCGCCTGACTACGACGCCCGCGCTGGATGCGTTGCGGGATGCGGGAAGCTGGGCCGAAGGTGTCGTCGGGCAGTTCCCGTCCCTCACCTACCCGTCGCATACCTCGATCATCACGGGGGTTCGTCCCGTCATTCACGGCATCGTCCAGAACACCAGGTTCGACCCCACGGGCGCCGGCGGATGGTTCTTCGAGTCATCGGCCATCAAGGTGCCGACGTTGTGGGACGCCGCGCGGCAGGCGGGATTGAAGACCGCCGCGATCTCGTGGCCGGTCAGCGTCGGCGCGCCGATCGACTACCTGTTACCTGAAACGAACCAGGCGCCGCGCGATTCCACCTGGCTCGACCTCATGCGCAAGCAGTCCACGCCCGGGCTGGTGGACGCGGTCGTCGAGCGGCTCGGCGGATTCGAACCGAACGCGAACCGCGATTACGTTCAGCGCGATCGATTCTCGACCGCCGCGGCGGCCGTGATCCTCGAGAAATATCGCCCGAACCTGCTGCTCATCCATCTCGTCGAAGCTGACGGCGCCCAGCACCAGCACGGCCCCAACTCGCCGGAGGCGATCTCCGCGCTGGGGCGCATCGATGCGTCGATCGGCGCGATCGTCCGCGCCATCGACACCGCGGGAATCAGCGATCGCACGACGGTGATCATCACCGGGGATCACGGGTTCTATCGCGTGCACAGCGCGTTTCAACCGAACGTCGTCTTACGCGAAGCGGGGCTGATCGACGTCGACGCGAACGGCCGCGTCACCTCGTGGAAGGCGATCGCACATCGATCGGCGATCCGGTTGAAGAATTCCGGCGACGAAGCGCTCGCCGCAAGAGTCGAAGGTCTCTTCCGCGACCTGGCTGACACCCGATACAAGGGCCTGTTCCGGGTGGTGGATCGCGGGGAGGTCGCGGAACGAGGCGGCGATCCCGAGGCGCTGCTTTTTCTGGAGCCGATCGAAGGCTACACGACGGCTGCGGGAATGACCGGCGAGTTTCTCATCGCCAGCGCGCGTCACGGCGATCACGGCTATGTGCCGGACGGCAAGGCGATGCACACAGGCTTGATCTTCTCGGGGGCAGGGATTCAGAAGGGGATCGTGATCCCTCTCGCACGGCAGCTCGACATCGCGCCGACGGCCGCCCGGCTGCTCGGCTTCGAGATGCCGCGGGCGGAGGGCGTGCCCATGGTCGGGGTTCTCGACGAACGCGGCAAACAGTAACCACACAACAAGGGAGCGAACATGCGCAGGTACGTCATGTGGGCGCTGTGTCTCGGCTTAGCTGTAGGCTGGCTGCTGCCGGCCACGGCGTTCGCCCAGGCAACAGGCACGATAACGGGCGTCATCACCGACGAGTCCGGCGCGGTCGTGCCTGGCGTGACGGTGGAGGTCACCAACACCGATACGAACCAGAGCCGATCGACCGTCACCGGAGCGGACGGTTTCTACACCTTCCCGTTGCTCCAGCCAGGTCCGTATTCGATCAAGGCCACCCTCCAGGGGTTCAGGACCTTTCTCCGTGAGGGGGTGCGCGTCACCGTCGAAAGCACGTCACGCGTGGACGTGAGAATGAGCGTCGGCCAGCTCGAGGAGTCGGTCCGGGTCACGGCCGACTCGCCGCTCGTCGAGACCGCGAGCGCCACGCTCGGCACCGTCATCGACGAGAAGAAGATCGTCGAACTGCCGCTGAACGGCCGGAACTTCACGCAGCTCGGCACGCTGATTCCGGGTGTCGTCGCTCCACCGCCCGCGCTCGGCGGCGCCGC
>DASWVN010000268.1:0-57239 GCA_036401215.1 Vicinamibacterales bacterium | reverse complement strand
TCATGTCGGGATCGCCGGGATTGCCCAGAAGGTTACGTCCCTCGTCGTAGATGAGGTTGACCGACTTCGATTTGACTCCCGACGCGTCCTGGGTGTCGACGACGCGCGCGAGCGGATCGTCATCGTAGAAGCGTGGGTTCTGAGTCGTCGCGGCCGTCGAGAGCAGCGCCACGCCGGCCACCGCGAACGTGAGCTGAAGTTTGAGTGTGGAACGCATGGGTCCGAATTCCTTAAAAAGCTACGCCGCCCGTGAGATGCACGCGAACGCCTTCCTTCGCGCTCGCGATGTCGATGCGAACCGGCGTGAACGTCGGTCCGTGAATGCGAAAACCGATCCCCCACGCGGTCTTCAGACCATCGAAATCCAGGTCGCTCCGATCGCGCGTGACCTTACCGGCATCGACGAAGAGCGCCATGTCGAGGACGCGTGACGGCGTCCAGCGATACTCGCCGCTCACCAGCATCATGTGGCGGTCCTGGAAGCGGAAGTCGGAGTAGCCGCGATGCCGGCGGGCGCCGCCGAGCGTCGGCAGAAGGTAGTAAGGCACGAACTGTCCGTCATCGGCATCGGTCGTTTGAACGAGACCGCGGAACGCAAGCACCCAGTGCTCCTTCAGGATCGGCAGGAGCTGGACGATCTCGGCGTCGACGCGGCGGAACCCGAACCGGTCGTCGGCGTCGCGGTAATCGTTGAGCGCGATCGAATAGAGCCCGCCGCGGCGGCTGTAGCCTTCCGATTCGCGCCAGTCGATGGCGGTGAAGACGCGGGCACGGGTGAACCGCGCCTCGTTGAAAATCCCCCCGGCCGGGAGCGGACCCACGAAGCTCTCGATCGACGGGCGGCTGCCGGCCCCCTCGCGATCCTCGACCCGATTGACGCCGATTCCGGCGCCGATGCGGTACCACTTGACCGGCCTGAACGCCACGGACCCGTTTGCCTCGAGCATACGGAGCCCGTAGTTGACCCTGTCGTCCTTGCCGGTGTCGTTGCCGACGCCGTAGAAGGGCACTTGCGTGGCGTCGGTCCAGCGGCCCTCGGTCTCGATCTCGATCTTTTCGCCGGCCAGATGGGGGAAGTTCAACGACACGTGCGCCGATTTGTAGGCGCGCGTCGAGAACGCTCCACCGGCGTTCAACCGGGCGTGTCCGAACGCATGCCGGACCGCCAGCCCGGGTGCGAATCCGGCCGACGGGTAGACACCCCCGAACGTCAGGTAAGCCGTGTTCGGATCGGTGAAGTAATCCTCCAGCCAATCGAGGGTCCGTTCGACCCCGGACGGTGTATTCGGCCGGAGCTGCTTGCTCTTTTCCGCCTGCGCTCTGGCGATTTCATCCGCGCGGGAGTCCTGCGCGGAGACCGAAGAAGCAGCGAAGGTGACCGCCAGAAAGATGACACAGAGGGATTTGGATGTTGCAAACATAGCCGCGTGGATATAGCACAAAATCGCAGTTCGGCGATGAGGATTTTACGTCTTGCCTCACCAGTCCATGTTGCGCCGACGCTGCAAAGATGGTGTGATCGGACCCGGTGGAGGCGGCAAATACGATAAACGAGACGGTGAACGCCGTCTACCTTTCTGAATCGCGGCGGGTCCTGGCGACGCTGATCCGCCTGCTCGGCGACTTCGACGTCGCGGAAGAAGCGATGCACGATGCCTTTCGTGCCGCGCTCGAGCAGTGGCCGCGTGACGGCGTCCCCACGAACCCCCGCTCGTGGCTGATCTCGGCCGGGCGGTTCAAAGCCATCGACGGCATCCGCCGCCGTTCGCGATTCGACCCGCTCGACGAGACCTCGGCCGCCCAACGTCCTTCTGACGACGATCCCGACCTTTGGGCCGAACCGGAAAGCGTCGAAGACGATCGTCTCCGGCTCATCTTCACCTGCTGCCATCCCGCGCTGTCACCGGACGCGCAGGTCGCCCTCACGCTCCGGGAGGTCTGCGGCCTGACGACCGAGGAAATTGCGCTCGCCTTTCTGACGCCGGCTCCGACGCTCGCCCAGCGAATCGTTCGCGCGAAGGCCAAGATCCGCGACGCGCGCATCCCCTACCAGGTCCCGGCGAAGGCTGAACTGCCGGAACGTCTCGGCGCCGTACTCCGCGTCATCTACCTCGTTTTCAACGAAGGCTACAGCGCATCGTCGGGCGCCTCGTTGACGCGTCACGATCTTTCGGCCGAAGCGATCCGGCTGGGACGGATACTGGTCGAGTTGCTGCCGGAAGCCGAGGCGATCGGGCTCCTCGCGCTGATGCTGCTCCACGAGTCGCGCCGGCCGGCGCGAACGTCCCCGACGGGCGAGATCGTGCTCCTCGAGGACCAGGACCGGTCGCTCTGGGACAGGACGCTGATCGCGGAAGGTGGTGAACTCGTGGCGCGGGCGCTGTCCAGTCCCGGATTCGGCGCGTATACGATCCAGGCGGCGATCGCGGCCGTCCACGCGGAAGCGGCTGAGCCGGCGGCGACCGACTGGGCCCAGATCGTCGGATTGTATGACGCGCTGCTTGAACGCGATCCGTCGCCAGTCATCGAGTTGAATCGCGCAGTGGCGGTGGCAATGCGCGACGGCCCGGCGGTGGGTCTTAGCCTTGTGAACGCGATTCTGAACCGCGGTGACCTGCGCGATTACCGGCTGGCGCACGCGACACGCGCCGAGCTTTCGCGCCGGACCGGTGACGTCGCGCAAGCGCGGAAGGCCTTCCAGCGCGCGCTGGAATTGACCCGGCAGGAACCGGAACGGCGACTCCTCGAGAAGAGGCTCGCGGAGTTGGGCTGAGCGGCTCGGAAACGCCGAACTCTGAACGGCGAACTATGAACGCCGGGTTGCGATTGACGCGATGTCGAACGGTCACACCGCCGCACGACCAACTGGTGTGAACACTACTCTGGGGATTCGGATGAAGTATCTGTGCCTGGTGTATCTCGAGAAAGAAAAGTGGCACGCCGTGCCGGACCGCGAGTGCGCGAACTGCGGTGACGGGCTGCGGGAGCGCGGTCAGTTGCTTGCCGCCGAACCACTGCACCCGGTCGACACGGCGACGACGGTGCGGGTGCGCAATGGCAGGGTGACGGTGGTCGACGGGCCCTTCGCGGAAACGAAGGAACAGCTTGCCGGTTTCTATCTCATCGAGGCGCGCGACCTGAACGACGCGATCTCGGTCGCCTCGAAGATTCCTCCCGCGCGGGAGGGCAGCATCGAGGTGAGGCCGGTCAGGGAACTGAACCCGTAAGCGCGGTCCGGACGGCCCGGCTCGAGGCGTTGCCGGCCGCCCGTCTGAGCGCGGTCTGCAGGCGGGAGATTCGCGGGTCGTAGCTGACGAACGCCCGCTCGGCAACGGTGAGCGCGTGACCAAGCACGCGCGCCGCGTGGTGAAACTCTCCCTGCGCCATCAACGCCTGCGCGAGAGTGGAACGGATCTCCACCGTGCCTGGATGGTCTGGCATGTTGAGGCGTCCCAGGGCCTCGAGTGCCTCGGTCGCCACGACGACGGCCTGAGGCAGGTCCCCGCGACGCCGCGCCAGCTCCGCCTGGACGGCGCGGATTCGTGGCACGGCTGGATTGGTCCGGCCGAACAGCTGCTCGTGAAGCCGCTCAGCCTCCCCGAGCAGTACCTGCGCCTCATCGAGCCGCCCCTGTTCCATGCGCAGGAACGCCTGGTCGCGAAGGGCGGCTCCAAGGGCCGGGTGGGCGGCTCCGTGCTGTCGCCGCAAGGTCGAGATCGCCTGGGCCAGTTCGAACTCCGCCCGGTCCAGTTCGGCGCGAAGGATCAGCAGTCGTCCGAGATCGGCCTGGACGGCCGCAATGCGCAGCGTTCGCTCGTGATCACCGGACCGCAGCAGCGAGATCCCCTCGCCGTACAAAGTCGCCGACTCGCCGAGCACACCCCGGTCCCGCAGGACGTTCGCAAGTGTCTGAAGCGCGCGCGGCAGCAGCTCCTGTATCTCTGCGTCAGCTAACGATTCGTTCGATTCCGGACGGAGGTTCGCGATCGTCTCACGAAGGATCGGTTCCGCCGCCTCGAACTGCCCTCGCGCGTGCAGCACCTCGCTGAGCCCGATCGACGCGAGCAGGGCGCCGGACGTCCGCGTGCCCTCGCGAACGGATCGCACGGCGAGCGCCGTACGGAAGTTCGTCTCCGCTTCGTCGTAACGGCCGAACTGGTAGCGGGCCTCACCGAGCGCCTCCAGGGTGTCGGCCACTTCCAGGCTGTCGCCGCCGAAGGCCTTGCGGCGGAGTGTCAGCGCCTCTTGGAGAATGTCGATGGACCGCTGATAGTGGCCGAGCGCGGTATACGCGCGGCCGATCGCGGTGAACAGCCGCGCCTGGCTCTTCGCTTCCCCGGCCAGCTGCGTCCGCGCGATCGTGACCGCCTGCTCGACGTATTGAAGGGCGTTCGGCATCTCGCCGGCGTTCGTGTCTGCTGACACGAACATCCTCGCCAGCAACTGCTCGGCTTCGGCGACGCGTGCACTCTCGCGCGATGACCGTGCACGCTCTGCGATCCGTCCCGGCAGCGTGGCCGCCCCGAGCAGGATCAGGAGCACCGCGGCCGCTACCGCGCCGCGGCGGCGCACGGCGAACTTTTGCAGGCGATACCAGAGGGTGTTCGGCTGCGCCCAGACCGGAAGCCGCTTTCGATAGCGATCGACATCACTCCGCAGCAGGCTCACCGAAGGGTAGCGGCGTTCAGGTTGTTTCCGGAGCGCATACATCAGGATGGCGTCGAGATCACCCTGAAGCGCGCGCGCAAACGATCGGCGGCCGAGCCGGCGAGCGGCCGCACTCTTCTCGCCCGCCATGGCGGCTCGCGCGCTGGGGAGCACTGGTGACGTCCGGCAGACGGCATGCTCGAGCGCGGGCCGCGTCGGCTGCGTCACGCTTTGCGCCGGCTCGCCGACCAGGAGCAGGTAGAGAAGAAGACCGAGTTGGTAGACGTCCGACGCCACGGCGATTGGATTGCCGCGGACCTGCTCCGGAGAGGCGTACTCCAACGAGGGGATCGCCTCGAGCGAGGCTGCGTTCTCGGGGCTCGCAACCGGAAGCACGAGACCCGCGAGGCCGAAGTCGAACAGCTTGACTTGCCCGTCGCTCGTGACGACGACGTTCGCCGGCTCGATCGCGCCGTGCACGGCCAGGTGACGATGGGCGTACTGCACGGCAGCGCACACTCGCGAGAACAGCTCCAGCCGCTCGTCGATCGTGAGCCGCTCGTCGTCGCAGTGACTGTCGATCGACCGGCCGTCGACGTACTCCGAGACAACGAACAGACGTCCATCGCCGGATTCGCCGGAATCGAGCAGCCTGGCGATCCCGTCGTGGCGAAGCGAGGACAACGCCCTGTAGTCGGGACGTGAACGGAGTGCCGTCAGGTCGGCGGCCACGGAGCGCGGCACGTACCTCAATGCGCCCCTCTGCTCACCACGCGTTCCGACGCGTTCGGCCAGGTAGATCGGGCCGAGCCGTCCTCCCCCCAGCTCTCGTACGATCCGCCAGTCCCCTGGTGTTTGCGGCGACGGGGCAGGCGCAGCGGGTCGTACGAGCGGATCCGCGTCGACTGGTGGCGCCACTTCGCCGCTCATCAGAATCGACCAGAGAAGTTCCGGTGTAAGAGCGTCCGCAGACAGACGGTCGTTCGAATCCGCGGCGAGAGCCAGCAGTTCTTCCACGTACCCACGCAGCCCGCCAGGAGCGGCGGCGCACCGTTCCAGGAACGCCTCGAGCCTGTCGCCCGGCAGCGCCAGCGCATCGTCGAACACCGCATCGACCCACGTGGGATTCGCAACCGGGGCCGGAGCTGCCTCGCCGGCGCCGTCTCCCGAGGCCAGGTCGCGCAGCAGCCACGCCCGCGCGCGCCGCCAGTCGCGCGAAGCAGCTGGGATGTCGACGCCCAGCGCAAGTGCCGTGTCCTGCTCGCCCATCCCCGCGAAGTAGCGGCATTCGACGACGCGGGCCAGCCGGGGGTTGATCTGCTCGACGGACTCCAGTGCCGCGTCGACGGCGAGGAC
Organism: Vicinamibacterales bacterium; assembly: GCA_036401215.1. GTDB lineage: Bacteria > Acidobacteriota > Vicinamibacteria > Vicinamibacterales > 2-12-FULL-66-21 > JACDCA01. The sequence goes on along the minus strand of DASWVN010000268.1, from coordinate 51,236 downwards.
CGATTCTTCGAACGAGCCGGCTTGCGGGTCCGCTCCGCGCATGTGTTCGACGACGAGCGTCCGCATGGCGCTCGCGCAGAGGAGGCCGGGAGATTGATCGAGGACGGCGTCCGCGGAGCCGTTCGCGAAACTCTCGTAGAGCTGCGCAATGGAGTCCGCGGCCGACAAGCCAGCGCCTCCGGCTTGGACGCGCTGATCGCGCGCCAGCCGGCACAGCTCACGCGCGACCGCTTCAACGAGCGAGCTGGAGGACTCCCGATTGTCCGAGTGTGGCCTTCGCGGCACGGGTAACGGACAAAGTTTCGCCGGTCCCGCGAGCAAGGTCAACAGTTCTCGTCCGGCAACAAACACTCGACTGTTGGGTCATGGCCGCACTATGCTGGCTGGAAATGGACGGAATCTTCACCGCCTGGGGACGAATCCTCAGAGGCTATCGCCCCGCGCTCTCAATCGAAATCACCCGCGAATGCCCGCTCCGTTGCCCCGGCTGTTACGCATACGGCGATGAACATCTCGGCGGTGGTGTCACGCTCCGGCAGGTGTCCGACTACAAGGGGGACGAACTCGTGGCCAGGTTCTTCGACCTGGTCGACAAGCACCAGCCGATCCACGTCTCGATCATCGGTGGCGAACCGCTGGTGCGGTATCGGGAACTCGGCCAGATCCTGCCGCGACTGGCCGAACGCGGGATCTACACGCAGGTCGTCACGAGTGCCGTGAGGCCGATCCCGGTCGAATGGGCGGGCCTCGAGCGCCTGCAGATCGTGGTGTCGATCGACGGATTGCAGCCCGAGCACGACGCGAGGCGGACGCCCGCGACGTACAACCGGATCCTCAAGCACATCGAGGGACATCAGATCACGGTGCACTGCACCGTCACGCGCCAGCAGGTGCAGCGCGACGGCTACCTGGAGGAATTCATCCGGCTGTGGTCGGCAAACCCGAACGTCCGGCAGATCTGGATGTCGCTCTACACGCCGCAGATCGGCGAGGTCTCCGACGAGAAGCTCACGCCGGCGGACCGCGAGCGCGTCGTCGCGGCGCTGATGACCCTCCGGCATCAGTACCCGAAGCTGCGGATGCCGGAAGGATTGATCAAGGTTTACGCGGAGCCGCCCGACTCACCCGAGGACTGCATCTTCGCGCAGACGACGACGTGCGTGTCGGCTGACTTCGAGAAGCAGATCTCGCCGTGTCAATTCGGCGGTGCACCGGACTGCTCGAACTGCGGATGCATCGCCTCGGCCGCGCTGAAGGCCGTCGGCAATCACAAGCTGCCGCTCGGCCTTCCGGTGGGCTCGATCTTCGGCCAGTCGGTGCGCGTCGGCAACGCCGTGCGCCGCATGCGCGAGCGGAAGACGGCCTAGGACGGCGACAAGTCGAAGGACAGCCACTCCTGGCTGGAACTCGCGGAGCCCGCGAAGACCGCGAAGCCGCCTCGATATCGGAACGACTGCTTACGGCCCGCGGCCGCGCGAAGCGCGGTGTGGATGGGGAACCGCTGGCGCCTACGAGCCGCTTGTGGATCATGGGCGGCTCGTAGGGCGCCCGCGGCTCCCCATCCACGACGCCGGCCTCGGCCGGCGCCGCCGGCCTCAGCTCTGTTAATTCGCCCAGGCCTCTACGAGTTCCGCGCGCTCTGTGAGATCCAACGGAAAGTGGCTGCCGCCCGGACCACTTGCAGCGGCTGTCGCCACTAACCAGCCACGAGCGGATTGACGAAGGTCATTTGCAGGACGCTGCCAGATCCCGGGAGTGCGCCGAGTTCCGCCGTTCCACCGTGGGCAGTGGTGACCTGCCGCGCGGTTCGCAGCGCGACCGCCGGGACGAGGTCCACCGGGTGCTCGGAGTCGAGACTGGCGAGGATCCCTGGCGGCACGCGCACCGCGCGCTGAACGATCTCGACCTTCAGCGTGCGCCCGTGCGGTGCGTCGGCGTGGAGTTCGAGCTTCGGGTTCGTGGCTCCTTCGATCAATGCCAGCGTTCCGAAGATGGCGCCGGTGATGGCGGTGACCGATGCATGCTCGGGCAGTCTCCAGACCGCGGCTGGCGGTGTTACGGAGACGTCGAGCTGCAGACCGATCAGCGAAGCGTGTGCGTGGAACCCGTCCGCCACGCGCTGGACGATCGCACCCAGCGGCACGAGCCGGTCTTCGTCCGGCGCCGGCGCCGAGGCCTCGAGCAACCAGGTGGCGCGTGCGGTCTGCGACTCGATCAGGTCCGCACCCACTTTCTGAGACAGCGCACTCGGGCGGTCCACCCGCAGCAGCGAGATCGAGTTGCGGATGGTCGCAAGGTCAGCGGCCAGCGCGTCAAGGAGAGGACGCATCCCAGCCTCGGTCGCCTCGTCACGCGCGCGCGCCTCGCCGATCCGGAGGTTCGCCGCTTCGGCCAGCGCCGCCGCGGCGGCGCCTTCGACTTCGTGCAGCACACATGGGACGGCGGCGAGCCCGGCCGCGAGCGCGGCAGCGAGTCGCTTTCGCCCCGTGATCAGGCTGTAGCGTCCGCCGTGGCGACGCACCAGCAGCGGCTGCAGGATGCCGTGCGTTCCGATCGACGTCGTGAGCGCCTCCACATCCGCCGCCGGCGGCAGGTCGGGCGCTTCGATCTGCGCGGTCTTCACCAGCCGGATGATTGGCGTCGCCGGTGATTCGAGCTGGTCGACGTAGTGCGCGTCGGCCCGCATCCGATAGTTGCGCGGCAACCCCTCGCGTTCGGGGTTCGCGCGCGCCGTCAGTTCCGGGAGCAGTTCATCGGCAGCGTGGTGTGTGCCGCTGCCGCTCGATGTGCGTGATGCGATGGATTCCGATTCCGACAAGGTTTGGACCCACCCGAAGAAGACCAAGAGCGGGCTGCAGTACCCGCCTTGCAGTTGTGAGGAAACCCGCAGATGGTACGGCAGAAGTCGAGGGTGACGCAAGAAGAGATCGACGACGTTGACGGGTCGCATGCTCACGTCACCCGAGGCGCAGACTAAAGTCGCGCCCTGTTACGCAGAAGGCGCCATCCGAACGGGCAACGCGGTATCGACGGTCCCCAACGCACGCGCGGCGCTGCCGATTGCCGGCGCGACGCAGACGATCGGCGTTTCGCCCGCGCCGGCGGACGGAAGATCCCGGCGATCGATCAACACCATCTCGATCACCGGTACGTCGGCGAACCGCGGCACACGATACTCGCGCATCGTCCCATTCGTGAGCGCACCGTTCTCGAACTCGAGCGCTTCGAACAACGCGCCCCCGAGCCCCTGGACGACGGCCCCTTCGACCTGGTTGCGCAGGCCGTCCGGATTGACGATCGCGCCGCACTCGAAGGCGACGACCAGACGTTCGACCGTGAAGCCGTCCCCCGCGTTCGACAGTTCTGCGGCGGTTGCGACGTAGCTGCCCTTTTCGGTTCCGCAGGCGATTCCGAGTGCGCGCGCACTGTTCGAGCCGCCCGGCCAGCCGATCTTCTTCGCGGCTTCGGTGAGCACGGCGCGCAGGCGCTCGTCCTTCAGGTGCCGCAGGCGGAACTCGACGGGATCCACACCGAGTCCGCGTGCGATGGCATCCATGTGCATCTCGCGCGCGTAGTGATTGGCGGTCGCGGCGAGTGCGCGATACGAACCCTGCTTCAGCGGCGAGTCGGCGGGATGGAATTCGATCCGCTGATGCGGGACCTCATACGGCGTGCGGATACCGGCGCCGCCCGAGTTCCAGTTGTCGAACTCCCACGCGACGAGCCGTCCATCACGGTCCACGGCGGCCTTCACCTCGATGACGCCCGCGGGACGGGCATAGCCGAACGAGAACTCCTCCGCGCGCGTCCACACCAGCTTGACCGGAACGCCCGCTCCCTTCGCGAGCCTCGCCGCCTCGATCGCATGCTCGCCGGTGTGCTTGCCGCCGTACGCGGATCCGGTATCGGGCACGATGACGCGGACGCGATCCTCCGGCATGCGGAACGCGTCGGCAAGCTGCGCACGAACGCCGAACGGCCGCTGCGTTCCGCACCAGACGGTCAACTTGCTGCCGGTCCACTCGGCGACGGCGGCTCGCGGTTCGAGCGGCACGTGCGCGATGTACGGGATGCGGTAGCTGGCGTCGAAGGTCCTCGCGGCCGACGCGCGTGCCGTGACCGGATCACCGGTGACGTTCCGGGAGTTGCGGCCCTGCGACGGCTGTGCCGTCCGCTTCAAGTGCTCGTAGATCGTCGTCGAGGACGGCTCGCCGGCGGGTACGCGCCAGTTCGCCTTTATCGCTGCTGCGGCGTGTGTCGCGGCTCTTTCTGTCGGCGCGACAACGCCGACGAAGTCGCCGTCGCGAACCACCGTGATCGTCTTGTTCGTTCTGACTGCACTGTCGTCCACAGACACGAGCGTGCCGGTGTACCCCGCCGGACGGATCACACGGCCGTACTGCATCCGCGGACGAACCAGGTCGGGTGTGAACTCGTGGCGTCCGGTCACGAACGCGCGTCCATCGACCTTCTTCTGCGCGGTGCCGCGCAGCGTCCACGCGGCCGGTGCGGCCACAGTGGCGTCAGCCGCGATGGCGCCGGTGAGCTTCTGCCCTTTCGTCAGCTCGCCGTAGGTGATCGTCTTCCCTGCGCCGCGGACCTTGCCGTCCATGGCGCTGAGCGTCGTGCGGTCCGCATGCCATAGCTCCGCCGCTCGATCGAGCAACATCTCGCGGGCCGCAGCGGCCGCGCGCGAGAGTTGCGGTGCCATCCGCGGTGTCGATTGCGATCCGAACGTGCCGGCGTCGTACGGCACAAGGTCGGTGTCGGCCATCACCATCGTGACGCTGGCGAGCGGCACGCGCAGTTCGTCGGCAACGGCCTGCGCGAGCGAGGTCCGGATGTTCTGGCCGATCTCGGTCTTGCCGGTGTAGACCGTCACCGTGCCGTGCTCGTCGATGTGCAGCCATCCTTCGATCTCGCGCGGCACGGCGCGGCGCTGGCCGCCGCGTCCTGATTCCTGGGCATCGGCGCGCGGGACCGACGACACCACGAGCAGGCCGCCGCCGAGGACGGCGAAGATGCGCATGAAGTCGCGGCGCTCGACCTCGAACGTGTACGGTGCGGGTGCGTCGAATTCGTAGCGTTCGACTTCGATGTCGGGTTGCCTGTTCATCGCACGCCTCCCCGATCGCTGATCCTCATGCGTTCGGCGGCCAGTTTCACGGCCTGCACGATCCGCGGATACGTCCCGCAGCGGCAGACGTTCCGCGCCATGAACCGCGCGATGTCCGCATCCGACGGATCGGGATGGGCCCTGAGCAGTGCGATGGTGGCGATCACCATCCCGGGCGTGCAGTATCCGCACTGGAAAGCTTCGATTTCGAGGAAGGCTTCCTGCACGGGGTGCAGGCGATCGCCGTCCGCCACGGCCTCGATCGTCGTGACCGGCTTGCCGTCCGCGGCGGCGAGGCGGACGCTGCAGGAGCGTGCGAGCTGTCCGTCGACGAGCACGCTGCAGGCGCCGCAGTAGCCTTCGCCGCAGCCGTACTTCGATCCGGTGAGGCCGAGTTCGTAGCGAAGCACCGACAGCAGGGTGTCGGCCGCCTCACCCTCCACCTCGTGCGTGCGTCCATTGACGCGCAGTGAGTATCGCGGCATACGGCCGATGTTACCCCCGGGGCCAAAACCCAGGGGTCAGACCTTGAATTTTTCCTTTTTGTTTTTTTCGTGCCAACAATGGCTATAGTGAGGCCGCCGACTTGGCACGAATCTGACGGAGATTCAAAATTCAAGGTCTGACCCCTGCCTTGCTGGCGGTGCTCCTCGGCACCGCGCCGGCGGCATCGAGTCCGTCGGTCGTCGACATGCTCGACCGCTATGCGGCCGGAAAGTTTCCCGCCGTCGTGGAGGAGCTGCGGACGCTCCAGACGCTCGATCCGATCCTCGAGCAATTGAGAAAGGACGGACCCGGCTGGATCGCGGCGGATCCCGCGGACCGCGAACGCCGCGAACTCGTGGCCGCGACCTTCGCGCTCGAAGCCGCGCGCGCCGGCGCGTGGACCGAGTGGAAGGTGACACAGAAGCAGCCGCCGATGTGCCTCGAAGAAGACGTCAGCGAGTGCTATCAGCCACTCAACGTCCTCTGGTGGAAAGCGCCGCCGCTCCTGCTCGAGTGGGGCTGCGAGTTGCTGCGCCGGACCGAAACACCACGGCCTGTCGAACGATGGTGGCAGCTCGCTGCGCTGTCAGTGGCCCAACGAGCCGAAGACGCGCAGTTCCTCGTCGGCGACACCAGTATTGGCAAGGGGGTCGATGCCGGCGAAATCGGCAACACGCAGGACGAGATCAAGCACCTCGAACACGTGCGGCCGCGTTTCCCCCATGAGATGCGTTTCCTCCTCGCCGAGGGGATCGCGCGCGATCGCGCGTGGACGGATGATGCGCTGCAGGCATATCGCGCCCTGGCCGGCGATCCCGACGTCGGCGCGGAAGCGATGCTGCGCCTCGGCGTCATGTGGATGCAGTTCGGCCAGTCGAATACGGCGAGCCCGAACGACGGACGCTCAGAGCTGCCCGAATCGCTGGCGGATGCGATCGAGCAGTTCAATGCCGTCGAGTCGCTGACCCGTGATCCGTACGTCATCTACCTCGCGCGGTATTTCAAAGGACGCGCGTTCGAGCAGCACGGACGCCAGGAGCAGGCGGAAGCGGCCTATCGCGGCGCCATCGCCACGATCCCCCATGCGCAGTCGGCCACGATCTCGCTGGCCGCCCTGCTCTTCCGCTCCAACCGGCGCGACGAAGCGCAGCGTCTCATTGCCGCGATGCTCGCGCAGGACCATCGTCCCGCCGACCCGTGGCGTACCTACGTTCGTGCCGACGATCGCTTCTGGCCTCAGCTGATCGCGCGGCTCCGCGCGGAGATCCTGCGATGAAGCGGACGCTGTGCACGCTCCCGATCGCGATCGTAATCACGGCCGCCGTGCCCGGCGCGCAGGTCAGGGACCCGCCGCCGGACCAGCCGGTCCAGACGTTCCGCACCGCAACCGACGCGGTCCTCGTGGACGTCTCCGTGCGCCTCGACGGACGCCCGGTGACGGACCTGCGCGTCGAGGACTTCGTCCTGACCGACAATGGCGTGCGGCAACGGATCGAGAGCATCGAGAGCACCGCCGTGCCGATCGATCTCACGCTGATCGTGGACCTCAGTGGAAACTCGCATCGACGCTGGACGACTGCGCCGGCTCGAGCCGAACGCGAGGCCGATCTCCGGCGCGAACTGGACGGCGTGCGCGCGCTGCTCCGGCCCGAGGATCGGATCCGGGTACTGGCGATAGACCGTCACGTTCAGCTCCTCACACCGATGTCCCCGTCGACAGCGCCGTTGACGTTTCGCTCGTACGAGTCAGATGGACTTGCCGCTCTCTACGACACGATTGCCGCGGCGATGCTCCATCCCACGGAACCCGCGCGCCGGCATGTCGTCATCGCGCGGACGAAAGGGGAAGATACGATCAGCTCGATCGACGCACGGGCGCTCCGATCGATCGCCGAGCGGTCCGATACGCTCTTCCATCTCGTGCTGATGGAAACCGCACTCGACAACGACGATGCGGCAGCAGGATTTCAATGCGAGTACATGGGCATCTGCTGGCCGACGCGACAGTTCTGGTCGCCGTTCCGCCGCCGCCTCGTTAACGCCGTTCACGGGTTGACTCCGGACGGGACGGCGCTCGCGACGGGCGCCGAAGCGACCGGAGGCGGTCTCCACAAGGCTTCCGGACTGAGCGTGCCGACGCTCACCAGCACGTTCACGCGCACCTTCGAGGACTTTCGGAGCGGCTACGTGCTCCGCTACACGCCGCGCGGTGTCGCGCGCGCTGGCTGGCATGCGATCGAGGTCAAGGTCCCATCCCGCAACTACGTCGTGCGTTCGCGCCGCGGTTATGCGATCGAGGTTGACGGTCCCGCGCCCGGCGGTACGGCCGGATCCACACCAGCCGATATGACGACCCTGCGCGGACTCATCGACGCCTATGACGCAAGATCCTACGAAGCCGTCGTCGAAGGACTGCGTCGCGTGAAGGATCCGGCACGACTGATCCGGGAGTTCCAGGACCGAGGCAATCCCTGGCCCGCGGCGCCGAGGCGAGAAGCCGTATTCGCGATCGAACTGGCGGACACCGTGGTGTTCTCACTGCCCGAAGAGATCCGCAAGGAAGGCTACGCGCTGCTGGAACGGTTCACGCGGCTCGTGCGCCATCCGTTGGAGCCGGACACGTTCGAGCGGTACTGGCACTTTGCCGTGCTGACCATGCTCGAGGGATCCCTCAGACCCGGCGTCACCCGCACATTCGTCGAGCGTGCGCTGCAGCGCTTTCCGGACGAACCGCGATTCATTCTGTCTCGCGCAATCGCCGCCGACGTGGCGTGGCTGACCACGCGTAACGCAGCGAGCCCGACGTCCGCGGACGAGTCGTCAGTCGACGCATCAACCGTTCGCGAATACTACGAGGCCGCAATCCAGCTTCCGGAGGTCGCCACCGAAGCGCGGATCCGCTACGCGCACTTCCTGCTCCGGTCGGGACAATCCCGTCTCGCGCTCGCGCAGCTGGATTTCGCAGGAAAGGGCGCGATCGCAGATGTCCATCTTCGTTACCTGCACGCGCTCTTCAAGGGTCACGTGCTGGATGCGCTGGACCAGCAGACGGATGCCGCGGCCGCCTATCGGGCCGCGCTCGAGATCGTGCCCAGGGCGCAATCCGCGCGCGTGGCGCTGATGAACACCCTGCTCCTGCTCGGGGATCGCGCCGGAGCCGAAGCGCTTGCAGAAACGATTCAGGCCGAATTGGAGCCACCGCTCGACCCATGGTGGATGTACTGGCAGGGGCAGTTTCGCCTCTATGGCGCGGCCATGGCGCGCGTGCGCGAGATGAGCCGATGAAGATGCTGGTTTGTGTTCTGGCGCTGGCGGTCGCTCTGACGCAGGCATCCGGAGCGCAGGACCCGCAACGTCCGGTGTTCCGATCGAGCGCAGCAGCAGTCGCCGTCGACGTGAACGTTCGTGATCGCGCCGGCCGTCCCGTGACGGGATTGTCGGGCGAGGACTTCGAGATCTACGACAACGGCGTCCTCCAGCAGGTGGAGACCGTCAGCTACGGCAAACTGCCGATCGACGTGACGGTTGCGCTCGACGTCAGTCACAGCGTCAGCGGTGCGACCCTGGATCGGTTGCAGCGGGGCGTGGTGCAGCTCATGCGCGATCTCGGACGGGACGACCGGTTGAAGCTGGTCCTCTTCAACATGCGCGTCAGCCGCGTCACCAACTTCACGCGGGAGGTCAAGGTGGTGGAAGCCGCGATGCGCGAGGCCGCGGCAGCCGGCGGCACCGCGCTCTTCGATGCGATCAGCGTCACGCTGACGTCCGAGTCGTCACCTGATCGTCGTCAACTGATCGTCTTCTTCACCGATGGGCGCGACAGCAGCAGCACGACCGGGATCGACACGCTGACGGAGGTGGCGCAACGGACGAGAGCGACGCTGACGTTCGTGATGCCGCGCGCCTCCGTGCCCCCGATCATCATCACCAGAAGCGGTCCTATCGGCCTGCCGCTGAGCACGACAATCCAGAGGATGGGACCGACGCCGCCGCACCAGGCGCTTCTCGCGCACCTCGCGGCCGAAACCGGTGGAAGCGTGCTGCCGGTCGCATCCGGCGTCGACCTCGGCGCGACGTTCCGCCGTGTCCTGAGCGAGTTCCGCTCCACCTACGTCCTGTATTACACGCCCAAGGGTGTCGAGATCCCCGGGTATCACACGATCGACGTCAAGGTGCGGCGCGAGAACGCCTACCCCCAGGCCCGGCGGGGCTATCAGAGTTGACGCCACTCAGGCGACAGCCACTGTATGTAATTCGACCGGCAGCCACCGCCGGCTGGAACGCACAGAGCGCGCGGAGATCGCGGAGCACAAGGATATAGACGGCTGGTACGAGGCCTGCGGCCGCGCCTGATGGCGCGGTGGGGCTGACGCGAACCGGCGCGCACGAGCCGCCATGGAAACGCGCGTGCGGTTCGTGCGCGCCGGTTCACGTCAGCCCCTACGCCGGCCAACGGCCGGCGCCGCAGGCCGCTCTTCGTCCACGTCGAGTTCCCTCCGCGATCTTTGCGAGCTCTGTGAGTTCCAGCCGGGAGTGGCTGTCGCCCGACCGTGCCCCAACACCCGGCGACCGATCAGGCGCCGCACACGTCTCCCTCGAGCGTGATCGATGCAGCGGCGGCAAGGGCTTCATGCAACTCGGTGTCGCTCCTCAACGGACCGCCCCGAAGCCGCCTGGCGTGGATCTCGATCGGGACGACCTGCCCGTCGAATGGATCGGGCCGGACGACGAGGCGGGTGTCGTTGCGGCGGACGCTCCAGCCCCCGAAGCGCTGCTCGTCGGTCCACCCGGTGCAGAACGTCAGCGAGATCAGATCGCCGAGGCGCACGAACACGTAGTCATCCAGCAACTCGTGGAGCGGCAGACCGGCCACGCCGCACATCCGGTCCCGCATCGCCTCCATCGTCGAAAAGAACGACGCCCATTCGGGATCCGGCCGGAACCGGTCGTAGACGGTGATCGCGTGCTGCGCGACGAGAGCCGCCGCCCAGGGATCACTCGCGAGGCGCGCCACACCGCGCGGCCACACGCGGTGGCGCACGGCGAGCGGCGCGTTGACGAAGTCCACGACGCGCCCGGTTTCCGGATCCAGCGCCGGTGACGCGTCCTCCTCCGCCCACCCGTTGTCGTGTTCCGCGATCGCACGAAGGATGGCGCCTCGTCGCGGCCGGTCGAGCAGCGGGACGCAGCGTTCCATGATGCGGCCGGACAGGCGGGCGTGGTCCGGCTGCGTGATGAGCAGTACTGTTTCGCCTTGCTCACGAACGATCACGATGATGTCCTCTCAACCGCGGCGGAAGGTCACGTCCCCTCGCAGCGGACGTATCGCAAATGGTATTGCAGAATTTGCCATATTGATCTGGCTCGCAGACGATGGCATCGTCGTCGTCGTCGGACACGATGACTGCCCCCTGCGACACCACGATCGATCTGCTGGACGCGCTGCGGACCCACTTCGGCCACCGTGCGTTTCGCGCCGGACAGGAAGAAGTGGTCACCGCCGTGCTGAGCGGCATCGACGTCCTCGCCGTAATGCCGACCGGTTCCGGCAAGTCGCTCGGCTACCAGTTGCCCGCGATGGTCCTCGGCGGAACGACCCTCGTGGTCTCCCCCCTCATCTCGCTGATGAAGGATCAGGTGGACGAACTGAGGCGGCGCGGCATCCCTTCGGCAGCACTGCACTCGGCGCTTGCCCCTGCTCTGCGGCGCGAGGTGACGAATGCCGCGCGCAAGGGCGTGTGGCGGCTGCTCTATGTGGCGCCGGAGCGCTTCGCGTCGGACGAGTTCGTGCGGCTGCTCGGCGAGATGACGATCTCCCGCTTCATCGTCGACGAAGCGCACTGTGTATCGGAGTGGGGCCACGACTTTCGTCCCGATTACCGTCGGCTGCGCACCGTGGCCGCGCGATGCCGGCGGATGGACGGCACCATCGGGCGTCCGCCGATTGCCGCGTTCACCGCGACCGCCACGCCGGAAGTGCGTGACGACATCGCGGCGCTGCTGGGGCTGCACTCGCCGCGCGTGCTCGTCGCAGGCTTCGATCGGCCCAACATTTACCTGCGCGTCGAAGCGGTCGGCGGCCCTGAAGAGAAGGACGATCTGCTCCCGCGGCTCGTGATGGGACGCCGCGCACTGGTGTATGCGGCCACGCGACGGAGCACTGAAGCTGCCGCGGAGACGCTGAATGCGGCCGGCATCCGCGCCGCCGCGTATCACGCGGGGCTCGACGACAAGGAGCGGACGCGAGTGCAGGATGCGTTCGCAAACGGCTCGCTGCGCATCGTCTGTGCCACCAACGCGTTCGGCATGGGGATCGATCGTCCTGATGTCGAAGCCGTCGTGCACTATGCGATCCCCGGATCGGTCGAAGCGTATTACCAGGAGATCGGCCGGGCCGGCCGCGACGGCCGGCGGGCCACGGCGACGTTGCTCTGGGACTATGTAGACGTCTCGACCCGCGAGTTCCTGATCGACAGTCCGCGACGTCCACAACCTGGGCGGCGGGTAGTTGCGGTCGCACCCGAGGAAGTGGCGCGTCGCAAGGCGATCGAGCATCGCAAGCTGCAGCGCATGATCGCCTACGCGCAGACGAGCGAGTGCCTGCGCGCGACCATCCTGCGGTACTTCGGCGATCCGGCCGTTCGCGACCCGTGCGGCTCCTGCGGCAACTGCGAGTCGAAAGCCGCCAATGCCGCCCTCACGCCGCAGCGGTGGTCCGATCGCTCCTATGGCCGCGGGTTCGGCGGGCGCCGCCGTCATTTCCGCGGGTGGGAGCGGTTCCCCGACAAATGAGGAAGCCGCTCCCGTGGCATCCGCCAGTGCAGGCCGGCCCGGACGCGAGCGTTGCCGATCTCGCGCTGGAGCAGGTCGGCGATGGTATCTCTTGGCTTTCTCCTCGCGATCAGAACAGCAGTGCCGATCCTTGCCAAGTCGAAGCACGGCCGTCGACTTCACCCGATCCACCCGAAGGCTTCGTGTTCCCCCTCGTGTCCTTCGTATTCTTAGTGGCCTTCGTGACCAACGGCCGTCGGCAGCGTGACAGGTCGAGCGGCTGTCGCCCCAACCAGTTCCGCGTCCAGCCTGCATCCGGTGCGCTTCACCCTCGCGGCTGTCACGACGCCGACGGCTGCTGGCACAAAGAACACCAAGAACACTACGAACACGAAGAAGGTCACTCTCTCTTAGCTTTCTGCTCGCGATCCAGACAGCAGTGCTGATCCTCGCAGGTCGAAGCACGGTCGTCGAGTTCACCCGGACCAACCTAAAGGCTTCGTGTTCCCCCTCGTGTCCTTCGTGTTCTTAGTGGCCCTCGTGCCCAACGGCCGTCGGCAGCGTGACAGGTCGAGGGGCTGTCGCCCCAACCAGTTCCGCGTCCAACCTGCATCCGCTGCGCTTCACCCTCGCGGCTGTCACGAAGCCGACGGCTGCTGGCACAATGAGCACCAAGAACACTACGAACACGAAGAAGATCACGATCTGTAGGCTTTCTGCTCGCCATCAGCAGCAGTGCCGATCCTCGCCAAGTCGAAGCACGGCCGTCGACTTCACCCGATCCACCCAAAGGCTTCGTGTTCCCCCTCGTGTGCTTCGTGTTCTTCGTGGCCTTCGGGCCTCACAGCCGTCGGCAGCGTGGCACGAGGGAGCGGCTGCCGCCCGAACCAATTCCGCGCCCGGCCTTCATCCGCTGCGCTTCACGCTCCCGGCTGTCACGACGCCGCCGGCGGCTGGCCTTTGTCCGGAGAATCGAAAGGCGTGCTGGAAGGCCACGGCGGTCTGCCGTGATTACCGTAACGGACTGATCTCGCTGGGTTTATACTGCGCTGTCGGCCGGCCGAGAACGTGCCGGACGGCCGTGTCGTCTTTGTCCTTCGGGTTTCGATATATGGATGGAAGGACGCCCATGAACGCTTCCGTGGATGCAAGCGGCACGGCCGGTGACGAACGGATCGTCGCCGACGCTCTCTTTGGAACCCTGTATGCGGAGCTTCATCGGCTCGCCCGTCGCGAACTGAACCGGCGGGGCCGGATCGGCGGACTCGGCGTGACGACCCTCCTCCACGAGGCGTACCTCTCCATCTCGAGCCGCGAAGGGACGGTCTTCGTCGATCACGCACGCTTCATGGCCTACGCCGGCCGCGTGATGCGGGGATTGATCATCGATGAGGTCCGGCGGCGCCGCTCCGAGAAGCGCGGCGGCCTGTTCCACATCACGTCGCTGGCGTTCGACCATGCCGACCGGATCATGGAACCGCAGGTGTTGATCCGGATCGGGGACGCGCTCGACGAACTGGCCGACGTCGAACCCGAGCTGGCCGAGATCGTCGACCTGAAGTTCTTCTGCGGTTTTTCGTTCGCCGAGATCGCCGCCATGCGCGGCGTGTCGGAGCGGACGATCCAGCGCAAGTGGGAGAAGGGGCGCCTGTACCTGCACCACGCGATCAGCAGCGAGCGTTCCTCCGCGGGGAGCGTCGATGGCCCCCATCAACCCTGATCGCTGGCGCACCCTCAGCCCCTACCTGGACGAAGCGCTGGATCTTCCCACGCGGGATCGCGCTGCGTGGCTTGCCTCCATTCGCGCGACGGATCCCGCGCTCGCCGCCGACCTGCACGCGATGCTGGTCGAGCAGGACCTGCTTCACTCGTCGGGCTTCCTGGAGCAGGCCGTCCTCACGCCGCCGCAGCCGCAGGCTTCGCTCGCCGGACAGGTCCTCGGCGCCTACCGACTGATCGCTCCCGCCGGACACGGAGGGATGGGCAGCGTATGGCTCGCCGAGCGTTGTGACGGGCGTTTCAAGGGCCGGGCCGCCGTCAAGCTGCTGAACGTCTCACTGATGGGCCACGGCGGTGAGGAGCGGTTCCGGCGTGAAGGAACGATCCTGGCGCGCCTGCGGCACCCGGCGATCGCGCACTTGATCGATGCGGGTGTCTCGCCGGGCGCACAGCCGTACCTCGTTCTCGAGTACGTGGACGGCGTGAGCATCGATCGCTATTGCGACGAGCACGCGCTCGGCATCGAGGCGCGGATCCGCCTCTTCCTGGACGTGCTCGATGCCGTCGCTCACGCGCATGCGAGCCTCATCGTCCATCGCGACATCAAGCCGGCAAACGTCCTCGTCAGCACCGAAGGGCAGGTCAAGCTGCTCGACTTCGGCATCGCGAAACTGATCGATCCCGATGGCGCCGGGGGTGAAGCGCTCAGTTCCGGGAGGATCCCGCTCACCCGCGAGGGGGCCGCGGCCCTGACGCCGGAGTACGCCGCACCGGACACAGTTGTCCGGCGGTCCAGTCACGACGGCGACGGACGTGTATGCGCTGGGCGTGTTGCTGTACGTGCTCCTCAGTGGGCAACATCCAGCTCAGGACGCCGCGACGCCGGCCGCGCTGGTTCGTGCCATCGTGGACACCGACCCGCCGCGAGTGTCGGATGCGGTGACGGCTTGCACCGACTCGGCGAGCGGAAAGACGATGAGCGCCGCTCGGTACGGGACGACGCCGGCCAGGTTGCGTCGCACGCTTCGCGGCGACCTCGACACGATCGTCGCCAAGGCGCTGAAGAAGAATCCGTCACATCGGTATCCGTCGGTCACCGCGATGGCCGATGATCTTCGCCGCTACCTTCGTCACGAGCCGATCAGCGCGCGGCCCGACACGCTCGAGTATCGCGCGGCGAGATTCGTCCGCAGACACATCGCCGGTGTCTCCGCCACGGCTGCCGTCGTCATGCTCGTGACCGGAATGACCTGGGTGCACACCGGCCGCCTCTCCGCGGAGCGGGACCGCGCCCAGCGCGAGGCCGCGAAGGCCGTGAAGGTGAGCAATCTGCTGCTGGGACTGCTGACGAGCGCCGATCCGTATGCCACGAGAGGCGACGCGGAGCCGACGGTCCGTCAGCTTCTCGATGCCGGTGCGGAGCAAGTCCGGCGGGACCTCATCGGTGAGCCCGACATCCAGGCCGAGATGCTGACGATGATGGGCAGAACCTACCGGCGGTTGGGCGCGTACGACAAGGCCGCGCCGCTGCTCCAGCAGGCGCTTGCGAGCGGACGGCTGGCGTTCGGAGACGAGCACGTCCGGATCGCGCAGACGTTGCACGACCTCGGGGTGTTGCTGGGTGAGAAAGGCGATTACGCAGAAGCAGGCCGCGTGCTGGAACAGGCGCTCGAGATGCGACGGAAGCTGCTCGGTGCGCAGGGGCCAGACGTTGCCGTGACGCTCGCCGAACTCGGACGCCTCTACCAGGATCAGGGACAGAACCTGCGCGCCGAACCGCTTCATCGCGAGGCGCTCACGATCCGCCGGACGGTCCTCGGCGAACGCCACCGCGAAACGGCCGTCAGCCTGAGCGATCTCGGATCCGTTCTTCGCCTGAACGGCGATCTCGAAGGCGCGGAGACGTTCCTGCGGCTCTCGATGGAGATCAACCGCGAGACGCGCGGCGACACGCATCCGAACGTCGCGACGACCATTCACGACCTCGCGCTGATCGCGCTGACCCGCGGAGATCCCGCCGGCGCAGAACCCGGGATCCGCGAGGCGCTCGTACTTCAGCGCAAGGCCCTTGGTGAACGCCATCCCGTCGTTGCGCTTTCGCTCAACAGTCTCGCCCATGCGCTCTCGCGGCTGGGACGACACGACGATGCCGCCGCTGCGCTCGCGGAAGCTCTCGGGATCGCGCAGCACGTGCTGGGGTCACACCATCAGCTCACCGCGATCTTCTCGCTGCACGCGGCGGCAGTGGAACTGGACCGCGGCCACGCGGCGACCGCCGAGACGCTCGCCCGCGAAGGCTTGAAGGTCCGCGCGCTCGTCCCCAACGTCGTTCCGAGCCGGCGCCGTACGATTGCCGAGGATGACTGGAGCATCGGCGCAGCGAAGAGTCTGCTCGGTGCGGCGTTGCTGAAGCAGGCCCGCTACGCCGAGGCCGAAGTCGCGCTGCTCGAAGCCCGCCGCGACATCGAAGCCTCTCCTGTACGCCGCGCCGACCACATGAAGAGCACGATGGACCGTCTCGTCGAGCTTTACACCGCCTGGGGCAAACGCGAGCGTGCGGCTGCGTATCGCTCCATGCTCCTGCCGTAGCGGCTGCTCTGTCGTCTTCTCTCCGTCCATTCCGATTCTCCAGGCAGCAATCGGAAACACCGTCCAGCGAAAGAGAGAAGCACATCATGATGTGGAGAACGACGGCCTTTTTGCTTACCTTGAGCGTCGCGGTTCCAGGGCAGGCGCAGGAACGCGTGCGGGCGCCGCGCGTACCCGACAACCTGGAGGTCCCGGCCGGTCACAAGGCCTTCCTGATCACGCACGCGAGCGGAACCCAGAACTATGTGTGCATGCCCTCGGGTGGCGGCGTGACGTGGGCGTTCCATGGTCCGCAGGCGACGCTGTTCAACGAAAAGGATGAGCAGCTCCTGACCCACTATCTGAGTCCGAATCCCGATCAGGGCGGCGCACTCCAGGCGACCTGGCGGCACTCGCGTGACACGAGCACCGTCTGGGCGGTCGCGATCGCCAGCTACGCTGAACCAGACTACGTGAACCCCGGCGCGATCCCCTGGCTGTTGCTGAGGGTCACCGGAGTGGAGTACGGGCCGGCGTGGGGCGACAAGATGGCGCGCACGACCTTCATCCAGCGCGTGAACACGGACGGCGGGCGCGCACCGGCGAGCGGCTGCAGCACAACCGCGGACATCGGGGCGCGCGCGATGGTGCCCTACACGACGCAGTACGTGTTCTATCGATGACGGCTCGCGGGGACAGGCGGGCCGATTCGGTTCCGCCGTCCCTCGATCGCGTCATCGCTGATGTGGACGGGAGGGCGGTCCTGTTGTTGTTTCTCGCGCTTGTTCCTCGCGGCTCTGTCGCCGCAGCACGAGGAACGAGAGCAGGATCGCAAACACGCCGATCAGCGTCGAGTACGAGAAGAACACGACGTAACCCGACCCGAGTGCCGCGGGACTCACACCGGATCGTTCGACCGCCGTGGCGAAGTTCTCCGGAGCCTGCGCCATGACGATGCCCTTCAGCGTCGAGAACGCGCCGCCGGCGTCGGCCGAGCGCGCGGCGGTTTCGACGATCCGTCCCGACTGCGACGCGATCAGGCGTCCCGGGAGCGCATAGAGCGCCGAGAAGAGCGCGTACTGCGTGGCCGTGAAGCCGATCGACGTGAGGCTGGACATATAGGCGATCAGGCAGGTCCCGGCGATGCCACCGGCGACGTTGTCGAGCCCGATCGCGATGAACAACGACCACCGGCTGTGTTCCTGGAACGCGAGCCAGATGAACAGCAGGTTGCTCAACGGCCCCGCGAAGGCGCCGATCACCATTGCGCGCAGCACACCATAACGCGCGACGATCAGCCCCCCGACGAACACCCCGAACATCGTCATCCCCACGCCGTAGATCTTCCGGATCTCGGCGATCTCGACCAGCGAGTAACCCAGGTCGAGATAGAAGGGATTCATGATGTTCAGTACGAAGTCCGGAATCCGGTACAGGCAGATCAGCGCCAGGATCAATCCCGCCGCCGAACGATAGCGCGAGAAGAAGTCGCGCAACGGGTCGGCCAGCGCTGACGAAAGGTAGACACCAGGCCGCGTGCGCGCCCCTGGCAGCGGCAGCGTGGCGGCGACGATGACGGCGAAGCCGAGGATCACGGCGGCGAGCTGAACCCACACGGCCGACTCGGATGCCCACGCGGCGAGCACCGCATCTCGCGCACCCGAGGCACCGAGCGCACTAAGCAGGCCACCCAGAACTCCAGCGTTCGCCGCCAGTCCCGACCCCAGCAGCAGCGCGCCGGTCGCGAGAATCGCCAGCCTCGCGATCCATTCGAGCGCCTCGCGGACGGGCGCCGGCCGGATACCCTCGGCGTGGATCGGCCTGATCGCATGCCGCTGCTCTGGAGGAGCAGCCATCACGGCGAGCACGCCGATGCTCATGAGCGCCGCCATCACGGCATACGAGAAGTTCCAGCCGTAGGAGCTGGCCAGCAGCAGCGGGACCGCGCCGGCAACGATCATCGCAACGCGGTAGCCCCACTGGTACGCCGCCGCCATCGCTCCCTGCTTCGACTCCTCCGCCGCCTCGATGCGCCACGCGTCGATGGCGATGTCCTGCGTCGCCGAAGCGAAGCCGACGAGGACGGCGAACACCGCCACGGTGCCGAGGCTGCGGGTGGGATCGGTACCGGCGACGAGCCAGAGTCCGAGAATGATGACGGCCTGACACACGAGCATCCACGACCGGCGATGACCGAGCCAGGCGGTGAGTCCCGGCACGGCCGCACGGTCGACGAACGGCGCCCACAGGAACTTGAACGTGGAGATCAGCGTGACCAGGCTGAAGAAGCCGATCACTTCGAGCGACAGCCCTGCGGCGCGAAACCACGCCGACAGCGTGTCGAAGATGAGAAGGTAGGGAAGCCCGGCGGCGAAACCGAGCGCGATCATGACGAGCGGCGCGCGCTCGGTGTAGACGCTCAGGGATGACAGGAACGTGCGCTTCGCTGGTACCGGCTCGGTGCCCGTGCTCATGGCTCGTGACGATCTTACGCGAGCCGGGAGCCGAACACCCTACCGTCGAGCACGCGCCAGGCGAAAAGCGGCCATCTCCTCACCGTTGCGGACGAGCAGAACGTCGCCCGCGACCGCCGGATGGTTCCATGTCTTCCCTTCGATCGCCTTGAACTTCGCCACTTCGGTGAACCTGTCCGGCGTGGCACTCACGAGCGCGAGTTCACCATCTTCGGACAACACCAGCAGGACGTCCTGTTCGGGCAGCAGGATCATCTGTCCGTGGCCGTATCGCCCGCCCTTCCACGTCCGCTCGCCGCTGGCGAGGTCGATCGAGGCGAGAATGCTGCCGTCGAATCCGTACGCATGCCCCTCGTGAATGACGAAGTCGTTGAAGTACGGCTTCAACCCGCGCGACGTCCAGCGCTCCTCGACGGACCATCCGGCCTCGCTGTGGACGACAGCGATCCGGCGCAGACCAACGGCGCCCATCATGTCGGCGCCGCTGAACACCAGGCCGCCAGCAACGACAGCGGGCTGCACGATGCTGGTCCCGGGCTCCCACGTGTTTTCCCACAACACCGAGCCATCTGAAGGCGCGACCGCGGTGATGCCACCGCCGCTCGGCAGGACGATCTGGACGACGCCGTCGATGGTGACGAGCTGCGGCGAACTGTAGCCTCCACCCTGCGTTTTTCGCGTCCAGAGCAGGTCGCCGCGGTCGGCCGTATAGGCCGCCAGGCGTCCGGACGCGGCCACGATCACTTTGTCGTCGAGAACGAGCGGCGAGCCCGCGAATCCCCAGCCCGGTTCGGGGGCGCCGGTGTCGGCCGCGGCGTTGCGGGACCAGATCACGGCGCCCGTCTTCGCGTCCAGCGCGTTCAGGATTCCGGTGGCGCCCATGGTGTAGACGCGGCCGCGACCCAGCGCCGGCGTTCCGCGCGGACCCGGGCCACCGTTCGACTCGTAGAAGCGGGCCGCATCGCGATGCACCCAGACTGGTTCGCCGGTGCTCAGTCTGTAGCAGGCAACCAGCTCGTTTTCGCCTCGCTGCTCCTGCGTGTAGAAGAGATCGCCGGCGACGGCAAACGACGACCAGCCGGGCCCGACGGGGCGGCGCCACAACTCGGCTGGGGGCGCGGCAGACCAATCGGTCGCGATCCGCACACCGCGAACGACGGCGTCACGTGCCCCACCACGGAATCCGGTCCACGCCGCCCTCGCGACCACGGGTTTCGGTGTCGCGTCCCCCTTCGGCGGCGCAGTGACGGGAGCCTCGGCTGGAGGGGAAGCCGCCGGCGGGGCTTTCGGCTCCTCAGGCGGAGGCGTCGGCTCGGCGGGGATCAGAGGAACCGCAACGAGCTGCTCCTCGGCGCTCGGCGTCCAGCGCCACGTCAGTTGCGCGACACCCTCTCCCGTCACGCCTTCGGTGCGGAGCAGCGTCCACGCCAGCGACGCGGCGAAGATCGTCGCAACCATCGTGACGAGCCGAACGGTCCCCGAACGGTGGCGCGTCGCCACGGCCCACGCGACGAAGGCCGGGCCCACGGTGATCGGCAGGGCGTAGACCGGCAGCATGAAGCCCATCATCCCGGTCGCGATCGAGTGATGGACGACGAGCCCGGCCGCCAGACCCGCAAGGAGCATGGCGGCGATCGCCACGACGCGCTCCAGCCACGGCGCCCGGCTGAAGAACACCCACCAGAGCGCGATGACCAGTCCACCGAGCACACCCGCGATCACGCCGTACGGCGTCATGGCTGGCGCGATCACCGGAATGGCGAAGCGAAGCAGCACGATCGCCACCGCTGCGATCACGCCGGGCCAGAGGCGGAGCGGTTTCCGGAGCTTGACGGCGCCGATCTCGAGCGTGGACATGCGGCCCTCCAGATCTTCCCGCTGCGCGGGCCCATCTACGGCGGTTACGGAGTTCGCTTACGCGTTGTTCCGGATGGCGTGATCGTCAGAGCCGGGCGGAACCGGATCCTGCTGAGGCTGCTGTTTCTGCGCAATGCGGTCCGCGTCACGACGACGATCGTCGAGCACGGTTCCCTCCCAGAGCGGGATGTCGGCCAGGTATGCCGCCCGTGCGATGACGTGTGCGGCCACGGGCGTGGTGAGCAGAATGAAGGCGCCGATGCTGATGACCCTGATGAACGAAGCGAAGTCACCGAGCTGAAGCGCGGCGCCGAGGAGCAGACACCCCAGACCGAGGGTCGAAGCCTTCGTGGACGCCTGCATGCGCGTGAACACGTCGGGCATGCGCAGGAGACCGACCGCAGCCAGCAGGGCAAAGCCCGCCCCAGCGACCCACATCGTTGCCGTGAGGATCTCGATCATTCCGGGCGCCCCCGTTCCACGTAGGTCGCGTAGGCGATCGTGCCCACGAACCCGATGAGCGCAATCACGATCGCCGCGTCGAGCATCGCCCTGACGCCGCTCGCGGCGGCAACCACCACGATCAATCCGACGACGAGGACGCCGATCAGATCCATGGCCACGATGCGGTCGGGAAGCGTCGGGCCTTTCACCAGCCGGAACACGGCCAGCGCCAGCGCGACGCCGAGCGTCGTCAAGGCTCCCTGGGTGATGATCTCGAGCATGTGTGTCCCCGGCGCTATTCGAACACGCGCTTCACGCGCCGTTCGAATCCCTCCTTGATCTCGGTCCGGGTGGATTCCGGATCGTCCATGTGCATCACGTGAACGTAGAGCGTCGTGCGATCGTCGGACAGGTCGATCGTGACGCTCCCCGGTGTGATGTTGATGAGCATCGACAGCAACAGGATCTCTCCGTCCAGCGTGATGTCGAGCGGAATACCGACGACCGCCGGCCGAATGGCCGTCCGGGGCCGTATCACGTCGAGGGCGACCCTGATGTTGGCCAGCACGAGCGCCCAGCCGAAGTAGAGCGCGAGGCTGATCGCGTGCACCACCCTGCCGGCAAAATTCGACGGCATCACGCCGCCTTTGGACAGCAGCGCGAGGATCACATAGCCGAAGGCGTAGCCCACGACCAGGTTGCCGAGCGTGAACTCTCCCTGCAGGGCGGCCCAGGCCAGCGCAAGCAGAATGCTTCCGAGCAGCATCTAGGGCGCACCTCCCAGCACCGCGCGAACGTACTCATCACGCTGGAGCAGCTGATGGGAACTGCGCGACGCCAGATCGAACAGCGGTTCGGCCGCGAAGGTCATCGCGATGGTGATGGCGCTCAGGGCCGCGATCGTTACGAGCAGCGCGGTCCCGGGCGTGGTCATGTCCCGGGTGCCGTCCGGCGGACGCCAGAATGCGTCGGCCCACGCCCGCGCCATCGAGAGCAGCGTCAACAGCCCCACGACCAGAACGAGTCCGCCCACCCAGTACGCGCCGGCGTCGAACGTTCCCTGGACGATCGCCAGCTTGCCGAGAAAGCCGGTGAGCGGCGGCACGCCGGCCAGCGAGAACAGCGGGATCATCGTCAACACCGCGAAGACCGGCTGGCTGCGATAGAGGCCGCCGAGCCCCGCGATGTCGGTCGTGCGGCGGAGCCGGAGCATCACGCCGCTCACCAGGAACAGGTTCGTGATCACGACGATGTGGTGAAGGATGTAGAAGATCGCGCCGGCGAGCGCCAGCGGCGTGAAGAGGCTGAGCCCCGCCGTCGTGTAGCCGATGTGCCCGACGAGATTGAACGACAGGATCCTCCGGAAGTCCCGTTCGTTCAACGCGGCCACCAGGCCGATCACCATCGTCGAGGCCGACATCGCGAGCAGCAGCGTGAAGAGCACCGGGGACGCGCTGTGGAACAGCAGCGTGTAGGTGCGGATCAGCGCGTAGACCCCGACCTTCGTCAACAGGCCGGCAAACGCGGCACCGATGGCGGCGGGGGGGGTGTGATATGAGGCCGGCAGCCAGAAGAAGAGCGGAAACAGGCCCGCCTTGATGCTGAACGCGATCAGGAACAGAACGGCGAGCACGATGTCGATGCCCGGAGTGCTCATCGTCGGCCAGACGTTGGCGAGGTCCGCCATGTTCAGCGTGCCGGCGGCGCCGTAGAGCAGGCCGAGCGCGGTCAGGAAGATCGAGGAAGCGATCAGATTGATCGAGACGTACTTGAATGCCGCCTCCACCTGCTTGCTGGTCCGGTGCAGCGCCATCAACACGAACGACGCGACCAGCATCACTTCGAAGAACACGTAGAGGTTGAAGAGGTCGCCGGTCAGGAACGCCCCGGCCACACCCATCAGCAGGATCTGCAGCAGCGGGTGGTAGCCGAACGCTTCGCGTCTGGGATCCACGCCGGCGAACGCCGCAGCCGTGACCGCAACACCCACCACGCCGACCGCGACGACCAGCATCGCGGCGAGCAGATCGGCCACGAGCGAAATGCCGAACGGCGCCGGCCATCCGCCGACCTGGATCACCTGGATGCCCTCGGCGTCCACCCGCCGGAACAGCAGGACGGCGCCGGCGAGCAGCATCACGGATCCGATCAGCGCGATCCATCGCTGCAGGACCGGGCGCTTCGGGGCGAGCATCAGGATCGCCCCGGTGCTGAGCGGCACGAGGATCGGGAGGACCAGCAGGCTCAACGCTCCCTCCCGACTTCGTCGACATCGTCTGTCCCGAGCGTCTCGTGCACGCGATGCGCGAGCACCAGCGCGAAGGCGAGCAGCCCGAAGCCGATGACGATCGCCGTGAGCACGAGCGCCTGCGGAACAGGATCCGCGTAGGGAGGAATCAGCTCAGTGGAGCCTTCCGGAATGACGGGCGGACCGCCACGCGTCAAACCGCCCGCCGTGAAGATCAGCAGGTTCGTCCCGTTGGAGAGCAGGCCGAGACCGATGATGAGCTGAGCGAACTTGCGGCGGAGCAGGAGGTAGATCCCTGCGGCATACAACACACCTGCGGCAAGCGCGAGGAGCACTTCCATTTCAGGCCTCCTCCGCCAGGCTGAAGATCATCATCAGCACCACACCGCTGACGACCAGGAAGACGCCGACGTCGAACAACAGGGGTGTGCCGACGTGGATCGGTCCGACCGTCCACTTCGCGGTGAGATACGGCTGACCCGTGAGGGCGGCCGGCAGCCCGCTCGTCAGGGCGATCAGCAGACCCGCACCGAGCAAGGTGAGCGGCTCCACGAGCAGCGCGCGATGCGCGTTCTGCATGCCGAAGGCGATGCCATAGAGCGCGAACGCCGCGGCCGCCACGAGCCCCGCCACGAACCCGCCGCCGGGCTCGTTGTGTCCGCGCAACAGCAGGAACGCGGAGAACAGGAGGAGCAGCGGCATCAGCACGCGGGCCGCCGTGCGGAAGATCTGGGACGTCATCGCTTGCCCTCCTCCGCTACGGCGCGCCGGGCGCTTCGCTCCGCCCATGCGAGGCGAAGCAAAGCACGCACGCCGATCGCCGCGGTCGCGAGCACCGTGATCTCTCCGAGCGTATCGAAGGCGCGGAAATCGACGAGGATCACGTTGACCACATTCCGTCCGTGGCCGAGCGTGGGAGCGTTCTCGACGAAGTACCCGGTCAGGCGCTGCACCGTATCGGTCGTCGCAACCGAGAGCACCAGCCCGCCGATGATCGTGCCCATCCCCAGGGCGATGACCGCGTCACGCAGACGCACGAGCCGCGGCGACACCGCACCCAACCCGCGGAAGTGCCGGAAGACGAGGACGTAGATCAGCACCGTGAGCGTCTCGACCGAGAACTGCGTCATCGCCAGGTCGGGGGCGCTGAACAGCAGGAACGTCATCGCCACGCCGTAGCCGACCACCCCGAGAGAGAGGACGGCGGCCATCGTGGATCTCGCGACGGTCGCGGAGATCGCGCCGGCGATGACCGTGAGGATGATCAGCAGTTCGTAAGGCGCGACGTCCATGGTGGGCGTGAAGGTCGCGATCGTCGATGCCGTCGCGAGCGCCGTCCCGCCGAAGGCGATCGACGTCAGCACGATCACCATGACGTAGGACCGCAGCGACGCGCTGTGAAGCGCCGGCGCGATCACCTGGCTGATCGCGTTCAACGTCCAGATGGTTCCGGTATAGATGTGTTCGGCTCCCCGCACCGGAACCCAGATGATCTGCCGCAGGCTGCCGCGGAACACGTACGCGAGCCACACGCCCAGAAGTGTGACGGCGCTGAGCAGCAGCGTCGGCGTGAACCCGTGCCAGATAGCGAGCGACACCTCGGCGGGATCGCGAAGGATGGCGGTCGCGGCCGATGTCAGCGGCATTTCGATGAGACCGGGCACGATCCCCAGGAGGACGCTGGCAGCCGCCAGCACGAGCGGCGGGAGCCACAACTCCCACGCCGGTTCGTGTACCTCGGAGCGTTCGTCTGCCGTACCGCGGAACGGCAGGACGCCGGCGAGTAGCCCGCCGAGCCCGAGAAGTATGCTCGCTCCTACCGTGAGCGCGATCAACAACAGCGACCAGTCACCCGCATGGAGAAGTGCTTCATAGGCCGCCTCTTTACCGACGAAGCCGAAGGTGAGGGGAACGCCTGCCATCGAGAGCGCGGCCGCGCCGCCCGCGACGGCGGTGATCGGCATCGCCCGCCGTAAGCCGGCGAGCACCGTGATATCGCGCGTGCCGGTCTCGTGGTCGATGGCTCCGGCAACGAGGAACAACGCGCCTTTGTACAGGGCGTGAGCGACGAAATAGGCGAGCGCCGCGATCGCCGCCTCGCGCGTGCCGGCGCCCACCAGCATCATGAGCACGCCCAGTGCGCTGATCGTCGTGTAGGCAAGAATCCGCTTCAGATCGGTTTCCTTGACGGCGCGGTAGGCGCCGATCGCCATGGTGATCGCTCCGGCCGCCGTGACGACCGACATCCAGAAGACCGTCCCGCCGAGGATCGGCGTCATGCGTTGGGCCAGGTAGATTCCGGCCTTCACCATCGTCGCGGAGTGCAGATAGGCACTCACCGGCGTCGGCGCGGCCATCGCATTCGGCAGCCAGAAATGGAACGGCGCCTGGGCCGACTTGGTGAACGCGGCAAAGAAGACGAGGACGGCGATCGCCGTGTAGAACGGATGCGCCGCGATCGCAGCCTGGCTCGGCATCATCCCGGTCAGACTCACGGTGCCGGTGATCGAGTAGAGCAGCACTCCCGCAGCCATCAGCGCCAGACCGCCGGCGCCCGTGACGATGAGGGCCTGGATCGCTGCCGACCGCGCACCCTCCTGTTCGTGCTCGAAGCCGATGAGCAGGAACGACGTGAACCCGGTCAACTCCCAGAAGACGAACAGCAGCAGGATGTCGTCGCTCAGGACGACCCCGAGCATCGCCCCCATGAAGGCAAAGAGCGTGGCGTGAAACCCGCCGGCCTGCGGATGCCCCTCGAAGTACCGGCTCGCGTAGAGGACCACGAGCGCGCCGATGCCGGTGATCATCAGCGCGAACAACAGGCCGAGTCCGTCGAGGTTGAACGAGAGGGAAAGACCGAGCGATGGCGCCCACGCCCGCTCGACCAGACGTGGTCCACTGGCCAGCACCGAACGGAGCTCGGCGCCGAGCATCACCGTCAGGAAAGCCGGCCACAGCGCAAGAACGCGCGCCGAGCGCGGGCTACGCCCGACCAGCCACGCCGCGAGAGGCGCGACCAGAAAGGGCGACAGGATGAGAAGAACGATCACACGCAGGTATCCTTCGAATCGTTAACCACTGATCGGTTTGCCGGGGTCGGTGTGGGGGGAGCCGGCCCGGCAGCGTCGACGCTCCGGGCCGCAGGTGACCCGAACCAATAGATTATCGCAACGCACAGCTTCGTCTGAGCATTGCGCGCCCGACGACGCCGTCGTCACTGCGTGACCGGTGTTGCCCTGACCCTTGAGTCCTGTCGCCGCCGATGCAGTTCGGCGACGACGACCGTCCAGCTACTCGTCGTCGGCCGGAGTGCCGGGACGGGAGGGGTCCACGCCGGCGATCTGCTCGAGGCGCTTCACCGCTCGCCGCCGCAGCTTCGCTGCGTCGCGGGCAATCGATGCTTCCTCGGCCCGGTCATCGTGGGGTACGCGTCGATCGAGCGCCTCGATCAATTCCTCGAGCTTCCGAACGAGGTCAGGGCTCGTCACCGCCATCGGTATGCTCCGGGGCGGACCGCGTCACGACGAACCGCGTTCCAGATTTCGCCGCAACGCTCACATCGCCAGTAGCTGTTTTCGTCTGGGCTTTTCGCCGTTGTCGAAATCGACGACGAGCGGCAGGCGGGACAGGTTGACGGGATCTTCGACTCGGCAGCGGCGGCGGAGCGCCCGGTGAAATCGCTGCGCGAACTCTCGAAACTCATGAGGCCCTCCTTTGGGGGAAATGCTCGGTGAGGGCTGACGCCGGATTGGCTGGCAGGGCTCAGTAAGCGGTCCAGACCAGTATACGTGACGCGGTCACTGCGGGCGCGCCGGACAGTCTCCGGTGCGCATCGCGTCCGACAGCGCGGCGGCGCGCTGAATGGCGCGATGCAGGACCGCCGGATACGCCGCCACGCGCCCGGCGTCACCCTTCACCGTGACGGCCGTCACACGTGAGCCCGATGCGGTCGGCAGGTTCGTGCTGCCGATCGCGAAGAACCCGTGCCCGAGCCCGAGGTCGGTCATCGGCGCGACGAACACCCGCGCATCGCGGATGATCGTCACGCACAGCGTGCCGAACGTCCGGTCGAGCGATGCCGGATCCGCTCGAACGAGCGTCGCGTGCGCCCAGGGGGGGATCAGTCCTGCGGTCTGCATGCCGGCCCGGATGGGACTGGTGCGATTGCGCGCGGCCGCGATGAGCCGGTTGAACTCGCGCGCATACTCGACGAACCCATCCCACGGATCCCGGCCGGTCCGGTAGTCGGCGGGCCGGAGCGAAACGACGTCCACGTCGCGTTCGTAGCCCTCGGAGGCGGAAACGTCCACGGTCGATGCTATGCGAACGCCGGTGAACTCCGGTTCGTCGCTGAGAAGCCATCCGATCAGCGCACCGACGGTCGCATCACCTCCGATAGCCGCCGCATACCGCGCGTTGAGCTTCCGCCTGAGTGTGAGGACGGGTGAGAAGTCCACGAACGTGAGCAGGTGATCGACTTCGCGCTCGCCTGACGCATGACAGCACTCGGGGCCATGGAAAATCGCCCCGTCGGCCGCTGCCGGAAACACCACGGGCCCGGCGCTACCCCAGGTCCGTTCGAGACGATTCAAAAGATCCTGCAGCGGCACGCCGTCGAGGCCGACGTGCTGCGCGCTGACCCAGAGATCGACACAGCCTCGCTCGGGCTCGAGCCGTGCGACCCACGACAGATAGCCAAAGCCGAGCGGACGCCGCCGCCAGAACGCCGGCGGACCGAATCGCCGATCCGCATCGGACCGATCCACGTCCTCGAACGAGAGGCAGGCCGCCGAGAGGATGCGCGCCGCGTAGGCCATCGCGTCGCCCCGCGATCCAAGTCGGGCCTGCACCCGGGCGCGGAGCCGCCGCGGACGCATCGCCTCGGGAAGCTGAAGGGTCTCGTTGTACTCCGTGACGATGACCGCGTGAACCTGCGTCCGCGTCTTTGGAGACGGCACATCGACGGCGTTCTGCGAGAGGTATGGCGTCAGCGACTGGAGCACGCCGTCGCCGGCGAACCCCAGCACCACGACGTCCACGAACGGGATCCGCTGCCGCAGCGTTATCGCCGCGCGCCAGTCGAGGCGAAAGTGCGCGTCGGGTTCAGTGGCGAGGAACGTCAGGAGCGCGTGCGCCGTCTTCTCCTGGAGGCAGCCGAGTTGCCCGGCGCCGCGGACAGGCGCATCGGGCACTCGCAATCCGAAGGCGGACAGGGCGAATCGCGTGGACTCGGACCGAAGAAGGATGCCGACGGTACGACGCCAGCCTTCGTGCGCCCGGCGCAGGCCGAGGAAGATCATCGCCCTGCCGGCCAGCACGGATGTCACCGCCGCTATCGTCGCTCCGGCCCGCGCCACACGACCGGGCATACGGCTGGGAATCACTGAAAGGTCCTGAACCCGCGATTATAATGCCCGGATCCCCAGTGCCACCGACGACCATTGAGCACTACCGCATCGAAGCGCTGATCGGCCGCGGTGGCATGGGCGAAGTGTATCGCGCCGTCGATACCCGCCTCCAGCGCCCGGTCGCGATCAAGGTGATGCGCGACAGAGAGGGTGCAGCGACCGCTGCCGTTCATCGCTTCATCAGGGAAGCTCGCGCCGCGTCCGCGCTCAATCACCCGAACATCGTCGTTGTGCACGACATTGGTGAAACGGTCGAGGGCCATCCCTACATCGTCCAGGAGTTCATCGACGGAACGACGCTGCGCGCGCAGATGACGGGACCGGTCCCGGTGCCCGATGTTCTCGAACTCGGACGACAGATCGCGCGTGCCCTGGCGGCGGCGCACGCCGCGG
This sequence comes from Vicinamibacterales bacterium, assembly GCA_036401215.1. Classification (GTDB taxonomy): domain Bacteria; phylum Acidobacteriota; class Vicinamibacteria; order Vicinamibacterales; family 2-12-FULL-66-21; genus JACDCA01. Next base: position 21,752 of record DASWVN010000268.1, on the reverse strand, counting down.
GCATCGTCCACCGCGACATCAAGCCGGAGAACGTGATGGTTCGCGCCGACGGCTACGTCAAGGTGCTGGATTTCGGCCTTGCCCGCGTGCTTCAGGTCGGAACCGCCACCGCGACGACACAGCAGGATGCGCAGACGACCGGAGGGGTCATCCTCGGCACGACGGCCTACATGTCGCCTGAACAGGCCCGCGGCGCGGCCGGCGCCGCGCCGGCCGATGTCTTTGCGCTCGGCGTCACGCTCTATGAAATGGTCGCCGGCCGCCGGCCTTTCATCGGTCCGACCGCGACGACGATCCTGGCCGCCATTCTCGTGGAAGAACCGGCCCTGCTCTCGCACCTGGCGCCGTCGGTGCCGTCGGCGCTCGAGAACCTCGTCCACCGGATGCTGACAAAGGATCCGGAGTTCCGGCCCACGGCTGCCGAGGTCGAAGACGAGCTGGGCCGCCTGTCGTATGGCGACGCGACGGATCAGCATGCGCGTCCGGGTCAAGGACTCGCCGATCGCCGAACCGTCGGACGCGAGAGGGAGCGGGCCGAGATGCGCCGGATCTACGAGCAGGTTCGCGCCGGCCGCGGCCGCATCCTGACGGTGCTCGGCGAACCCGGCATCGGCAAGACGATGCTCGTCGAGGACTTTCTCGCCGAACTCCGGGACTATCCGGAACGTCCGGTCGTCATTCGCGGACGCTGCTCCGAGCGGCTGGCCGGAGCCGAAGCGTATCTGCCGATCCTCGAAGCGCTCGACAACCTGCTGCACCGCTCATCATGGAGCGCCATCCACAGCCTGATCAAGAACGTCGCGCCAACCTGGTACGTGCAGGTGGCGCATGCGGGCGACAGCCAGGAGTCCGTCGCGCGTGTGCGCGACGAAGCCCCGGCCGCTTCGCAGGAACGAATGAAGCGCGAGCTTGGATCGCTGCTGCTGGAGGCCTCGCGGCAGCGGCCTCTCGTCCTCTTCCTCGACGATCTGCACTGGGCCGATGTCTCGACGGTCGACATGCTCAACTACCTGGCCGGACGCTTCGACGAGACGCGGCTGCTGGTCGTCGCCACGTATCGTCCAGGCGACATGACGCTCGGGCAGCATCCCTTCAATGCGATCCGTGGCAATCTTGCCGCTCATGGCTCGCTGCTCGAACTGCCGCTCGGCTTTCTCGACCTGCGCGACGTCGAACGCTATCTGAACCTCCAGTTCCCCCAGCACCGGTTTCCGCCGTCACTCGCGGCGCTCGTGCTGCAGAAGACCGATGGCAGTCCGCTCTTCATGGCGGATGTCGTCCGCTACCTGCGCGACTCCGGCACGCTCGCGGAACAGGACGGCGTCTGGATCATGACCCGGCGGGAATCCGAAGCATTCCAGGAGTTGCCGGTCTCGATCCGCAGCATGATCGACCGCAAGATCGAGCGGCTCGACGACGTCGATCGCAGGATCATGCTTGCGGCGAGCGTGCAGGGACACGAGTTCGACTCGGCGATCGTCAGCGAAGTGCTGGAGATGGACCCGGCTGACGTCGAGGACCGGCTCGACGCGCTCGAACACGTGCACGTCTTCGTGAAGCGGCTGGCGGAGCACGAGTTCCCGGATTTCACCCTGTCGCTGCGCTACCAGTTCGTCCACGCGCTCTATCAGAATTCGCTGTACGGCTCGCTCCAGCCGACGCGGCGCACCTCGTTGAGCGGACGCGTCGGCCGCGCGCTGGTGGCGCACCACGCAGGTGACCATGCGTCGATCGCGGGCCGTCTGGGAGCGCTCTTCGAAGGGGCGCGCGACTTCGGCGAAAGCGCGAAGTACTACCTCGAGAGCGCCCGCCACACGATCGGCCTTTTCGCGTTTCCCGAGGCGCTCTCGCTCGCGGATCGCGGGCTGGCCGTCCTTCGCCGCATGCCCGGAGGCCCCGAGCGCTCGCAGCAGGAGCTGGGACTGCAGATGGTCCGCGGTCTCGCGTTGCGGATGACGAAAGGCTGGGCCAGTCCGGAAATCGAGCCGGTGTTCGCGCGGGCGCGCGAGTTGTGCCATGAACTGGGGGACGCTCCGCAGCTCTTCCCCGTGCTCTGGGCCATTACGCTGTTCCATGCCATCAGGGGAGACCTCCGGCAGTATCGCCGTCTCGCGGACGACCTGATGACGGAAGCGGAACGATCCGGCAATCCTGCCTTCCTGATGGCGGCGCACCACCTGCTCGGCGTCCTCCTCGAATTCGAAGGGGACATCCTCGAGTCGAGCCGCGTCCTCGATCGCAGCCGGAACCTGCACGACCCTGCGCAGCACAAGACCTACACGGCCATGTACGGCATCGATCCGGGGATGGTCGCGCGGGCCATGTCGAGCCGTCCCTTGTGGATCCTCGGGTACCCGGATCAGGCCGAAACGAGAGCGCGAGAGACCCTACAGCTCGCACGCTCGCAGCGGCAACCGATGACGCTCGTGTTCGCGCTGCTCGTCACGCAGGGCGTGCACCTGTTCCGCGGTGAGGCGGAACAGGCGCTCGCGATCGGCGACGAAGTCGATGCCCTCTGCCACGAGTACGGCCTTCCGCAGGAACGCGAGTGGAGTCGATCGTTCCAGGGGGTCGCGCTCGCGGCGCTGGGACGCCTGGATGAGGGCATCGACCTGCTGACCGACAGCCTCGCCGTCCAGCAGGCGATCGGGGCGGGGCTCGTTCGCACGGCGTTCCTGGCCACGCTCGCCGACCTGCTTCGATTTGCCGGACGCCTGGACGACGGGCTTCACGCCATCGAAGAAGGCTTCGCGTATGCCGAGCGATCCGGGGAAGGCGGCTACCTCGCCGAGCTGCATCGCGCGAAGGCGGAGTTGTTGCGCCTGACTGTCGGGGATGCGGCTGCGGAGAAAGACTTCGCAGCCGCGATCGAGTACGCGCGGCGGCAGCACGCGCGCGCCTTCGAACTGCGCGCCGCGACCGCATGGGCAGCGGCGATGCTGGAGTCTGGCCGCGCCGAGGACGCCCGCGCCTTGCTCGAACCGATCTACGGCTGGTTCACCGAAGGGCTGAACACGGCCGATCTCGTGGCCGCGCGAAACGTCCTCGAGCGTGCGTCTCGCCCGGTCTGAAGATCGGACTTACTTCTCGATCGGAAACTTCTTCCTCGCCCGAACGTCGTCCGGCAGATTCGCGGGCCGTTCGAACTTGTAGTCCCCCGGATAGTTCACGTCGTCGAACGTCTTGAGGAACTCGATGATGTCGTAGCGCTTCTCGTCGTCCAGATCCGGATAGAACCACCACTCGTGTCCGGTGTTCCAGTTGCCCGGCTGGTGGGTGTCGAGTTCGAAGACCTTCATGCCGGGCGGCACGCGGAATCGCGGTCCGTCGGTGACGTAGCCCAGTTTCGCGGGATCGTACTCCTTCGTCCCGAGCTTGAACTTTCGCGGGCGCCGCTCCGCCGGTCGGAGCAGGTCGTAGATCGTCGGGACGGAGCCGTTGTGAAGATACGGCGCGGTTGCCCAGATCCCCTTCAGCGTCTTGGCCCGGTAGATGCCGTGATGCTTCGTGTCGGGATACTTGTCGTAGTCGAGGAGCGGCGTGCGGAATGTCGCGTTCGGCCGCATGCCTTTCCCTTCCCACTGGTCCTGGGTCTCCTTCGGGATGTTGTTATCCCGGTAGTAAGCCGCCTTCACGCGGCCGACGATCTCGAATGCGGCGGCGCCGAACGGCTTCGCCCCTTCGGGCGTCATGACCTTCCGCTCGAAGTTGATCGCGACGCTCGGATCGGTCCCGACAACGTCGAGGGGGAAGAGCTGATATTCGTTGAGCCGCCCGTTCTTCGCGTAGGTTTCGTGGCACAGCGCGCAGGTGCGGTCGAAGATCTCCCTGCCTCGTTCGGCGCGCGCCGGATCGATCGCGCCGAGGAGTTCGGCCGGCCACCGCGGCGACGAGAGCTTGTACTGGAAGTTCTCCATCGCATGAAGGTTGTCGACGCGAACGGTGCTGCTGTAATCCCTGTCAGGCTGGAACGTCGCCCCGACGCCAAGCGCCTGTCCGATGTTGCGCTCGATGACCGAGTTCGTGTTGACGCCCCACTGGAACCACGCCGTCCGCTCCATCCCCCAGAGGTGCGGAAAGCTCACCGGCGCGTCGGCCGGCAGCACGTTGAGTCCTTCCGTGAAATCCGCGCTCTTGTAGGCGCCGAACAGCTCTGTGCGTCCGATCCCGAAGGCATCGTTGCGGCCGTACCCATCCTCGGTTCCGAGCGGCTTCGCCTGGACGACGAACTTGACGGCGGCGAAGCCGTGGAGCTTGTCCATGAGGAGTGATCGATTCGCGATCGCCGAGCGCAGCCCGGCCAGCACGCGCCTCATCACACCTGGATCCCCGGCGTCGAGCGTCTCTTCGACACCGCTGGGCTCTGCGGTCAGGCTGCCGCCGGCTCGTTGCACCGCCGGCGTCTCTGGCAGCGGAACGAGCTGGACGCGCCGCCACCGGTTCAGAAATCGCCGGCGGCGCTCGCCGTCGCTCGCCGTTTCCTGGGTCTCGGTCACGATCGCCTCGATGAAGGCGTTGATGTACGCCATCGACGGTCCACCGTCGACCCGGAACGCGCGTCCGTCGTAGTGCAGTTCGCCGACGTGACAGGCGGAGCAGTTGAGGCCCATCATCTGCTGCCCGGTGATCTTGCCGTACCCGGCGGTCACGCCAACGGGCAGTCCGTAGGGATTGAAGCGGCTCGGCGGATCCGGCAGAAAGCCGAAGCGCTCGATGTTCTCGAGGAACGGACGATACGTGGTGCCTCCGGTCGCCGGGTCGGTGACCTTCTGTTCGAGCGCAAGGAGCCAGGCGATCGGATACGCTTCGCCTCCTTCGCTCAGATGGTAGTACTGCTCGCGCTCGGCGTTTGAGAGCCCGTTTGCGCCGAGCGGCGCCTCCGGATAAGTGAGGCGCTCGGGCAGGTCTTTCGTAACGGGCCGCATCGCCCAGCCCAGCGCTCCAAGAAAAAGGAGCGCGGCCGCCGCGATGGCGCCCTTCACGATCGAGGACCCGCGCCGTACGGGAGTCCAGCTGGTGGCAGCCGACGGCTGCTTCGAACGCGCCTCACGACTGGCGCGTTCGCCGTGCCAGCGCGCGCGATTGATGCTCCCGATCGGGCGCGACTCGGGTGTCGAGTGCTCGGTGACATCGATCGCGAAGGCTTCCGTCTCCGCCGGCGTCAGGACCGATCTGGGAAGGAGCGTCAATCGGCCGACCGGATGGAACGGCGATTCGGATTCCTTCCACTCGATCGCCGCGTTCTCGACCCAGAAGGACGGCTCGCGCCGCTCTCCCTCGTGCGTCATCTTCTCCGGCTCGAGAAGCTGGAGCGAGAACGTGAACTCGCTCATCCGGTCGTCCTCGTTCACGTGACGCACGATCTCGTCCTGCAGCCGGTTGGGTCCGGGTTGAAGCGGACGCGCAGAATTCTCGCCCGGAATGGCCGAGTACTTGATCGCATCGCGCTCGCCGTGCTGGTAAGGCACGGTGCTCCAGTAGCGAAGCTGCTGATACGGCAGCAGCGGCGTACCCTTCTGCTGCTTTTTGCCGAGGCGCATCGTCCGCAGCAGGCCGCGGAAGTCGGACCACGACAGCGATCGAAAGGCTCTGAACTTCGCCCGGAAACCCTGCGCCGAGAGCACACGCACCGCGATCGCGAACGCGTGCGCGTCGTTGATCGGGAAGATGCTCGCGCTGTTCATCGAGAAGTCCAGGCGCGTCGCGCCCCCGAGCACATTGGACGGAACCTCGATGGCGAAGGAGAGCGCTCTGACGTCCCGCCACCGGTCGTCCCGGTGCCCGCCATCGGCGTTGGCGAATCGAACGATCGCCGGATAAGTGCCGGACCTGGCGAAGATCCCCCTGGCGAGACGCTCCCGGACGTCCGAGCTGCCCGGCATGCGCGACAGGTCGAAGACTTCGAAGACGCCGCGCACGCACGTCCCCTTTGCATGGGTGCCGCGCGACAGCGGACGCCTGCCGGCGGCGGCCGCCTGCGCCTGGACGGCGAGGATGCCGCGGACGATCTCCTCGATGTCGGCGGCTTCAGTCGGACTCCTGCGCTCGAGACCTGCCGCGCCGTTGTCCCCGACGGCCATCGTCATTGTGAACTCCTGGAACGAAGCGAGGGATTATACGTGCGGTTGCGGCGGGCGGAAAAGATCCCGCGCAGGCCTGATGAGGTCTGACTGGCGGCCGCGCCCCGTCACCAGGGCGGGAGGGTCATGTAGAGGAACTCGCGGAGGTACTCGTCCTCGGAGGCCATCAGTTCCGCAGCGGTGCCGCGGAACCGGATCCGGCCCTCGTGGAGCACCATGAACTCCGTACCCGAAATCTCCTGCCCCTCCGTGTCGACGATCTCGATCGTGCCGTCCTTTCTGACGGCACGGTGGTTCGCGATGTAAAAGGCGTCGCGGATCTGCTGCGTCACGAAGATGGCGGTCACCCGCTCCAGGTCCCGCAGTTTCACGATCTCATCGTCGACAGTCGACGCGATGATCGGGTCGAGGCCGGTCGTGGGATCGTCGAAGAGAATCAGGCTCGGCTTTGGCGCCACGGCGCGCGCGATCGCGACGCGGCGGCGCTGCCCGCCCGACAGTTCCGAGGGCATGCGGTCGATGAACTCACGCAGCCCGATGAACCCGAGGACGTCCTCGACGCGCTCACGCACTCGGTCGGCGGGCCAGCGCATCTCCTCCGACAGCCGGTAGCCCACGTTCTCCGCGACGGTCAAGGAGTCGAACAGCGCCAGTTCCTGGAACACCATCCCGATGTCCCCGCGGACGCGGATGAGTTCCTGCTCGCGCATGTTGTCGACCCGCTCCCCGTTGACGCGGATGATCCCCTCGTCGGGCTTCAGAAGGCCCAGGATCAACTTCAGCGCCACCGACTTGCCGGCGCCGCTCTCCCCGAGAAGGATCGTCATCGTTCCCTTCGGAATGGAGAAGCTGACGTCGCGCAGGATGACGCGATCGTCGAATCCGAAGGTGACGTTCTCGAACTCGACGACCGGCGCGAGAGAGTGGTTGCCTGCCCCGTGCCCTGTGTTCATCACGAACTATCGTACCTTCTCCATTCCCGCTCCCTCACCCCCCATTCCCCATTCCCCATTCCCCATTCCCCACACCTCTCAGCTCAAACCGCCCCCGGCCTCACCAGTCGCGTCGATCGCCAGCGGCGGGGGCTCCGCGTCGATCAGGTACTCGAACTGCCGGCGGAACTCGTCGGTCGAGACACCGACCGTCGCGGCGAACTTCGCCAGTTCGTGCGGGTCTTCGAAATCGTCCCGGCGCAGACGGATCATGTAGCGCCGGGCAATCGCATAGCGGGTGGACGAGGTATCCACGAGGCGCACGCGCGTTCGTCCGGTTTCGGGATCGATGAGTTTCTCGAACGGGATCGGTACGAAGTGTCCGCCCTGCATCGAGATCAGCGCCGCGTTTCCGCCCGCGAGCAGATACTTCGCCGCGCAATAGCCCAGATCGCGCGTGTACTCCATGTCGAGCGGCACCGGATCAGCGCACCGCAGTTCGTAGCCGATGTTCTTGGCGACGAGCGTCGCCTTGATCCCCAGTTCCCTCAGCCGGGCGGCCACTTGAGCCTTCAGAATCTCGCCGATGTTCACTTCCGCGATCCGGATGTGTCCGTGGGCGTCCCGCTCAACCTCGTGGATCGACTCGAGATCGTCGGGATCGACGTCGAGCACCACCCCTTCCGCGATGATCGCCACGCCGTCACGACGCCCGTAACTCAGTCGCTTGACGATCGCGCCGACGAGCGTGTCGACGATGCTCTTCAGGCGGATCGGCTTGGGGAACTCCTCGGGAATCAGCGTCAGCGTCGCGCCAGCGGCCTTGCCGATCCCGAGCGCGAGATGTCCAGCCTTGCGTCCCATCGTGATCACGAAGTACCAGCGCGACGTCGTCTTCGCATCGACCATCAGGTTCTTGACGATGTCGGCCCCATAGTGACGGGCCGTTTCGAAGCCGAACGTGTTGACGAGCGGCGGCAGGTCCAGATCGTTGTCGATCGTTTTCGGCACGTGGACGACGTGCATGCGGCCGGCGGCGTGCTCCTCCACCTTCATGGCCGAGTACGCGGTGTCGTCGCCGCCGATCGTGATCAGCTTGGTGACGTCGAGGCGCAGCAGCGACAGGACGACGTTCTCGAGCAGCGCCTCCGATCGTGTCGGATTCGCCCGCGAGATCCCGATATGCGATCCGCCGCGAAAGTGAATCCGGCTGACGGCGTCGATGTCGAGCGGCGTGACGTGGTCGATGTCCCCCTGCATCAGCCACTCGAATCCGTCACGGATCCCGAGCACGTCGATTCCTTCGAGCGCGGCGCGGATCGTGGCGGCGCCGATGACACTGTTGATCCCGGGAGCCGGACCTCCCGCGACGAGGATGGCAAGCTTCCGATGATGTTCCACGTTTCCATCATAGGACCGTGATCGCGAGCCGGTCAGCCTCGTCCGTACGGATCCCGACTCCCTGATCCCGACTTCCCTGCTCCCTGATCCCTGATCCCTGTTCCCCGTCCTACCGCCGCTTCAACCCGAGAGCGCGGATCCGCTTGTGAAGCGCCGTCCGCTCGGTGTCGAGCAGCCGCGCCGCGGCCGTGACGTTCCACTCCGTCTGATCGAGCGCCTGCCGGATCCGCTCGCGTTCCGCGGCATGCCGCACTTCCTGGAGTCCGGCGGCAGGACGTACGGAGGTTGATCTGATCTCGAGCGGGACGGCATCCGCCGTGATCCGGTCCCCGGGCGTGAGAATCGCCATCCGTTCGACGACGTTGCGCAGCTCGCGAACGTTGCCGGGCCAGTGATAGCAATGCAGCAGCGCCAGCGCCTCCGGGTCGATCGTCCGCGGCCGGAAGTTGTTCCGGGCACAGAACTCCGCCAGGAAGTACGGCACCAGCTGATCGATGTCCTGAAGACGCTCGCGCAGCGACGGCACGCGGATCGGGACGACGCTCAGCCGGTAGTAGAGATCCTCGCGGAACTTCCCCGCCGCCACGAGTTCGTCGAGCTTCCGGTTCGTTGCCGACACGACCCGCGCCGCGATCGTGATCGTCGCCTCTCCCCCGACCCTTTGCAGCTCACCGTCCTGCAGCACGCGCAGCAGCTTCGCCTGCGACGCTTCGTGCAGGTCGCCGACTTCGTCCAGAAAGATCGTCCCGCCGTCGGCCAGCTCGAACTTGCCTCGCCGGAGTGTCGCCGCGCCGGTGAAGGCACCCTTCTCGTGGCCGAACAGTTCGCTCTCGATGAGTTCCGTCGGGATCGCGGCACAGTTGACCTTAACGAATGGTCCGGCGGCAAACGGACTCTCGCGGTGGATGTGCGCTGCCAGCAACTCCTTCCCTGTGCCCGATTCGCCCGACAGCAGCACGGTCACATCGGATCGCGCGACCTGCGTCGCCTGGCTCAAGGCCTGCTGGAACGCGGGGGACGAGCCAATCATCTTCGGCGCATCCCCCACCAGTTCCCGGTAGCGCTGGTTCTCGCGCTGCAGGTTCGCCCATTCGATGGCGTTCTTGACCACCAGCAGCACGCGATCGCGGGCAAGCGGCTTCTCGAGAAAGTCGAAGGCGCCCGCCTTCGTTGCCTCGACGGCATCGGCAACCGTCCCATGTCCGGAGATCATCACGACTGGAACCCGCTCGTCGGACGGCCTGATCGAGCGGAGCAGGTCGATGCCGCTGCCGTCGGGCAGGCGGACGTCGAGCAGGTAGAGGTCGGCGCGGGACCGCGCGTGCGCCGCCAGGAACGCGGACGCCGTCTCGAACACGGTCACGCGATGCCCCTCCCCTTCGAGGATCAGCCGCAGCGAACGCCCGATGTTCGGCTCGTCGTCGACGATGACGATGTGGCGTTTGCGGCTCATGAGGGGAGCGACACCCGGAACGCGGCGCCGCCAAGCTCTCCGGGGATCACGGTGATGTCCCCTCCGGACGCCAATGCATTTTTCTTGGCTATCGATAACCCGAGACCCATGCCGTTCTTCTTGAAGCTGATCGTGGGTTCGAACAACGACGCGGAAACCTCGTTGCTCAGTCCGGGACCGGAATCGTGGACGTCGATCAGCACGCGATCGTGGTCTTCTCGCGTCGCGACGAGTACCGATCCGGTGGCGCCGGCCGCCTCCGCTGCGTTCTGGACGAGATTGGTGAGGATCCCGTTCACCAGATCGAGCGGCGCATGGGCGCGAGGTGCTGCGGGATCGAGCCGCAGCTCGTACTGCACATCCGGATGCACGCGGCGCAGCAGCGACACGCGTTCGTTCACGACCGCGTTGATGTCCAGGTCCTCCGGGTGGACGACCGGTTCGCTGGCGAACTCCGAAAACGCCCGCACCCGCCGCTCGAGCGATTCGATCTCGCTGACGACGATCTGGACGGCCTGATCCATGAAGTCAGGTTCGGCGGTGTGTTGGCGAGCGTGCATCTCCTCGACCGTCAGCCGGATCGGCGTCAGTGAGTTCTTGAGTTCGTGCGCGGTCTTGCGGGCGAGCGATTGCCAGGTTGCCATCCGCGTCAGCTGCACGAGCCGCTGACGGCTGTCCTGAAGCTGGTCGGCCATGTGGTTGAACGCGTCGACGGCGCGGCCGACCTCGTCGCGCGGCGGAGCGCCGGGTTTCGCAGTGGTCGCCAGCCGTCTCGACCAGTTGCCGCCGGCGAAGTCGGTCAGCGCCGCCGTCAGCGCCTCGATCGGACGGCTCACGCGGTGCGCGATCACCACCAGCGGGACGAGCGCGATGAGCCAGGTCGCAGCAAGCAGGACGAGCAGCGTGAGCGTGAAGCCGCGGCGCAGATCCTGCCCGTCGAGAGTGTCCACCAGTTGCCGCGTGTCCCTGACTTGTGTCGACAGCTGCTCCATGCTGATCCCGCCAAGGTCGCGGCTGAACACCTCGACGCCGGCGCGGTCCTGCTCCTGCGGCAGCCGGCGCATGTACTCGACGCGCTCACCGCTCTCGCCGGACACACCGAAGCGTTCCGTCTCACCGCTTTGCCAGAAGGAGCGGACGGACTCCGGCCACCCCGTCTCGCCCGCCGCATCGTAGATCGTCGGCTGGGCACGCCCCGCCGCCGCGTCCGCCTTCAACGCGTCGCGTTCGCGCTGGTAGAACTGCTTGGCTGTCCCTTCGAGCGTCCGCGAAAGGCGATCGAGTTCTTCCGTCGTTGCGTAGCGGAAGCTCCGGTCCAGCAACGCCGTCGTGATCCAGACCGTGGCCCCCAGCGGCAGCAGCGTCGAGGCAAGGAACGCGACGATCAAGCGGCTGCGCAGAGTCATCGATGACAGTCGAACCCAGGTTGGTTGGAGGACCCGCTTCGGGGGCAAGTGTACCAGCAGCCCGAGGAGCGCCTTACAGCCCGCGAGTACGACCCGCGAACCTCATTGGCTCGAGAATTGGACGTTTGCCTCGGCCTGACACTCTGAATGGGCCCGCCTGGATCACCTGCGGCGCCGATTCCGCCTTGCGCGCGCGGCTCAGGAGGTCGATGAGCGTCTGGAGTGTGAACCCTGACTCTGCCGAGTTCGCCCGCGCCTCGGTATCCAGGATGCGGTACTCGAGGCGAATCCAGAACGGCTGGTCGCGCCCCGCGTTGACGAGCGCGTTCACTGGAATGCGGAGCCGATCGATGCACCACGCTTCAGCCGTGGACTGCGTGAGATGCGTGATCGAGTCTGGACGCTTCTCCACCGTCGACACCGCGAACCGCTCCTCCCACAGGTCGTAGCTGAGGGTGAAGATGCGCCGCGCGGTCGCGACCTCCGCACCGCCGGGCGCGGACAGCGCGGTGGCTGTCAGCTCCACGCGGACCGACTGCCCGTCCTTGAGGCGGACGAGTGGATCACCCGCCAGGAAGCTGAAGCCCTGTGCCGCGATCTTCAGCCACTCGCCGGTGGTGTCGACCGTCAGCGTCTGCGCCGACGACCGGGCCGCCGGCCAGGCGAGCAGCACGAGGAGCACGACCGCCGCCGAACCTGGCGCCATCACCACCGGATCCCGATCCCCTGCACGCGCAGCCCCAGTGCCACCGCGGCCGTCACATCGTCCGTATTGAGCGGGAAGCCGATCGTCAGGAACGCCGGCCCCGCGTGGAACCCGAATCCGGACGAGACCCGGACGCGCCGCTCGGTGTCGCGGTCCCACACCGAACCGGCGTCGAGGAAGAGCGCAAGCCCTCTGTAGCGGTACTCGAGCGACGAGTAGAACAGCCGATCGCCGCCGAGCGGAGCGATGTCGTACTTGTTCCACCCTCGCAGCGTTCTGGAATCACCGAGCGTGAACCGCTCGAAGAGCGGCGCATCACCGTTGATGCGACCGGCCATCCCGGTCGCCTGCAATCGATGACGTCCGAATCTGAATCGATAGGTGCCCTGGCCCAGGTACCGCTCGTACGAGAGATCGCTTTCGAGTTCGGTGCTGGCGGCACGGACTCCGAAGGCTGCGCCAACGCGGTGCCGCTGGCCCGCGTCCCCGTCCCATCTCCGGTCGAATTCGATCGAGGTTACGAAGGCGTTCGCGCTCTGCGATCCGGTGGCCGGCGAGCGCGCCTCGAGTTCGGAGATGCTCACCCCGGCCGCGACTGAGAGGTCCGGCGTCAACGCCAGCTTCACGAGCGGACTCACGGTCGTCCGTCTCTCGTATAGGGGCGGAATCGCCGGAGCGGACGCGAGCGCATTCAGCGTGGCGTCTTCCCAGTCGGGCTTGAAGCGCGTCCATTCGAAGCTCGCACCGAGCCGGCGCGTGCCGAGCCTTCGCGATTCCACCCGCAGCCCGTAACCGGAGTACTCCTCGACGAGATCGTCGGCGTTGTCGAAGGCGAGAATCGGCGTGACCCGCACGTCGCCGCCTCCCAGCGCGAGATCGAGGTAGCTTCCCCACCCGTGATCGGAGTGGAACAGCACGTTCGACCGCAGCGCCTCGAAGTCGAGCCATGCCGGCAGTTCCCGCTTGTGCAGCTCATACACGAGGCGGATCCGGCCGGCCTCGCTGCCTCGCCGGATCCGTCGCGACACCTCGTACCCTTCGAAGTTGCGTTCGATCCGCTCGCGCAACCGGTCGGCTTCAGGCGAATCCAGCCGCTTGCCGATCACCGCTGCCAGTGCATCACGCAGGTCCGGCGTCAACTCAGCGTCACACACACCGGTGATGTTTGCCTGCTCGACGATGTATCTGGCGTTGATGTTGTCGTCGCGAGCGGGCTCGTCCTGCCGGCCGACCACGAAGAAGACGCGCGCCTCTCCGCCGGCGTCCATCACGGTACGAACGGCAGCAACGTGGTTCGGCCGCTCGGCCTCGATCCGCGCCGCGAGTTCCCTGAGGTGCTGCTCGCTCAACGGGGTCCCGGGCAGGCCGCGGATCTCCCGTTGAAGTCCGGGGCTGAGGCGCTCGATGTCGAAGCCGGTCACCTGTGCGGACGTGATGATCGTGCCTTCTGGAACGGCGAGCTTCTGTTCGGATATCGCCTGCGGCGACACCGTCAGCAGCGTGAGGAGCAGGCCAAGCGTGCGCATGGCCCCATCGAGAGCAAGAGGTGAGCCCATCACGAAGTTCTTTGCATTCAAGAAGATAGCTCACCTCGTGGCGTGACGCGAGGTCACAGGTGTGCGCGCAGGGCCACACGCGGCACCGGTGGAACCGGATGGTATCGTTCCTCTCATGAAACGCATTTCTCTCGCCGTCCTGCTCCTGCTCTGCGTGCCCTCGGCATTGGCGCAGGAATCGGTCAGCCGCGAGCGCATGCGGGCGGATCTCGAGTTCCTCACCTCACCGCCGCTCGAGGGACGGGCGTCGCTCAGCCGCGGCGCCGATGCCGCCGCCTGGTTCATCGCCACGGAGATGCGCAAGATCGGACTCCAGCCGGCGGCAGGCGAGGGCTTTCTCCAGCCGTTCGACGTGATCCCCGTGCGGCCGGACCGGGGGCGGTCGTCGATCGAGATCCATCGAGGGGATGCGGCCGAGACGTTTGCGGCAGGCGCCGTGTTCTTCCCGGAGCCTGGACGGCCGATCGACCTCACGCTCGACGTCGTGTTTGCCGGATATGGAATCTCGGCTCCCGAGTTCGGCTATGACGACTATGCCGGCATCGACGTGCGCGGGAAGACCGTGCTCGTCTTCGATCACGAGCCGCAGGAAGACGACGCGCAGTCGGTCTTCCACGGCACTGGTTTCACGCTCTACGCCAACACGTGGACGAAGACGCAGATCGCCGAGCGTCACGGCGCCGCCGCGGTGCTCGTCACCACGGAACCGATCAACGCGCACCGCTCGGCCCCGCGCCCGCCCGACCGCGCCAACGCTCCACGCCAGGCGCTCGTGCAGAGTGAACTTCGGATCCCGCGATTCAGCGTGTCGTCGCAGGTTGCCGAAGCGCTGCTGCGATCCACGGGACACACGCCTGCCGAGTTACAGGCGCAGATCGATCGCGCGCCGTCCCCATCGTCACGCACGATCGATGGGGTGAAGGTCCGGCTTCGCGCCGCCAATCAGGAGACCGCGCCGGGGACATCGTGGAACGTCGCCGGACTCTGGCCGGGGACCGATCCGGCCCTGCGCGACGAAACGATCCTCGTCACGTCGCACTACGACCATCTCGGCGTGCAGAACGGCAAGCTCTATCCAGGCGCGAACGACAACGCGTCCGGAACGGCCGCCATGCTCGAAGTCGCGCGGCTGATCGTCAAGGGACGCTTTCCGCGCTCCGTGCTGTTCGTGTCGTTCGGGTCCGAAGAGCAGCTGATGCTCGGCTCGTATCACTACGTTCATCATCCGCTGCGTCCGCTCGACAAGACCATCGCGGTGCTGAACCTCGACATGATCGGCCGCAACGAAGAGCACACGCCGGAAAGCCTCGGCGCCTATGAACTGACGGCGGCCCGATCCGATCAGTTGAACCTGGTCGGCGCCGTGTACAGCCGCGATCTACTTGCAGCGCTGGAGAAGGAAGCGCCCGGCGCCGGCCTCGCGCTGAGCACGAAGTTCGATCGCGACTCGTCGATGCGCGCGCTGTTCCGGTGCGATCACCTGCCCTTTCTGCAGAAGGGCATACCCGCGGTGTGGCTCTTCGGCGGGTTCCACCCCGG
Organism: Vicinamibacterales bacterium; assembly: GCA_036401215.1. GTDB lineage: Bacteria > Acidobacteriota > Vicinamibacteria > Vicinamibacterales > 2-12-FULL-66-21 > JACDCA01. The sequence goes on along the minus strand of DASWVN010000268.1, from coordinate 6,679 downwards.
GTATCACGAACCGGTCGACACGGTGGACCGGCTCGACTTCGACAAACTCACGCGAGCCGTCGATCTCACCGTGCGCACGGTCGGATCGCTCGCCGCGGGACCGGCGCCTCGGTTCGGCTCGAGCAAATAGTCACGCCGAACGCGTCCGATGGCTCTCGCAAGACCTGTTCGAGCGCACATTCGGACCGATGGTTGCGATCTACGCGAGGCTCGCCAGCCCGGCCGCGCGGGCGGACCTGGACGCGGCCTTCCTGCAATTCGTCTCGCGCTGGAACCAGCAACGGTCCTCGGACGCATCCGTTGCGATTCCGTATGAGTACTTGCTGGCGGTCGTGCGGCTCGCGCCGCGTGTCACGGCCTGAACCCGCGGTCGCGGGCAAACACGATCGCCTGCGTGCGGGACCAGACGCCCAGCTTGTCGAAGATGTTCGTCGCGTGATTGCGGACGGTCTTCTCGCTGATCGCGAGGCGTTCGGCGATCTCGGTGTTGCTCAACCCTTCGGTCATCAGCGCCAGCACCTGCCGTTCGCGGACAGACAGCGCCGAGAACGCCGCGTCCGCCGGCGCCTCGCCGGGCCGCAGAAACCCGAGCACGGCGTCGCAGAACTTCTGCCATGCGGGTTCGTGCTCGAGCAGGACGTGATTGCGGGAGTCGAGTTCGACGAACTCCGCCCCTGGAATGCCGCTCGCGATCAGACGTCCCTCCTCCACCGGAATCACCTCGTCGTCGCGCGCGTGGAGCACCAGCGTCGGCACGCTGACCTGCGAGAGGGCGGTCGTGACATCGATGTCGGCACGAGCAGTCAGCAGGGATGCGACCGCGTCACCGGTCGCGGTCTTCAGGGCGAGATCGTTGAACCACTCCAGCTGCTCGTGCGTTGCGCCGGGAATGAACCGCGATGTGAAGACCTGCCGGAATGCCGGGTTGCTCCGGCCCCAGGCGACGCGGGCCAGATCGACGATCGCTCTGAACGCCTGCTGCGATTGTGAAGTCCCTCGCCGGTACGCGCCGCGCGCATAGCCGCCGTACAGCACCATCCGCCGCACACGCTCGGGATGCCGGATCGCGTACTGAATGCACGTGGCCGCTCCCTGCGAGATCCCGAGCAGCGTGACCGGCTCGCCCGGTTCAGCGGCCTCGATCACCGTTCCGAGATCGGCGGCCCACTGCTCGAGTGAAAGGACAGCGGTCCCCATCTCGCTCATGCCGCAGCCACGCTCGTCGTAGCGGACGAAGCGTGAATTCGCCGTGAAGAACTCGAGCCAGTGCCTCCAGACAGGGCTCTCCCACTCGTACTCGAGGTGCGTCAGCCAGTTGGCTGCCTTCACGATCGTCGAGCCGCCTCCAGACCCCGCCCACGCCATCCGCGCTCCATCGGATGCGATGACATAGCGCACCTGCTGACGACGCTTCGTCGCTGGATTCATACCGGCTGCCTGGTCCGGGACATTTGTCTCATGTCTGACCGCCGCTGCCAAGCCGCAACCGGGACAAACCGCCGATGGCGCGATCCCTTCCGGCAGCGGATCCTCGTCGCAGGAGGAACCAGTGTTCAAACGTCTCTCGTTCTTCGTCTACGGCGTTTTCGCCTACCTCGTCTTTCTCGGAACGTTTCTCTATGCGATCGCGTTCGTCGGCGGGTTCGCCGTGCCGACGCGGCTCGACGGCACCCCTTCGACGCCGCTGGCGCAGGCCATCGCGATCGACTGCGGTCTGCTGATGCTCTTCGCCGTCCAGCACAGCGTGATGGCGAGGCGCTGGTTCAAGGAACGCTGGACCCAGATCGTTCCGTGGACCATCGAGCGATCGACTTACGTCCTCTTCGCCAGCCTGGCTCTGCTGCTGCTGTTCTGGCAATGGCGGCCGATCGGCGTCGAGATCTGGACCGTCGAGCATCCCCTCGGCCGGGCCGTCCTGTGGTCGCTCTTCGCCTTCGGGTGGACGACGGTCCTCGTCGTCACCTTCCTCATCAACCATTTCGACCTGTTCGGACTGCGCCAGGTCTGGCTGCCGCTCATCGGCCGGCCGTATACCCGCATCGCGTTCCGCACGCCGCTGCCGTACCGCTTCGTCCGGCACCCGCTCTACTTCGGTTTTCTGCTCGCGTTCTGGATGACGCCCACGATGACGCTCGCGCACCTCGTGTTCGCGGTGGCGACGACCGCGTACATCGTGCTGGCGATCCAGTTCGAGGAGCGGGACCTCGTGGCCGAGCACGGCGCCGATTACGAACGCTACCGCGGCGCGGTGCCGATGCTGTTGCCGTGGCGCAGCCGCGCCACACCGTCGCCACGGCACTCGAATCAGGAGGCTGTCTGAGGCTTCGCCTGAAACTTAACCGATTAGAACTCAGAACGCCGAACTCAGAACTGACAACTTCGAACGTGGGTCAGCGCAATCGGATGGGCACCCGCCGCCAGCCTCCGAGCGGATAGGTCTCGCGCGCGGGCTTTTCGTCGTCGGCGAGCGCGATACGGGCGGTGGCACTTAGGAGCGTCTCGGTCGCAACCGCCAGCTCCATCGTCGCCAGCGGACGTCCAGGGCAGGCGTGAATCCCGGTGCCGTAGACCAGGTTGTGTGGCGCGTTCTCGTGAGGACGGTAGGCGTCCGGATCGTCGAACACTCTCTCGTCGCGGTTGGCGGACGTCCAGTTCAGGTACACCTTGGTGCCGGCGGCCAGCGTGTATCCGGCGATGCGTGTTTCCCTGGTCGTCACGCGCCGGTTGACGAGAAATGGATCGTCGATCCGGAGCATCTCGTCGATGGCGGCCGGGAGGTGACGGCTGTCAGTCCGCAGCGCGTCCTGCACCTCGACGTGCGTCGCGAGAAAGTGGACGATGACGCCGAGGGATGCGGCGATGGACCCGAGGTCCCCTGCCGTCCAGTTGCGAAGGATCGAGACGATATCCGCTTCCGGGAGTGGCTGTCCGCCGACGCGGACGGCCATCAGCTCCGTCGTCGGATCGTTCGGCGCGGCGCCGCCCATTTCACGACGACGGCGCACCTGCGCGAGCACGATGTCGTCGAAGGCAGCGGCCACTGCGGCCGTCCGCGATCGGTCCTTCGAACGCGTCGCCGCATGGTTGTCTGCCATCCAGGCCAGCAGGTCGTTCTCGATCCCCTGCCATCCCAGCCAGTCGGTCTGGGCCCGCACCGCGAAGGGATAACCGATGCCGGTGACCACGTCCACGGTTGCGCCGCGCGGCAGCGCATTCACGATCTCCCGGGCGATTCGGCGGACACGGGGCTTGAGCGCGGCCATGCGATCGGGCGCGAAGAACGGATCGATGATCGCGCGAAAGGCGGTGTGCTCGGGCGGATCGAGCGAGTTCGGCACCATGCGGTACGCCGATGCGGCCGAGGAGAAGGTCCCGGGATCGTTGGCGGCGGCGACCACGTCGGCATGTCTGAACAGCGTGACGCCACGAGGCGACTCCGCGACCGGACACCTGGCGCGCATGCGGTCGTAGGTGCCGCGCTGATTAGAGAGAACGGGCTCTGACAGGGGCTCCCATGGCGGGATCGGCGCACTCATTCCGCCATGTTCGCATGAGCACGCGGAGCGCGGCTACAATCCGCTGATGCATCGCTTGCTTCGCCTCGCGCTCTGCCTGTTCGTAACCGTCACGGCGTCGATTGCCGCGCAACAACAGCCGGAACTGCAGGCCGGCGAGGTGCTCGTGCGGCTGGAGACGCCGCTGGGCGTGATCGATCTGGCCATCGACACGAAGCGCGCGCCGGTCACGGCCGCCAACTTCCTGAAGTACGTGGACGGCGGCTTCTACGACGGCGGCCGCTTCCACCGCGCGACGCGGGCCGACAATTACACACCCGATCCGCCGGACAAGCCGATGATGCAGATCGTGCAGGCGGGGATCAACCCCGCACGCCGGAGGGAGGGGTTCCCCGCGATCCCGCTGGAACGCACGTCGGTGACCGGACTCCGGCACGTCGTGGGGACCGTCTCGATGGCGCGCACGCCGTCGGCCGACTCCGCGCGGTCCGACTTTTTCATCTGCCTCGACGATCAGCCGTCGCTCGACTTCGGCGGCCGGCGATTCGAGGACGCTCAGGGAGCGGCGGCGTTCGGACGCGTCGTCGCCGGCCTGGATGTCGTCCGCAAGATCCAGCAGCAGCCTGTCGAGAAGCAGGTGTTGACGCCACCGGTCCCGATCACCCGGGCGTCGCGAGTGTCGCGCTGACGCGTCTCGATACACGGGCCTGAGAAGGGCTCTCTGGCCGCTCGTCTGTTGCGTGGTCCACTATAGAATTGCTCGGACACGAGGGATCAACTCGCAGGGTCGGGATACCGGCTGCCGTTCTGATGGCCGATCACACCTATTTTGTAAACCTGATCTGGAGCATCTCCGAGCTGCCGGGTCCCCTCTGCGGTATGAGCACATGTTGCTGCCCCTGACCGTGCTTCGCCGCTGCGACGGCCTCCTGGCGTCTTGTCAGCTCGACGTGGTGGCAGGGGCATGACCGACCAAACCGCGATGGAAGGCGAGCTGATCCTCTACCGCACCACGGACGACACCGTACGCGTCGAGGTGCTCTACGAGTCGGAGACCTTTTGGCTCGACCAGAAGCGGATCGCTGAGCTCTTCGACGTCGAGCTGCCGACCATCAGCTACCACCTCAAGGAGATCTACGCAGCCGGGGAGCTGACGCGCGAGGCAACTCTTCGAAAAATTCTAAGAGTTCAAAGGGAAGGATCCCGTGACGTCCGCCGCGAGATCGAGTTCTACAACCTCGACGCGATCATTTCGGTCGGCTACCGCGTCAACAGCAGGCAGGCCACCCAGTTCCGAATCTGGGCCACGCGTACCCTGCGAGAGTTCATCGTCAAGGGCTTCGTACTCGACGACGAGCGTCTCAAACTGAACAGGCGCTTCGGGAAGGACTACTTCGACGAGCTGCTCGAGCGCATCCGCGAGATCCGCGCAAGCGAGCGGCGCTTCTACCTGAAGATCACCGACATCTACGAGCAGTGCAGCATCGACTACGACCCGCACGCCGAAACGACGAAGACGTTTTTCAAGACGGTGCAGAACAAGCTGCACTGGGCGGTCACGGGCAGGACTGCCGCAGAGATCATCGTCGACCGCGCCGATGCCTCCAAGCCGTCGATGGGGCTCACGACCTGGAAGAACGCGCCCAAAGGTAAGATCCTGAAGAGCGACGTCACGGTCGCCAAGAACTATCTTATTGAGGACGAAATCAAGGAGCTCGAACGCATCGTTTCGATGTACCTCGACTACGCGGAGAACCAGGCCGCGCGCGAGATCCCGATGAAGATGGCCGACTGGGTGCAGAAGCTCGACGCCTTCCTGAAGTTCAACGAATACGAGGTGCTCACGAACGCCGGCAGGGTCTCGAAGGAAGTCGCGGACCGTCTCGCCGAAGGGCAGTACTCGGAGTTCCGTATCAGGCAGGACCGTGAGTTCGAGAGCGACTTCGAGGCTGAGGTGAAGCGCATCGGGAAGAAGCGCGGATCGCCGGGGAGGAAGGACGAGCCGTGACGAGCGAGCCTCGCTACTCCGGGGCCGCGTTCGAAACCGTCATCGAGCACCATTTGCCGGAGCATGGATACATCGCCGTGTCCCGCGACAGCTTCGACCGTGGGCGTGCGACCGTCCCCTCGGTCGTCCTCGACTTCATCAAAGGCACGCAGCCCAAGAGTGGGCGAAGCTCGAGTCATAGCGAATCGCGAATCTTGGACGGCTGGCGATGATGTCCCCTCCCCGCCTTACTGAGAACGACCGTTCAATGCTCGGTGGCGAGCATGGCGACGCCGTCGCGTTCGCGATGCGTTTGCTCGTCGCGTTTGCGGAATCTCTGGGGGCTCCGGCTCTTCTCGACGTCTCGGGCGCGCACATCGACGGGTGTCTTTACCACGGACAGGTGAATCTCGACTTCGTCGAACGTCTGGTGGCGGGCGGCGGACGCGTACGCGTGCCCACGACCCTGAATGTCGGCGCCATCGATCTGATCCATCCGGAGCTGATTCGGCTGTCGAACCCCGAACAGGCACCCGCGCGCCGTTTGATGCGCGCGCACGAGGAACTGGGCTGCATCCCGTCGTTCACCTGTGCGCCGTACCAGACGAAGTTCCGTCCGGCGTTCGGGCAGCAGATCGCCTGGGGAGAGTCCAACGCGATCGTGTTCGCGAACTCGGTGATCGGCGCGCGGACGAACCGCTACGGCGACTTCATCGATCTCTGCTGCGCGATGACCGGCCGCGCGCCGGCCTGGGGGCTGCACCTCGATGGTCCACGCCGGGGTCAGGTCCTGTTCCGGCTCACGGGATTCCCATCCTCGCTCCAAGCGAGCGATTCGCTCTATGTCGGCATCGGCCTGCTGATCGGGTCCGAGGCAGGGGACCGCGTGCCGGTCATCGAGGGGCTTCCGGCGCCGCCGTCCGAGGACCTGCTGAAGGCGCTCGGAGCAGCGGCCGCTTCGTCCGGATCCGTCGCGCTCTTTCATGCGGTCGAGATCACGCCCGAAGCACCGACCTTGAGGGATGCGTTCGGCGGTGGGGAGCCGGAGACCATAATCGAGGTCCGTCCTGAGGACATCGCGGACACGCTCGCGCGCCTCTCGACGGCGCCGAACGGCACGCCGTTGACGGCCGTCTGCCTGGGCACGCCGCATTTCTCGATTGCCGAGTGGGAACGA
>DASWVN010000267.1:0-8807 GCA_036401215.1 Vicinamibacterales bacterium | reverse complement strand
GGCTGCGGGAGTTTACTCTAAGCTCTTCAGGGTGGCAAGACGGGGTGCGCGGTCGGGGTGCGCGGTCCGCGGTCCGCGGTCCGCGGTCCGCGGTCCGGGGTGCGGGGTCCGGGGTGCGGGGTGCGGGGTGCGGGGTCTGGGGGCCGGGGGCCGGGTCCGCGGTGCGGTGGGCGCACTCGCGACTCGGGGCTCGGGGCTGAAAGTTTGAAGTTTGGAATTTGGAGTTTGGAATTTGGAGTTTGGAGTTTGGAGTTTGGCCCCTGGAACGTTTGGGATAATCGAGCTATCCCCATGAATCTGTTCGGGTGGTTCAAGTCGAGAGGATCTGAAAGGAACGGCGCGCTCGGGCAGTGGCGCGTGGAGTGGGCGGCCGCGATCGAGGGAACCGGGAGCGGGGACGAACGGCTGCGTACCCGGCTCGCGGAGCTGGCCGCGATCGAACCGGACGTCGAACTCGAGCAGGAGATGCTCGACGCGCTCGATCAACTGCGCTCGGTGCAGGCCGATGCCGCAACCGGCGGCTTGCCCACCGTCGAGACCCATCACCGCGTGATCGGCGCCGACACCTGCCATTTCAGCGCGCCGGCGTCGCTCGCTTCCGACCAGTCACAGGCCTCAGGACGCGTACTGCTCACAGGCTCGCGCGCCGTGTTCGTCGGCGCCGGCCGCACCTCGGCAACCGCGTGGCACATGGTCCGCGAGGTCGGCCGTGCGGAACGTGACGTCTACTTCGTCCGCGCCGACGGGGCGCCCGCCGCGCACTTCCGCTTCAACACGTTCGGCGACGCCGTCGTGTGCGCGTTCCTCGCGCAGCAGCTGAAGAGCGAACGAACGCCGCCGTCTATAATCGCGGGATGACCGCGCACGCACCGCAGCGCACCACGACCGTCACCCTCGGCATCGACAACCTCCTCACGACCGAGCGGCGGCTGATCGAAGGACGCGCGGTCGGACTGCTCTGCAACCCCGCCTCGATCGACCGCAGGTTCCGTCATTCTGCGGACCTCCTCTTCGAGGATCCGGGTGTGACGCTCGCGGCGATCTTCGGACCGCAGCACGGATTCCGGGCCGATCTCCAGGACAACATGATCGAGACGCCGCACGGACGCGATGCGCGGCGGCAGATTCCGGTGTTCTCGCTCTACAGCGAAGTCCGCGAACCCTCGGCCGAAATGCTGAAAGGGCTCGACGCGCTCGTCGTCGACATCCAGGACGTCGGCACGCGCGTCTACACCTTCATCTACACGGTGGCGAACTGCCTGCGCGCCGCCGCGCGTCACGGCGTGAAGGTGATCGTGTGCGACCGTCCCAACCCGATCGACGGCATCCACGTCGAAGGCAACCTGCTCGACGAGCACTACGCCTCCTTCGTCGGACAGTTCCCGATGCCGATGCGCCACGGGATGACGGTCGGCGAGCTGGCGCGCCTGTTCAACGAGCACTTCGGCATCGGCGCCGACCTCCACGTCGTCACCATGGACGGCTGGACGCGCGGGATGTTCTACGATGACACGTCGCTCCCGTGGGTGATGCCCTCTCCCAACATGCCGACGCTCGACACGGCGATCGTTTATCCGGGTGCCGTACTGTTCGAAGGGACGAAGCTCTCCGAAGGACGCGGGACGACGCGTCCGTTCGAATTGATCGGCGCGCCGTGGATCGACGGTGAGCGGCTGGCGGAGGCGATGAACGCGCGCGGCCTCGAGGGCGTGCACTTCCGGCCCGTCTTCTTCGAGCCGACGTTTCAGAAGCACGCGAAACAGACGTGCGGCGGCGTCCAGTTACACGTGCTGGACCGCGACGCGTTCAGGCCGGTCCGCGCGGCGGTCGAACTGATCGACGAGTTCCACCGCCAGGAACCCTCGCGCTTCGAATGGCGCGAGCCGCCGTACGAGTACGAGCACGAGAAGATGCCGATCGACATCCTCTACGGATCCGATGCGTTGAGGCGTGCCGTGGCCGACGGCAGTGTTCGGTCGCTGATCGATGGATGGAGGGCGGACGAGGACCAGTTCCGCCGACTGCGAGAACCTTTCCTGCTTTACTAGCGCCGCGGACTCGCGGAACCGGCAACGAGTCCCTTAGCGCGCTCTTGCGATCCCGATCGCTTCAACGATCTGGCGCGCGTGAGCGTGCGCGTGTGTGGCGTACGTTTCGAGCCACTGCGTGACGCCGAAGGGGCCCACTTCGGTGTGCGTGCCTTCACGCAGCCAATCCTGCTCCGAGAGTCGATCGAGGATCTGCGCCGTCGTTTCCCGAGCGTAACGGAACGCCTCCAGCGACGCCTCGTGCGGCCGGTCGTAGTGCAGCTTCCGGGCAAACACGTCCTGATCGTAGCCGTGGATCGTGGGGCGGTCGAACGCCAGCAGCAGCCGCAGCCGGATCGCCGCGGTCATCTCGCTGTCGGCGAGATGATGGACGATCTGGCGCGCGGACCACTTGCCCGGCGACGGCTTCGCCGCGAGTTCTTCCTCGCTGGCGCCGTGCAGGGCCTCGGCGACGGCACGGTAGCCATCCCGGTAGACGCCGATCAGGCGCTCGCGCTCTGTGATATCCACTTCAGCTTCGTGTCTTTGCAATGCCGGGGGCCGTGGCCTCCTGCGCCGTGGCCGGAACGATATGGTGCGTGAGCAGGTGCTCCTGCAGCTTCTCGAACGCCGCCTCTGGTGTGTCGACACGCGTCAACAGGTTGAGGTCGTCCTTGCTGATCGCGCCCCATTCGAGCATCGGATCGAGATTCAGGATCTGGTCCCAGTAGTCCGTGCCGTACAGGATGACGCTCAGCTTCTTCGACAGCTTGCGTGTCTGCGAGAGCGTGAGGATCTCGAACATCTCGTCGAGCGTGCCGAACCCGCCCGGGAAGACGACGAGCGCCTTGGCCAGGTAGGCGAACCAGAACTTCCGCATGAAGAAGTAGTGGAACTCGAAGTGCAGCCCGTCGGTGATGTAGGGGTTCGGCCCCTGCTCGAACGGCAGCCGGATGTTCAGGCCGACCGTCTTGCCTCCGGCTTCGCTGGCGCCGCGGTTTGCGGCTTCCATGATCCCCGGCCCGCCGCCCGAACACACCACGAACCGCCGGCGCGGTTCTTCCAGTGACAGGCTCCACGTGGTCAGCATGTGCGCGAGTCTGCGCGCATCCTCGTAGTACCTCGACCACTCGAGCGCTTTCTTCCCGCGCTTCAGCGCCGCCTCGTAATCGGCGGCCTTTTTGGCTTCGTCGGTGCCGAGCCTGACCATCTCCCGTTCGGCCCCCTCGCGGCTCAACGTGCGGGCGGACCCGAAGAACACGACGGTGTCCTGGATGTTCTCGGTTCGGAACCGCTTCAGGGGTTCCAGATACTCGGCAAGGATCCGGATCGGACGGGCTTCGGCGCTGTCGAGAAACTCGAGGTCATGATAGGCGAGCGGCTGGTTCATCTGATCGGTTGCACCTCGAAAAACTGTATCATCCTGCGGATGCGAACCCATCTCCTGAGCGCAGCCGCCGTCGTCGTGCTCCTCGGCGCGGGCATGGCTGGCGTCGAACTCTCCCCGGACGGGCCGCAGGCCCGCGGCTGGACGCTCGGACCTGATGCCGAGACGAAGCAGAACCCGCTCACCCCGGACGAAAAGACCCTCGCCGCCGGACGGGCCATTTTCAAACAGAAATGCCAGCGCTGCCACGGCCCCGGCGGTCTCGGCGACGGACCCGACGCGGATCCGGACGCCGCCGAAGACATGGACCTGACCAACCCGAAGCGCGCCGAACGCAACCCCGATGGCGTGGTCTTCTATAAGGTGTCCAACGGCCGCAGCAGTCCCAAGATGCCCGCGTTCAAGGACGAGATGAACGAGCAGCAGATCTGGATGGTGGTGACCTACGTGCAGACTCTGCGGAAGAAGCCCTGACAACTCCAAACTACAAACTTCAAACTCCAAAACGTGCGAATGCGGGCGCGTTTGGCGTTTGGCGTTTGGCGTTTGGCGTTTGGAGTTTGGAGTTTGGAGTTTGGAATTTGGAAGTTGGGAGTTAGCGCGTGATCAGTTCTCCGATCAGATAGCCGATCGCGGCGACGCCGAAGCCCACGATGAACATGTCGCGGCCGCTGGCCCACACGCCGCGGCCGGTGAAGAGGCTGCGGGCGGCGCCGATCGCGAAGTGCGCGAGCATGCTGATCGCCAGCGACACCCACACCGCCGCCCCGTGATCCATCACGAGGAACGGCGCGATCGGGATGAACGCGCCAATCGCCGTCGCCGTCCCGGTCACGATCCCGTCTTTCAGCGGTTCCAGCTCCGCAGGATGGATGTTGAGTTCCTCGCGGACCATCGCATTGAGCGCCTGCGCCGGGTCCTTCATCATGGCGCTGGCGGTTTCGCGGGCGCGGTCCGCCGGTAACCCCTTCGCCTCGTAGATCAGCGCCAGTTCCTCTTCTTCGAGGTCCGGCATGAGCCGCATCTCGTTGCGCTCCATCTCGATCTGGTGCGCCTGCACTTCGGCTTCGCTCTTCGCCGCAAGATAGCCGCTCGATCCCATCGAGAGGGCGTCGGCCAGCGCTCCAGCCACGCCCGTGATGATGATGATGTGCGGTGCGACGTCGGCCCCGACGACGCCGGCGACGAGGCCGAAGTTCGCGGTCAGCCCGTCGTTGAAGCCGTAGACGATGCTGCGGAGCATTCCGCCGGCGCCGCCGGCGTGCCACGGCTCGCCTTCGCGCCCCATGGCCTGCGACAGTTCGCGCGCGTGAACCGCCGACTCGGCGGCTATGTCGACCGCCGCCTGGTGTGTCGAGCGATGCGCGGACTGCCGCGCCATGCCGAGGTAAGCCTGAACTTCGCGTCCCTCCTCGGCGAGCATGAGTGGAAGCACGGCCGACGACCCGAACGTTCGTGCCATCCAGGCGAGCGTCCGGGTACGCAGCGCGGTCTTGTACGGCGGCAGCGGACGCCCGGCCTGACGGAACAGCTCCTCCCAGCGCTGCGCGTGACGATCCTCGACCGCGGCGAGCTTCTCGAAGAGCGGCCGGCGTGCCTCGTCAACGGCCGCGAGCGCACGGTAGAGGAACGCGGCGTCCCGCTCGTCGCGGTAGTGCTCGTCCCAGGATTCGTCGGCAACGGGACGATCGTGTTCCATGGTCAGGCCTTAAAAATCAACGACTTAGCGAAAAGGTGAGTGTCCCCTTTTTGTCTCAGCCTACTCTCTGTACGTTCAGGAAGTTCGCGTCGGCTCTCCGCATGTCGGGATTGACGCTAATGAACACGGCGACTGCGCCGGCAGAGATGAGGCGGCGCTCGATGAGGAGCGCCTCGAGCGCCTCGAGTTCGCGCACCGGCGTCACCACGGGCGTGATGCCGCGATACAGCGCGAGCGTCCGTGCGACGGTTGGATTCCCGGTCGCCGCGATCACACGCGTGGCGGGTCTCAACGCCGACAGCAGACGAGCCGTCTTTCCCTCGCGGGTCACCGCGATGATGGCGTCGGCGCGGCCGGTGGTCGCCAGCGTCACGGCCGCTTCGCACAACGCGCGTCCGTGCATGCTGCCGATCGGATCCGCCTCCAGTTCGACGCTGTCGGACGGCGTCCGCTCCGCTTCGAGGATGATCCTCGCCAGCGTCGCCACCGTCTGCGCCGGCCTGGCGCCGATGGCGGTTTCGCCCGAGAGCATGATCGCGTCCGTCCCCTCGCCGACGGCGTGGGCGGCGTCGCTCACTTCGGCCCTGGTCGGACGCGGCTCGAAGCGCATCGACTCGAGCACCTGCGTCGCGACGATCACCGGACGGCCGGCCGCGCGCGCGCGCCGGATGATCTCCTTCTGCACGCGCGGCACCTGCTCGAGCGGCATCTCGAGCCCGAGATCGCCGCGCGCGACCATGACCCCCTGCGAGAGTTCCAGGATCTCGCTCAGATTCTGCACCGCGGTCGGACGCTCGATCTTGGCGACGATCGGCAGGAGCTGGCCCGCACTGGTCATGATCTGCTGCGCGCGACGGAGGTCCTGGGCCGTCTGTACGAAACTGAGCGCAACGTAGTCGACGCCGAGCGAGAGGCCGAACCTGAGATCGTCGGCGTCCTTCTCGGTGATGGCCGACGACGGCAGCGCCACCCCGGGGGCGCTGATGCCCTTGTTGGCGCCGAGCGTTCCGCCGTTGACCACCAGCGTGCGCAGTTCGTCCCGCGTACTCTCCAGGACCTTCAACTCGATCCGTCCATCGTCGAGCAGGAGGCGGTCTCCCGCGCGGGCCGAGCGCACCAGTTCCGCGTAAGGGGTGTAGACGAGCCCTTCGCGTCCGGGATCCTCGCCGCCGCGGATCCTCAGCTCCGTGCCGTCGCGCAGCACGAGCGCTTTCCCGCCTTCGAGCTGGGTGGTCCGGATCTTCGGCCCGCTGAGGTCCTGCATGATCGCGACGTTGCGTCCGGCTCGGTCGGCCGCCTCGCGTACGCGCCGATAGACTTCCGCGTGCTTCTCGTGGGTGCTGTGGGAGAAGTTGAGGCGGAAGACGTCGACACCGCTCTCGATCAGCGATGCGATCCCTTCAGGCGATTCGCTGGCGGGCCCCACCGTCGCGACGATCTTGGTTCGCCTCATGCCGCCATCCAGGGATCGACAAGCGCCTTGGTGATGCGCATGCTTTCTGCGTCCTGCAGGGCGGTGTTGAGGCCGGTGAGCGGATAGGTGCGTCCGCCGATCTCGCGCCAGGGGACGGACGCGGCATATCGCTCGAGAAAGGCGAGGGCCCGGAGAAAGTGTCCCGGCTCGCTCCCCCAGCAGCCGCGGATCTCGAGGTGCTTGCGATTGATCTGGCGATGCGCGTTGATGGTGCTGTCGCCCACGTCGGTGTAATGGCCGGCGATCACGTACCGGCCGCCGTCGCGCGCGAGATCCAGGCCTTCTTCGATCGCGGCCGCCGCGCCGGCCGCCTCCATCACGACGTCGACTCCTTCGCCGTGGGTGAGGGCGCGGACCCGTTCGAGGCGTTCCTCGCGTGACGACGCCGTGACATCGAAGACATGATCGGCGCCCATGCGCTGCGCGAGACGCAGCCGGTCCGACGGGGCGCCGATCGCGACGATCGTCGAGGCGCCGTTCAAGCGGGCCAGCGCAATCGCACTCAGACCGACCGCGCCCGTCCCCTGGACGAGCACCGTGTCTCCTGGCCGAAAGCTCGCGCGCTCGAGGATGTGCACCGCGGTCAGCAGTCCGCAGCCGCCGCCGATGTAGTCGTCGAACGTGACGGCGTCCGGCAGCCGTGCGATCCCGACGCCGGGCTCGAGGTAGATTGCCTGCGACCAGCCGCCGAACAGACCGTCGTTTGCCGAATCGGTGATGCCGTACACACGGCGTTCAACGCAGCGCGTCGGCGTTCGATGGACGACACACGCGCGGCAGCGTCCGCAGGTGCGATGGACGTCGAAGAACGCCACGCGATCCCCTTCGCGCAGGGCGTGGCCATCGAGCCCCTTCAGCGGTCCCCGGATCGCCTGAAGCGTTCCCGCCGACACGTGTCCGGGAATGATCGGATACGGCACGCCGCTCAGGCGTCCGTGCCACAGATGGACGTCGGTGCCGCACACTTCCGAACGTTCGGTGCGCAGCAGGGCGGCGCCCGGCGGAAGATCGGGGACGGCAAACTCTCTGATTTCGACTGGTTGACGCGGGGCGGCCATCACCGCCGCCAGGATGCGATCGCTCACACTCGTACGTTACCCTTGATCCATCTCAGTTTCTACCAGGACACTGAACTTCTGATGAACGTCGAAGACTGGCTGCGCGCCGCGATCGCGGACGCCGAGGCTCGAAACCTCCCACAGTTGAAACCGCTGCTCGAATCGCTGGCGCTCTCGACGCGGCGCCTGCGGGAAGCGGACGAGAAAACGCGCGAGGGCGCGCGATGACGCTGCCGGCACCGGACCTGCGCAGCATCTCCGAGCTTGCGCCGCGCATCGCGCGCGGCGAAGTCTCTCCCGTCGATCTCGTCCGCGGCTGCCTCACCCGCATCGATGGACGACGGGAGCTGAACGCGTTCATCACGGTGATGCGCGAGTCGGCGCTGGCTGACGCCGAGCGCGCGGCAACGGAAATCGCGCAGGGCCGCTACCGCGGTCCGCTGCACGGCATCCCCGTCTCGGTCAAGGACCTCGTCGACGTCGCGGGTACGCCGACGACGTCCGGATCCGCGGTGCCGCCGCTGAATCCCGAGCAGGATGCGCCGATCGTCGCCAGGCTTCGGGACGCCGGCGCGATCATCATCGGCAAGACGAACCTTCACGAGTTCGCCTTCGGAACGACGACCGATGAAACCGCGTTCGGCCCCGTGCGGAATCCCTTCGATACGTCACGCTCCGCGGGCGGATCCAGCTCCGGCGCCGCCGTCGCGCTCGTCGAAGGCATGTGTTACGGCTCGATCGGCACCGACACCGGCGGATCGATCCGGATCCCGTCGGCCGCCTGCGGCACCGTGGGCTTGAAGGCCACCTACGGGGAGCTGTCGTGCGAGGCGGTCGTGCCGCTCAGCACCAGCTGCGACCACGTGGGTCCCATGACGCGAACCGTGGCCGACGCGCGGCTCATGTTCGAGGCGATGCTGGGCTCGCCGGTCCCGACGATCGGACAGCCTGGACGGCTGACGTTCGGAGTGCCGTCGGGCTATCTCCTTCAGCGGGTCGATGCCGACGTCCGAGCCGCGTTCGCGCAGGTCCGCGCACGGCTGACGGCGGCCGGCCATACGATCCGCGAGGTCGAGATCCCCAACGCCGAGATGACGCCCGATGTGTACCTGCACATCGTGCTGCCGGAAGCGTCGCAGTACCACGCGCCGCTGCTCGCGCG
>DASWVN010000266.1:0-30185 GCA_036401215.1 Vicinamibacterales bacterium | reverse complement strand
AAGCCGGCGAGGGTCCACCAGCGAGCCGAGATCCCGGATGCGATCGCCACCACCCCGTCCACCACGGCGAAGGCTCCCCAGAGCAGGACGAGCACTCCCAGTGTCAGCCCGGGCCAGATGAATGCACAGATCGCAAACAGAATGGCCAGGACCCCACGCAGGACGAGCATCCACCAGCTTCGCGAAACCGCCAACAGCAATGGACCAACAGGCATCTGTGCCTCCTCGAGCGTGGCTCTGTGAGTGCACGTCGCATTCCAACCGGCAGCGACCAGCCCATGAATATCCCGCGCGGCGCGGTCGACTTTGGCCGCGTACTCGTCCGGAAGCTCTGGACCGTTCGAAGCTGATTCGTGAAAGAATCGCAAAATGGCGACATTCACCAGCACCGTCCGGTCGTCGCTCGATCGGGAAGTCTTCCTCGAGTGGTACAAGCGCAATCGCGCCCGTTCGAAGGCGCTGTTCGATCTGCTCACGCCAGAGGCGTACTACAGCCGGCCGATCGCGCTGCGTCATCCGATCGTGTTCTACGAAGGACACCTCCCCGCGTTCAGCTTCAATACGCTCGTCAAGAAGGCGCTTGGAGAGCCGGGCATCGACGAGCGGCTCGAGCGGCTGTTCGCACGCGGGATCGATCCATCCGCGGATGATGCGTCGCGTGCCGCACGCGACGACTGGCCCGCGCGGGACGAGGTGCAGGCGTTTGCAGAGGAAGCCGATCGCCGAGTCCTGCAGGCGCTGTCGGACGCGGATCTCGAACGGCCGGGCCATCCGTTGCTCGACGGTGCCGAGGCGGCCTTCGCCATCCTGGAGCACGAAGCGATGCACCAGGAGACGCTGCTCTACATGTGGCATCGCCTGCCGTTCTCACAGAAAGCCCGTCCCGCCGGATATGCCGCCAGGATTGCCGGGCGCGTTCCGTCGCAGGAATCGATCGAGATTCCGCCCGGGAGAGTCACGCTCGGCGTCGACCGGGGAACGATCCCGTTTGCGTGGGACAACGAGACCCCCGCCCTCACGGCAGACGTCTCGGGATTTTCGATCGATCGCCACGACGTCACGAACGAGGCGTTCATGGCGTTCGTCGAGGCGGGCGGCTACGCCGATCAACGGTGGTGGCGGCCCGGCGACTTCGCGTGGATCACGCGGGAAGGCCTTCGGCACCCGCTCTTCTGGGAGCGTCACGACGGCCAGTGGTACTGGCGCGGGATGTTCGAGTCGATTCCGCTGCCGATGGCGTGGCCGGTTTACGTCAGCTTCGCCGAAGCGGCCGCGTTCGCGCGGTGGCGCGGGATGCGCCTTCCCACCGAAGCCGAGTTCCAGCGCGCCGCCTACGGGACACCTGACGGCCCGGAGCGACCCTTCCCGTGGGGAGACGAGGAGCCGTCCGCGTCACGCGGGGTGTTCGACTTCTCGAGCTGGGATCCGGAACCAGCGGGCAGCCACGGCGCCGGGCAGAGCGCGTGGGGCGTGGACGATCTCGTCGGCAATGGATGGGAATGGACGGAGACGCCGTTTGCTGCGTTCCCGGGCTTCAAGCCCATTCCGTCCTATCCCGAATACTCGGCCGACTTCTTCGACGGCGATCACCTCGTGATGAAAGGCGCATCGCCGGCGACGGCGCGCGAGATGATCCGCCCGACGTTCCGCAACTGGTTCCGTGCGCATTATCCGTATGTGTACGCGACGTTCCGTTGTGTGGCGTCGAACGCTTGATGATGCATGGAACGGACACGTCGGTGCCGCGAGTCGAGACGGAGTCGAGTGCACGGTTCGCGGCCGACGTCCGCGAGGGCTTGAGCCGGACGCCGCGGCAGATTCCGTCCCGCTATTTCTACGATCCGCTCGGATCCGCCCTCTTCGAAGCCATCTGCGAACTGCCCTGGTATCACATCACCCGGGCGGAATCGCAGTTGCTGGTCGAGCACCGCGCGAGTCTGCTCGGTCTGCTGGAGCCGCTGTCGACGGTCATCGAGCTGGGTCCCGGAAGCGGCCAGAAGATGAAGCGCCTTCTCGACGCCGCGCCGCGCCGAAAGGCGCCGCTCGATCTGCACCTCGTCGATGTCTCGCCGCGTGCGCTCGACGTGGCCACCCGCACGCTCGACTCGTTACCCGGCGTCCGGATCGTCACGCACGCCGCCGACTACACCGCCGGTCTCGTAGAGGCGTGTGCCAACCGTGTGCGTGGCGGGCGCGCGCTGGTGGTGTTCCTCGGCTCCAACATCGGCAACTTCGATCCGCCGGCCGCGGCGAACTTTCTCGAGAGCATCAGGACCAATCTCTCCACCGGCGACGCGCTGCTGCTCGGGACCGACCTCGTCAAGCCCGAGCCGGATCTGCTGCTCGCCTATGACGATCCGCTGGGCGTCACCGCGGCGTTCAATCGGAACCTCCTCGTCCGGATGAATCGCGAATTGGGAGCGAACTTCGATCTCGGCGCGTTCGTCCACCGCGCGGTCTGGAACGCCGCCGAATCGCGGGTCGAGATGCACCTCGAAGCGACCGCGGCGCAGCGCGTGCACGTCCCGGCCGCAAGGCTGGACATCACCCTGGACGCAGGCGAACGGATCTGGACGGAGAGTTCCTACAAGTACGAACCGCGCGGAGTCGCGCGGATGCTGGAAGCCGCGGGCTTCGACGTCGCCGAGCAGTGGATCGACGCCGAAGCCGGGTTCATGCTGACGCTGGCCGGATCGTGAAGGCCGCGGTGCGCGGTGCGCCGTCCGCGGTGCGCGGTGCGGGGGTGCTGGGTGCTGGGCGGGTCGTACGTAGGGCGCCCCTTTATGGGGCGCCCTAGTGTAAGCGGCTGGGATGGCGCCCCGTAAAGGGGCGCCCTACTACCGGGCGAGTTCGCTCACCGCATCGGCGAGCATACGGACTCTCGCGCTGTCGTTGGCGCCGGACGCATCCTTCTGCACCTGCGCGGCCAGCGTCGTCAGGGCCTTCTGCCGTGGCGCGCCACTGAGCTTCTCCGCTGCGGACAACTCGCCGCGGACGGCGGCGATGCGCGCGGCGGCCAGGCCGTTGCCGCGTTCCAGCTGATCGAGGAACGCGCGCGCCTTGGCAAAGCTCGGCGGCCACACCAGCTTGCGCTGTTCCTGCGCGTTGAGGAACGCGAACTGCACGGTCTTTGCGGCGTCGATCTCGTTCTGCGAGATCAGTCCGCTCGGCATCAGTTCGTAGATGTCGAGGCCGCGCGCGATCTCCGAGCTGATGATCAGGCCGTTGTACCAGTAGACCGACCACGAACCGCCGCTGACCAGCCGCTCGGCGTCCACCGGACCACGATCGTAGTACGCGATCTCGACCGGCTTGGCGACATCGGTCCAGTCGAACACCGAGATGCCCCCCTGATACCAGCCCTGCACCATCACCTCGCGTCCGGGGATCGGGATCAGCGAGCCGTTGTGCGCGACGCAGTTCTCGAGCGACGTCTGGGCCGCGGGCATCTTGTAATAGCTCTTGAACTGCATCTTCCGGTTCTCGATCGTGAAGAGCGCGTTGGCGCCCCACTCGTACTTGTCGGTCTCGCGGCAGCGCGGCTGCGAACCGCCGCCCCACTCATCCGAGAACAGGATCTTGCTGCCGTCGTTGCTGAACGTCGCCGAATGCCAGAACGACATGTTGATGTCGGCCGCTTCGTCGATCCGCTGCGGATTCGGCACGTCGGTGATGTCGAGCAGCAGGCCGTAGCCGCCGCACGCGCCACCGGCAAGCCCGATCTCCGGATAGACCGTGATGTCGTGGCACTGGTTCGGCCCCGTGTTCTCCCGCGCGCGTCCACCGCGACCGCGTCCGCCGCCGGCGCCCGCTACGGCGGGAGGCTGCCCCGGCGGTGTCGCGCCAGCAACCGGCGGAGTCGCCGGTGGATTCGCTCCGGCCGGAGGAGTCGCTCCGGCGGCAGGCGGCGTGCCCCCACGACCGCGGCCTCCGCGTCCGGGCTCGACCCGCCGCGGCGGCGGCTCGAGACCCTGGAAAATCCGGGGCGAGCTGACGATCGCCGCCCTGGTCGGATCCGCGAGCGGAACCTTGATGACTTCCAGACGGAAGCGCGCCGTTTCCGGATCGTCGATCGGGCCGTCCTTGCAACCTGGCAGTTCCTCGGCGGAACGGACCCGGGACGAACCCGAGATGTAGATGTAGACGTTCTCCTTGTCGTTCGGATCGGTGACCACGGTATGCGTGTGCGAGCCGCGGCAGGTCTGAACGTTGGCGACGTACTTCGGGTTCTTGATGTCGGAGATGTCGAAGATTCGGATTCCGCGCAAGCGGTCCTTGCTTACCGGCTCGGGCACACCCTGGATGCCGCAATCGATGCGACCGGTCTGCCCCTCTCCCGAAACGAACAGCAGGTTGTTGTACACCGAGACGTCGCTCTGGGACGCCGGGCACAGATACGAGAGCACCATCTGCGGTTTCGCCGGGTTCGAGATGTCGAACACCTGGAATCCGTTGTAGTTGCCCTGGACGACGTATTTGCCGGTGAAGGCAAGGTCGGAGTTCGTGACGCCGCGGAACTGCTCGTCGGCCGGCGTGTTCGACACCATGCGCAGGTTCCACGCGGCCTGCTCGGCATCCCAGTAGCCGGGCCGCAGCCCGACGCGGAGATCCGGAGACGGCGGCGTCGCCGACACGATCGGTGTCACCGGAGCCGGCATCGTCGCCGGCAATGCCGGCGGCGGCGGTGGTGGGGTGCGCTCCCGTCCGCCCGGCTCATCGTCCGGCTGCTGTTGTCCGGCCGGCGGTTGTGCCGGTGGTTGCTGCACCGGCGGCGGTTGTTGCACCGCGGCCATCGAGTCCGCGGCCTGGACGACCGATGTGTTCGTGACTGTCGCTGCACACGCCACCGCCGCGGCAATGACCGCCGCCCCTCCCAAGCGCTGCCATCTCATCCTGTGCTCCCTTTCGTGGTGGCGCCCCGTAAAGGAGCGCCCTACGTCACACCCCGCATGGGGGCGCCCAACGTTACTTCCCGCTCGGCATCTCGTCGAGCATCTTCTGCATGAAGTCGATTTCGGTGGTCTGGTCGGCGTAGATGTCGGACGCGAACTTGAACATCTCGTCGTCCTGGAGCGCGCCGTAGGCCTCGAAGAGGTCGTCGACCATCTTCAGGGCGCCCTCATGGTGCTTGATCATCCCCGCGAGAAAGAGCCGGTCCCACTCGGGCCCGCGCGCCTTGTCGAGCGCCGCCATCTCCTCTGGCGTGAGCATCCCGGGCATCAGCATGTCGTGCTCGACCCCGTTCATCACGTGCTTGTGGTGCGTGGCGTCGGCCGGCGGAACCATCTGGCCGCGATCGCGAAGCCAGTTGCGCATGAAGGTGATCTCGTCCCCCTGGGCGACCATGATCCGCTCGCACAGGATGCGGACGTCCTCGCGCGCGCCGTGCGTCTTCGCCATTCGGGCCATGACGACCGCCTGCGCGTGGTGCGGAATCATCCCCTGCATGAACTCGACGTCCGCCTTGCTGTAGGGGCCGCGAACGAGGTCGGGACGGGGCTTGGGATCCTGGTCCTGCGGGGCGCTGAATGCCGGAACGGCGAGCGCCAGGGCGAGAGTCGCTGAGATCAGTAATCGTCGATGCATGGTGGCGAGTTTTTGCGTGGAGGGATTGTATATCGCACGCCCGGCGCCGGTATCCAGAAGATTGTCTGACTCCCGGCAAACAACAGGCATTCGGCAGGTTGACAATCCAGGGCCGGCGGCGGCATTTCCCGTGGCTTTCGCCAATTTCGCCGGTGGTCCGCGGATTGTTAGAGCGATCGGTATGAGTCTGGAAACCGCCCTGGGTCGCTGGATGGCGTGCGCCGTCCACCCGCAGTCCGCCTGGAGGATCCTGCCGGCGAAGGGCCGCGCACTGCTCCTCGGCACCTACTTCGGGATCGGATACGTCGCCGCGCTGCTCGTTCTTCTCGCCGCCTGAGCGCCGTCACGGCGCACGATCAACGTTGTGGCGGACGCGTCGCCGCCGCCAGGTCGCGGCGCAACTCCTCGGCCGTCCGCCGCGGACCATAGCCGGGCGTATCCCGTTGAATCCGCCAGCTTTCTTTCAGCGGACCGATATCCACGACATCGAAGCCGAACTCGTCGAGCAGACGGGTAACCGTCTCCTTCGCTGCTGGATCATCGCCGGCGATCGCCAGCGCACGCCGGTCCTTCGCGCCCCGCGGCCGTCCGTCCGTCGTGATCTGGGCTGCGTAGATGTGATTGAACGCCTTGACGACCTTCGACTGCGGAAGATGCCTCTGGAGGAGTTCCGAGGTGGTGGTCGTCTCGTTGTCGAGCTCCGGAATGTGGCCGTCGCGTTGCGGATAGTAGTTGTTCGTGTCGATCACGATCTTGCCCGCGAGCGGCTCGACCGGAACCTGCGAGATGTTCTTCAACGGGATCGTCACGACGACGAGATCGCCCGCCGCGGCGGCTTCGGCCGGCGTCGCGGCGCGTGCACGCGGACCAAGCTCGGCAACGAGGTCCTTCAATGTCTCGGGTCCGCGTGAATTACTGAGGACCACGTCGTGCCCGTGCTTGACGGCCAGGCGCGCGATCTGGCTGCCGATGTTCCCTGCGCCAATCAGTCCGATGATCATGATGTTGCGTCCTTACGGGGCGACGTCAGCAAGAAGCATGACAGCTCCCGCTCGTTGGACGGCGGATCAGGCTGGTGATCAGCGCGGGCGAATGCTCAGCCGTGTGCCCCAGGGATCCGCGACGGTGACGATGCCGTCCGTGGCCTGCGCGTCGTAACCCGCGTCGCGCAGACTTCGGCGTGCGGCATCCGCATCGCCGGCCGAAGGGACCAGCAACTCCCACTCGATGAGCCGGGCCTCATCGTCCCGCGCCGGCGGTTCCGACGACCAGATGTTCGTGCCGAGATGGTGGTGATAGCCGCCGGCGGCGAGAAACAACGCCCCCGGATAGCTCCACACCATCCTGTCGAGACCAAGCGCCGAGTGATAGAAGGCATCCGCGGCCTCGAGGTCCCCCACGTGCAGATGGACGTGACCGATGGTGGTGCCTGCGGGCATCCCGTTCCAGGGACGGCCTTCGGAGGCGGTGACCAGCGCTCCGACATCCAACGGGTCGGTAGTCATCAGCAGCTCGCGGTCCTTCGCCCGCCACGCGTCTCTCGGACGATCGGCATAGACCTCGATCCCGAGCCCGTCGGGATCCCAGAGGTAGAACGCTTCGCTGACGAAATGGTCCGCCATCCCGACGCGCACACGACGTTCAGAGAGGTGCGCGGCGAAGCTGCCGAGTGCTGCACGGTCCGGCAGCAGGATCGCGAAGTGATACAACCCGAGCGCACCACGGCGCGCAGGTTTCAGCCCGCCTCTGGTTTCAAGGGTCAGGAGCGGCTTTGAATCGGCGCCGAGAGGACCGAGCGTGGCGGCATGCCCGGTGCTGTCGTGGATGCGAAACCCGAGAATGCGCTCGTAGTACTCGATCGAGCGTCGCAGGTCGCTGACCTGCAGGCGAACCATCCCTACTTGTGTGGCGTCCGGCAGGCGAAAGCCCGGAGGACGGATGCCGTAGGTGCCGGCCGGCTCGCCATTCGTCCTGGTCGCAGTCATCTCGCTCGCAGAATATCACCGCGTTCCCGACACGAACCCGGGACCGGACCTTGCTAGAGTGCTCGTCATGGCCGATCGCGCGAATATGCGCGACATCACGGCTCGGTCCTCGAGCGAACCCGACATCCTCCCCGACCACCGCGCACACGCCAGCTCAACCAGATCGTCACCGAATCCCCGATCGCATGTCCTGTTGCTCGTCGCGATCTGCGCGATCACCTTTTTCGCGGGACTTGGGACGACGGCGTTGTGGGAACCGGATGAGCCGCGGTTTGCGGAAGCCACGCGGCAGATGCTCGAACGGGGCGACTACCTGACGCCGTGGTTCAACGACCGTCCGCGATTCGAGAAGCCGGTGCTGCTGTACTGGCTGCAGCTTCCCTTCTTCGCAGCTCTCGGTGCGACGGAAACAGCCGCACGTCTGCCGTCCGCGATCGCCGCTTTGCTCGCCGTCCTTGCTTCGTATGCGATCGCGCGCGAACTGGTCTCGCCCCGGGCCGGATTGCTGGCCGCGATCACGCTCGCCACGACGTTTCGCTTCGTTTTGTACGCGCGACAGGGACTGACCGACGTCCCCGTTGCCGCCGCCGTGACTCTCGCGCTGTGGGCGATGATCCGCGCGCTGAACGGCAAGGGCGGCTCCGGCTGGACGTCGACGGCCTGGCTGTTCGTCGGGATTGGAATCCTGCTCAAGGGCCCCGTCGGCCTCCTCGCTCCGATCGTGTGGTCGGTGTGGGCGTATCTCGATGGCGGGATCGCGGGCCTGCGTCGCACACGGCCGCTGTCGGGCCTCGCCATCGCGGCTGCCATCAGCGTGCCGTGGTTCGCCGCGATGGTGGTCATGCACGGCCGCGCGTTCGTGGACGTCGCGCTCGGCTACGAGGTCGTCGCTCGCTATCTTTCTCCCGACTTCCCCGGTCGCGATCGAGGCTTCTTCTACTACTGGGGCGTGTGGCTCGGCGACGGCGCGCCATGGTCACTCTTCGTCATCCCAGCCATCTGGTGGGCGCTCCGCGCACGCCGGACGTTGCCCGCCGGGGAGCGCCGCCTGCTGCAACTTGCGGGGATCTGGTTCGCGACCGTCCTGCTCGTCTTCTCGGTGTCGCAGTACAAGCTTCCGCACTACATCCTGCCGGCCTACCCGGCGATGGCGCTGATCGTCGGCCTCTTCGCGAACGCCGCAATTGAAGGCCGCGTCCGGCCGGTCCTCTGGCGCGTGCCTGCACTCGCGTCCGCCGTCGCGCTTGCCGCGTGCGGCGCGCTGCTGTGGCTGCTGCTCGACCGCGCCTTCGAGCTGCCGCCGCTGGATGGCTCGTACGTGCTGCCGGTTCTGTTCGGCACCGGCGCCGTGCTCGTCGCGTGGCTCGCATCACCGCTTGCCGGATCGCGGCCGCTGCCGACTTTCGCCGCGCTCGCGATCACGCTCGCGCTCGCCTACGGCACGCTGTGCCTCTACGTGGCGCCCCACGAGCTGCGCCGCTTTCAACCCGTGCCCGATCTTGCGGCAGCGATCCGCCAGCATGTGTCGAACACCGAACCGCTGGCGGTCGCGGGCAACTACGGCGCTCCCGGCCTGGTGTTCTACGCGCGCCGGCGCGTGCGGCAGCTCACCGGCCGGGAGGAACTCATCTCGTATCTTTCGAGTCCGGGCCGGCGGCATTGCGTTCTGCCCGAAGCTGATCTCCAGGCGATTTCGCCGCAGATCCATCGCCGGCTCGTCGTGCAGGCTCAGGGAGGCGTGTTCAGCGTGCGCATGCGCCGGCTGCTCGAACGGGATCCCGGGCGCGCGGCCCGAGTCCTCGTCCTCGTCACCGCCGAATAGCCGTCACTCGGCTCGCGCGCCTGGTAGTTCCAGCCGGCGGACCTCGATGCGGGAGGGATCGAGCGGCGCCGTCCAGGCGGCGATGAACCCTTCGCCGGTGGAAGCGAGCACCGGATACACACCCGGGCTGTTCGAGGAAAGCGGCACGACCTCGCCGAATGAGGGGGCTTGGCCGTCCTCGATGAGCAGTTGCCGGGCGGCGGCGATGCGCCGTCCGCTGACCTGCTCGTCCCACGCGACGAGGATCCGCCCCTCGTCGTCGGTCGCGATCTGCGGATGCGCCGGCTTCACACCTCCGAGCGTCGGGATCCGCACTCTCGGGGTGAACGGTCCGCCGCGCCGGCTGGAGGCGTAGAAGAGCGCGCCCTGCGGGCCGTTCTCTTCGATCACCGTCGGCCAGACG
The DNA here is from genome assembly GCA_036401215.1 of Vicinamibacterales bacterium. Lineage (GTDB taxonomy): Bacteria > Acidobacteriota > Vicinamibacteria > Vicinamibacterales > 2-12-FULL-66-21 > JACDCA01. The sequence continues at coordinate 20,389 of DASWVN010000266.1, read as the reverse complement.
ATGTGGACCGTGCCGGCGGCATCCACGCTCATCGCGGGTCCATCGTCCGGACACCCGTTGATTTCCCATCCGTCTTCGCTGACGCGAATGGGCGGTGAGAACGGCTGTCCGTTCCCCGGCGACATCGCAAAGGCGATGTCGCGCAGGTTCCCCGGATAGACGTGGCGCCAGGCCGCGTAGAGTGCACCGTCCGGACCGGCCGCGAGCGCCGTCTTGCAGCAGTAGCACACGCCGCTCGTGACCTCCTGCTCGGAAGAGGGTGATCCGTCCCTCAACGAGGCGTAATACAGGCCGGACTTCTGGGCCATGGCCACGCCATCGTTGTCGGTTGCCTGATCGCCGTGCGCATGGGCGGTCGATCCCGTCGCAGCCGCGAGGCCGCGATGATCGAGCCAGACCGCGTGAATCCCGCCTTCCACGGAGTCGACGGCAAGCGCTGGCCAGCCGCGGTCACCGGCGGTTCCCGCGGTCTGCAGCACGGCCGGCGTGCCGAAGGTTCGTCCGCCGTCGCTCGACCTCGCCGCTTTGATATCGACGTGGCCGGCGCGAGCGGTCCACAACACCACGATCTCAGGTTCAGCCCGGTCGTGCGGCATCAGCACCACGCGCGGAGGGAACTCGCCACCGAGCCGGGCCTCCCCGTCGGCGGCGTTGACCTGGACGGGCGCGCCGAACGTGGCGCCGCTGTCACGGCTCACGGCAACGAAGACGTCCGTCCGACTGTCGACACGGGCGCCCCATGCGACCGCAACGAAGCGTCCCGATGCCGCGATCGACGGGGTCGCATCCGCCCGTCCATCGATGTCGAGGGCCATCGGGGTGAAGGATCCTCGGGAACCTCCGCAAGCCGTGCCGATCAGCAACGCCGCGAAGGCGTACGCACCGATCCACTTCCGTGTAGCCACACGCATCTCAGCTGTCTCCTTCAAAATCGCACCCGCGCGCCCAACTGGAACGAGCGCGGTTCGCCGACCGCCGTCACGCGACCGAACGCCGGTGACGGGTTCGACGGGTATGCGCCGGACCCGAAGTTGGTGTTTCGCGTCAGCACGTTCTGGTGGTTCGTCAGGTTGAACCCTTCCGCCAGCAGTTCGAACCGCGCTCGATCGGTCAGACGAAACGCCCGGCTCACCCTGACACTCAGATTCAGATAGCGGCTGCCGACGCCGGCGTTGCGTTCGATGAACGCGCCATCGACGACGGGCCGTCCGGCGGTGCCCTGAAGGGTCGTCACACCCGACGTGATGTTGAAGGGCGGAGCGGAGTACGCCTGCAGAAGGGCGCTCACCTCGAAGCCGTGGGTCAGCCGCTCGATGAACGTGGAGGCGGGCTCCGCCGGTGTGTGGATCGCGCCGCTGATCGCAAGACGATGCCGCTGGTCGTTGTCGGAGCGGCCCCAGTCCTTCGAGAGATCGAACGGATCGATCGGCGAGCTGAAGAAGAACTCGCCGACGTTGTTCATCGACTTCGACAACGTATACGAGATCCGGTACTGCCCCCACGACGATGGACGCTGCGTCAACGACACGTGCAGGCCGTGATAGGTCGATTCACCTGCGGCCGAGTACTGGTAGTTGTTCGCATACGAGGGATTCGGACGGCACCCGTTGTTCGCGCCCGACGGCACACACGACGGCACATTCTGATTGATCGACATCAGCAGATCGACACCGCGCAGATATTGATATCCGATCCCGAGGATCGCGCCATGACCGGCATCCCCTTCGATCTCGACGCTCGCCTGCCGTGAGGACGCATTCTGGATGTTGCGGTCCATGGTGGTGAAGTTGACCAGCGTCGAGGCCACGGCGTCCGCCAGCGTAGCGGGGAAGGCAGGCGCGCCCGTCTCCGCCGGCGAAAAGGTCACACTGATCTGGCGCAGCTGCCCCGGGTCCGTCGTATTGCCGGCGGAGAGCAACGCGTTGGCGAGCGCCCGGAGCGGCACGCGATCGTAGTAGACACCTGCTCCGGCGCGGACCAGCACGCGATCCGATCCGAATGGCGCCCACACGACGCCCGCACGCGGGGAGACATTGTTCGTGTCGGTATCGATCGTCTCGAGGAACTGCAGGTCGTACCGGAGTCCGAGATTGAGCGTCACATCCGACCCGAGTTTCCATTCGTCCTGGGCATAGAGCCCGACGTTCGGATTCGACTGCGAGACGTCCGTCGCCCCGAAGGTCTGCGAGAACCCACTGTTGTTGTAGACACCCGCCAGGAAGTTTTCGAGAGACGAGAAGCTGTAGGTCCCGCGCCGCGCGCGCGGGAACGTGATCCGGTCCGCGTTGTAGAGCACGTCGAGGCCGACCTTCACCGCGTGCGCCCCGGCATGATGGGAAAGGTTGTTGACCACCTGATACGTGGTGTTAAGCCGCCCGGTGGGGCTGCTGGAACTGGTGCCGAACACGGCGACGCCCGCAATGCTGACGGCCGGGCCGATCGGGTCGCTCGCGGGAGCGCGAAGGTCGCCGCGCGACCATTGCGCGCGCGTCTCGAGCACCGTCCTCGGCGACAGGATGAACGTGCTGCTCACGCCGACCGACTGATCGAGGTTGTCGAGCCCGGAGGACGCGCTCGGCGCGTTGAGCCCGCCTGCACCGCGCGAGTTCTCCGCGTTGGCGCCGTACAGCGTGTAGCGCAGGCTCACCTGCTGACGGCCGCTCACCTGGTGATCGAGCTTTCCGAACAGGTTCGTCGTGCGAACGGGGTTCGGGTACAGGCCGGTCGCCACCGGAACGCCAGCGTACCCGACTTCCGCGAGCCGGGCGTTGATCGCATGCACATCGGCTGGCGCGATCGTCGTCAGACCGGTCTGATCGAGCTGCCGCCGCTCCGCATTGACGAAGTAGAACGTCTGGTTCGCCACGATCGGCCCGCCGAGGCTCCCGCCGAACTGCACCTGGTCCATCGGCAGCGTCTCGCGACGCAGCGGATTCTCGCTGTTGAGGCGATCGTCCCTGACGTAGGTGTAAGCCGTCCCGCGCGGCACATTCGTGCCGCTCGTGGTGACGATGTTGACGTACCCGCCGAGGGCGCGGCCGAGTTCCGCCTGTCCGCCCGACGTGATCACCTGCAGCTGATCGATCGCATCGACGCTGTACGTGATCCCGCTCAATCCCGCGGCGTCATCGTTTGCCGACAAGCCGTCGACGATGAAGTTGTTCGAGAGGTTGCGCTGGCTGCCGACTGACAACGTGATCCCCGGAACCGCGGATGTCTCGGGAAACAGCTGCGTGCTCGACACGTTCGTCGGCGACACGCCGGGAACGAGCAGCGCGAGGTCGAGAAAATTCCGGCCGTTCAGCGGAATCGTACGGACTTCGGACGCCGGAACCGTCGTCGCGATCTGGCTTCGCGCCGCTTCGAGCACGGTCGCTTCCGACACGACCGTCACGTCCGCGTCCACCTTCGCGACCGCGAGCGCCACCGGCAGCTCGAACGCGGCCCCGGCCGTCAGCGTCAGCTCCCGGCGCGCGTCCTCGAAGCCGTCGAGGCTGATCGTGAGTTCGTACGGACCGACCCGCAGATACGGAAATCGGAACCGTCCCTCATCGTCTGTGATCGCCGTACTCGAGACGTTGGTCTGACCATGTCGCGCGACGACCTGGGCGCCCGGGACGACCGCGCCCGACGGATCGGTCACCCGCCCGCTGATGCTGGCGAGATCGATGGATTGCTGGGCCAGTGCGGATGGCGCTCCGCCACTGACCGCTAAGAGAAAGACGAGAACCCCTGGCAGTTTCAAGAATAGACCTCCGCGAAAATCGGGGTCGTGGCGACCAGGCCGGCCGGACGACTCCCTGGAAGCACCGTGTGCTTTGAATGCTCGAGCGCTGAGGTCTACGCGCGCGGAGGCGGAGGATCGGGCGGGACGAAGTGGCCGGCTGTCCTGTCGACAGCGGCCATCACGATCGGACGGACGGCGACGTCGGGCACCGCCGTCGTGAATTCCGGCAGGACGCCGTGATTTGCGAGAAGGACGAGCAGCGCCGCCATCGGACCGGCGCACGAGCCGCGCAGGACACACCTGGCCGGCGTATCGCCTGAAGCATGGTGATCCCCTGTCGCCTCATGCCCGTGGGCGTCGTGACTCACCGGGGCGCTGTGCATGGGGCACGGGATCCCGTCGGCGGAACGCATGGGGCACTGCGCCGCCGGCCCCGTGGAATGGCAGCCGGCTTCCTGGCTGACCATCGGTTGATGCGCCGCGCAGCAGTCCCGCGGGATGAGGGCCGTGAGCCACGCCATCTGGACCATCAGCCAGATGGCGGCAACACGCCGAACGGTCCCGCGACGAAATTTCATGGTGTCTTCTTAGACTAATCGAAACGACGTACCTAATGATGACAGACTGGGCGCTCCCGTTCCCTGTTCAGCGCCCGTTCGCCATCTCGAGAACCCAGGTGACGATCCGGTCGTCCGGCACCAGGGCGGCGGAGGCATCGCATAACTCAGCCCTTCAAGTTGGTCGGTCAAGTACAAATGCGGTAGAATTGTGAGATTTCTTGAAGGGGAGTAGCTACGCGGCACGAGGCCGCGCGGCCGAATCGTCAAGACTGCGCGGGCACCGCGCACGGTTCGGTCCGGTTCCCACACGGGAAAAGGCGAGACCTTCGCACCTGGGGCGACAGCCTGTGCGAGGTTTCGCCTTTTTCCTTTTGTGGGGACCTGAATGGACCAACTGTGGGTCTGGGTGGCATTCAATGCGTTCGTCCTGGCGATGCTCGCCATCGACCTCTTCGTTTTTCATCGAGAAGCGCACGTCGTCCGCACGCGGGAGGCCGCGTTCTGGAGCGCGATGTGGATCGCGCTCGGCGTCGCATTCGGGATCGGGGTCTACACCGTTCTCGGACGAGATGCGGGGCTCGAATACTTCGCCGGCTACCTGATCGAGAAGGCGCTTTCCGTCGACAACATCTTCGTCTTCGTCCTGATCTTCGGCTATTTCCGCGTGCCGGCGCGCTATCAGCACCGCGTGCTGTTCTGGGGAATCCTCGGTGCGCTGCTGATGCGCGGCGCGATGATCGGGGCCGGCGTCTATCTGATCCATCACTTCCACTGGGTCATCTACGTCTTCGGCGCGTTCCTCGTGTTCACCGGGGTGCGCATGGCGCTGCACAAGGAACCGGGGTTCGTTCCAGAGGCGAATCCGGTGATCCGTCTCGTCCGCCGGCTGATGCCGGTGACCGCCGTCTACCACGGCCAGAAGTTCTTCGTGCGCGAGAGGGTGGGCGAACACCTTCGTCTCGTCGCCACGCCGCTCTTCGTCGTCCTCGCGTTCGTCGAGACGACCGACCTGATCTTCGCGGTCGATTCGATCCCGGCGATCTTCGCGGTCACCGACGAGCCGTTCATCGTCTACAGCTCGAACGTGTTCGCGATCCTCGGTCTGAGAGCGCTGTACTTCCTGCTCGCCGGCGTCATCCACCGGTTCCACCATCTGCAGACCGGATTGTCGGTGGTGCTGGTGTTTGTCGGCGTGAAGATGCTGCTGGCCGACATCTACGAGATCCCGATCGCGGTGTCGCTCCTGGTGATCGCGCTCGTGCTGGGCACGGCCACGGGGGCGTCGCTCCTGTGGCCGGCCGCAGAAGAGACACAGGCCACAGAAGAAACACAGAAGAAACACGGGCTGCAGGAGAAGCAGGCCACAGCAGAAACACAGGGGAAACACGGGCCACGAGGGAAGCAGGCCACAGAGGAAACCGGCCACAGCAGAAACACAGGGGAAACACGGGACGCAGAGGAAACACCGCGGAAACACGGGGCGGCCTGAGCTCGAGCGGTCAGGCTGGCTGCCAGACCGGTGAAAGATCGAGCCGCATGTCGATTTCGGGTTGTCCCGATCGACCTAGCTGCGAAGAGATTCCAGAAAGGACATCGACATGAGAGTGATGGTGATCGTGAAGGCGACGAAGAACAGCGAAGCGGGCGTGATGCCGAGCGAGCAGATGCTGAGCGAGATGGGCAAGTACAACGAGGAACTCGTCAAGGCCGGCATCATGGTCGCGGGCGAAGGCCTGCACCCCAGCTCGAAGGGCAAACGGATCAAGTTTTCTGGCGCCGCCCCCACGGTCGTCGACGGACCCTTTGCCGAGACCAAGGAACTCATCGCCGGCTACTGGATCTGGAAAGTGAAATCGATGGAGGAGGCGGTCGAATGGGCGCTCCGCTGTCCGAATCCCATGCCGAATGAGGAAGGCGTGCTCGAGATCCGGCCCATCTTCGCAGCCGAGGATTTCGGGGCGGAGTTCACGCCCGAGCTGCAGAAGCAGGAGGAACGGCTCCGCGCCGAGATCGAACGGCAGCACGGCAAGGCCTGAGCCGCATCTCACCCTGGTTCGTGGATGGGGTGATTGATTGAAGGGTGTTCACTGAAAGCTGACACGAGGCCGACGGCTGGGGGCACGAAGGACCCGAAGAACCCCAGGGACACGAAGAGAGAACACAACCAGAAATTTTTGTGTTTTCTAGTGACCTTTGTGTTCTTCGTGGCCTTCGTGCCAAAAACCCGTCGGCGCGTGTACTGGGTCCTCGGCCCGCGGTGACTGCGGGCCGACACTTCAGCGGAACGTCCGTCCGACCGCCAGGTAGGTGCGCCAGCGCCCGTCGAAGCTCCACGATCCGGCAAGAATGACGGGGCCGATCAGCGTGTCCATGACGACGCCGGCGCCGCCGTTGGTCCGCCACCCGGCTCCCGTCCACTCCTCGAAGGCATCGCCGTTCTCGAGCCATACACCGGCGAAGACGGGGCCACCCATGAAGTCCGGCAGCCGGCCCACGCGCCGAAGGTACCCGCCGGTCAGGACGTAATAGTGCGGGCCGCGCAGTTCGCCGGCGTCGTAGGCGCCGAGCCTGAGCGGGGCGCCAAGGGAGAACTGATTCGTGGGCAACGGCCGTGAATCGAATGAGGTCCCGATCCCGGCTGACACGAACACGCGAGCGGCCGGACCCGCACTCCAGAACTGGCTGGCCGTGGCGGCCAGCTGGGTCACGTCGGCATCGTACGGGAACCTCTGGTCACCGACGGCGATGTCGGGGCTATCGAGGATGTGCGACAGGCGTACCTGCGCCAGCAGGCCGGTGGACGGCACCACCGGCCTGTCCTGCGTGTCCAAACGCCACGCGAGTTCCGCGCCGGTTTCCTTTCCGCGCAGCTCGGGAAACCCCGGATCTCCAACCTCGATCGATGCCGACGAGCGGCCCACATACGCACCCGCCCGAATATCGCTCCGCGCGCCGATGTTGACGCCGATGTTCAGGCCGGCGCGCGTCACCGTCTGGTCGTACCGCGCGATCACCGCGTCATCCTCGATGAGGTTGAACGTCACTTTCGCGACCGCCGCATAGGGAGCAATGAAGAGCGGCGTCGGGCCGATCGGCCGGTAGAGTTCGGCTCCGAGACCCGGATCCGAACCGATCGTGCCGTCGACCCGCAGCTCCGAACCGGATCCCACCGTGTCGAACGTGAGATAGCGTGCCGTTGCGGTGATGCGGAAGTCGCTCGACGTGGTGTTCTCGAGGTTGACCCCCAGCATCATGAACGGCGGGGCAAACGATTTGACGCGGCCGCGCACGCGCAGTCCGATTCCACGCGTGGGATCGTTCATCAAGGCCCACGTGACGGTCTGATAGCGGTCCAGCCCCGCAACGATCGCGATGTCCTGCTCCACGGCCGGCACATCCACCGGCTGGCCGACGTGTCTCGCGAGCAGCACCTTCAACCGTCTCTCGTCGTCTGGGACGAAACCATCGAGCTGCACGAACGCCGGGGCCGGCAGCGCGGCGCGCCGGCGCGCCTGACGCGCGGCGCGCCACGCCTTGAATTCAGCCTCGCTGACGGCGAGCGGCAACAGCCGGTCGCGCATGGCCTCGGCGGCGCGGTAGCCCTCCTCCATCAAGGCATCCGCGCGCCGCCAGTCGAGGGATCCGTAGTCCTCGAGCGGAACATTGATGGTGACGTCCGCGGCCGACAGCGCGCGTCGGGTCGAGGCGCGCATCATCGCGTCCAGCGTGTTGCCCGCCACTCCGAACATGGTGTAGCTGACGCCTTCCCTGTCCGAGAGGTCGCCGACGTTCACGGCAATCACGCGATCCGCGCCCATGCCCTTGACGATGTCGGCGGGGACGTTGTTCATCGTGCCGCCGTCGATGAGGATCTGTCCGTTCATTTCCACGGGCGGAAACACCAGCGGGAGCGACATCGTGGCCCGCATGGCATCGGCCAGCGAGCCGCTTTGCATCACGACCGGCCGGGCCGAGAGGAGATCGACCGCTACCGTACGAAACGGCGTCGGCAGCTGATCGAAGGTTGCGATGTCGTAGTAGGGCGCCGCAATGCGGCCGAGCAGCAGTTCTACGTACTCGCCGTTGTTCAGGGCCGTTGGGGGCACGAGCCCTCCCTTCAGCCCGAATTCGAGCCGGGTCGGGTAGGCGCGTGCATCGGCCTTGCGGCGGATGTTCTTGTACGCGAAGGAGGAGGCGCCGAAGAGCTGGTCCCAGTCCAGGGAACCGATGAACTGCTCGAGTTCTCTCGCATCCATGCCACTGGCGAAGGCGCCGCCGACGAGCCCGCCCATGCTCGTTCCGGCGGCGACGTCGATGGGAATGCGGTGTTCCTCCAGCCAGCGGATCACGCCGACGTGCGCGATGCCTCGCGCACTGCCTCCACCGAATGCCACACCGACGGTCGGCCGCCCGGTGACGCGCCCCGCGGGCCGGCTCGGCGCCTCGGTCGCGGGCCCGGGCACGGGCGGGGACACGCGTTGAAACGGCGCCGCACACGCCGTCGCACACACCGTCACGGCGACAACGATCAGGCGAAGAATGCCCATCCCGGCCACGACATACCATGCGGGTTGGCGACACGTCGAGGCTGCTCGACCGGTCACGAGCAACCTGCGGCGATTCACCCGATGGTATCTGCATGCGGCTTGCCCGGGGTGCCGAAATCGCGGCCTTCGGAGCTCATGCCGTCACGTGGCCGCCGCTGTGATCCGCGATAGTGGTGTAGCGGTGTGCCGGTTCCTCCTGCCGCAGCTCGGCAAGCCGCGCCAGCGTGAACGCCGCAAACGCCATGACCACGTCGCGCACGGCGACGTCATAGAAACCGGCGAGCACGAGATTCAACGCCACGGCGATGAGCCAGCCGCTCGCAACATAGGCGCCGAGACGGGTCAGCCCCGCCAGGATCGCCACGCCCACGGCGAGTTCGATCACGCCGACGATCCCCATGAAGGTTCCGGTCGAGAACGGCAGCAGCTGCGCGGCCACCGGGCTGACATACGAACCCCAGTCGGCGAGCAGGTTGAAGAACTTGTCCAGCCCGGCCAGCGTCGCGGTCAGGCCGATGCCGTACCGCAGGAGCGTCCAGGGCGTATCCAGTCGTTTGTCCATTGAATTTTGCCTCCTATGGCTATGGAGAACCGGATCGCCTGAACGTGACACCTGGACCGGATGTCACCTTTTCGCCGTCGCGGACTCCTATACTGAGGAGGGGTGACCATGACTCCAGTCTCGAGTTCGGCCGTCGCGGTCGACGGCGGCGAGCAAACCGACACCGCGCTCATTCAGCAGGTCCTCGGCGGGAACACCGCCGTCTTCGAACTGCTGATGCGCCGCTACAACGAGCGGGTCTACCGGGCGGCCCGGTCGATCGTGCGCGACGAGTCCGAGGCGGAAGACGTCATGCAGCAGGCCTACGTGAACGCGTTCACGCACCTGCGTCAGTTCAACGGGCTGGCACAGTTCTCCACGTGGCTGACGAGGATTGCCATCAACGAAGCACTGGCGCGCGTCCGCCATCGCGGCCGGTACGAAGTCTTCGACGATGAGCGTTCGAACGTGGAGCCGTTCATGAGCTACGCCCCCTCCGTGAACCCGGAGCACCAGACCTTCAGCCACGAGCTGCGCGGACTGCTCGAATGGGCGATCGACACCCTTCCCGACGGCATGCGCGAGGTGTTCGTGCTGCGCGAGGTCGAAGGGATGAACACTGCCGAAGTCGCCCAGTGTCTCGGCGTCTCCGAGGACGTCGTCAAGACCCGCCTCTCACGCGGACGGGCCACGCTGCGGCGGCGTCTGCTGGAACGCACGGGCGCCACCGCCCCTGAAGCGTTCCGCTTCTATCGTCCTCGCTGCGACCGCGTCGTCGCCAACGTCCTCCAACGCATCGAGCAGTTCGCCATCACTCCCAGGTGACAGCGGATCCCGCTGTCACCTTCCTCCTCTTCACCACTCAGATCGTGTGAACCGTCGATCAACAACGATCGAACGGACGAGGAGGATTCACATGCGAGTCATCGGTGTCGCGGCAACGCTTTACGGCCTCGCGATGGCGTTCGGTCTCAGCCAGAACGCGGGCACGCCGCGGGAGATCGTCGATCAGGTGCCCCCGCAGACCGAGCACCAGGCAGGTCCGAACGATGGCCAGAGGATCTTCCGCTTCGACACCTTCGGCGATGAGCAGCTCTGGACCGACGTGCTGCAGATGCACGAGGTCATCCCCAAGAGGGTGAGCCCGGCGACCGCGCTGAGCGTGGGCCTCAAGGTGGACGTCGACGCGCTGCCCCCGGAGGTGATCGCCGCGTTGAAAGCGCAGCAGGTCGATCTGACGAGCCCGGCCGTGACGGTCGAACTGCTGAAACTGAACGCCGTCGTCGGTGTGATGGGGACCGTGAACGACGCGGGGCAACTGACGAAGGTCGGCGTAACCTGCGCGCTGTGCCATTCGTCGGTGGACGATTCGTTCGCGCCCGGCATCGGCAAGCGGCTCGATGGATGGGCCAACACCGACCTCAACGTCGGCGCCATCGTCGCGCTGTCGCCGGTACTGGACGAGGCAACCAGAGCCGAGTTCAGCGAATGGGGACCCGGCAAGTACGACCCGCGCCACCATTACTTCGACGGCATGAACATCGTGCCGCTGAACACGCCATCGCTGCCGATCGTGATTCCGCCGATCTACGGGCTCCGGGGTGTCGAGTTCGAAACGTTCACTGCCGACGGTCCGATCTCCTACTGGAACAGCTATGTCGGGGTGGGCCAGATGGGCGGACAGGGCACGTTCAACGATCCCCGAATCGGCGTGTTCATCAATCAGAGTCCCGATCTCGTGACGCCGAAGTTGAAGGCGCTGCTCCAGTATCAGCTCAGTCTGAAAACGCCCGCGCCGCCGGCAGGAAGCTTCGATCCCGAGGCTGCACGGCGTGGCCGCAAGGTGTTCCGCGAAGAGGCCCGCTGCAGCACGTGCCACACCGGTCCCACGTTCACGGACGTGCGGCGCGGACCGAACGGCGATAGACCGGTGCTGCACGATCCGTCCGAAACCGGCATGGATCCAGCCTATGCGGCCAGGTCGGCAACGAAGCAGTACCGAACGACACCGCTGCGCGGGCTCTTCCAGCATGCGCCGTACTTCCACGACGGTAGTGCACCAACGCTGGAAGCGGTCGTGGAACACTACAACAAGCTCTTCGACCTGAACCTGAACCCACGCCAGAAGGCGGATCTCGTCGAGTACCTGAAGTCGCTGTAGGGCACCCTACACGTTGGGCGTGAAGATTGCGAGCGGGGAAGCGGGATTCAACTGATGAGCGCTTCTCCGTTTCGCAGCTTCTTCATGGGTGGGTTCGAGTGTTCGACCCACCGTCTCCGTTCCGGCCGCCGCCTCGACCTCATCGCCTCGACTTCGCACGACAGGTTTGCGCGACAGGACTATGCGCGCTGCGCAGCCGTGGGGATGCGGACCGTGCGGGACGGGCTCCGCTGGCACCTCATCGAGCGCACGCCTGGCGTCTACGATTTCAGCAGCGTGCAACCGATGCTGGCGGCTGCCCGGGAAGTCGGCGTCCAGGTCATCTGGGACGTCCTGCACTACGGCTGGCCTGATGGCCTCGACATTTTCAGCGAGGAGTTCGTCCGCCGCTTCGCGGATTTCTCGGCCGCCTTCGCCGAACTGGGCACGCGGGAAACCGACGGTCCGCCGTGGGTGGTCCCGGTGAACGAGATTTCGTTCTTCGCGTGGGCGGGCGGGGACGTCGGGATCTTCAATCCGTTCGCGACCGGCCGCGGCGACGAACTGAAGGTGCAGCTCGTGCGAGCGGCGATCGCTTCCATCGACGCGATGTGGGCGGTCAATCCTGAGATCCGCATCGTCCACACCGAACCGATGATCAACGTCGTGGCGCATCCGGATCGCCCCGAGGACGCGGCCCCCGCGGAAGCGCATCGTCAGGCGCAGTATGCGGCGCTCGACATGGTGGCCGGGCGGACGCAGCCGGAACTTGGCGGACGCGACGAGTACCTCGGCATCATCGGGATCAACTACTACGTCCACAATCAGTGGATCTACCCGGGCGGGCACGGCACGATGATCGAGCCGTCGCATCCACGGTACCGTCCCGTGTGGCAGATGCTCGGCGAGGTCCACGAGCGCTACCGCCGTCCGCTCTTCGTTGCGGAAACCGGAATCGAGGACGAAGCGCGCCCTGCGTGGCTTCGATACGTGGGGCAGGAAGTACGCCGTGCGATTCACGAGGGACTCCCGATGCACGGAATCTGCCTCTACCCCGTCGTCAATCACCCCGGCTGGGAAGACGACCGGCACTGTCACAACGGCCTGTGGGATTATCCGGACGAGAACGGCAACCGCGCAATCTACGAACCGCTCGCGCGAGAGCTGGAATCACAACAGCGTCTGCTCGACGCGCAGCTGCGTGGCGAAACGACGCCGGTCACGGAGCCGGACCTCGAGCTGCTCGACACGGCAGCGCATTGGATGGAGATCCGGTCGGGCAGAGAAGACGTGCTGCACAAGTGAAACTCCGAACTACGAACGGCGAACTACGAACTAAGAACGAACGATGCACGCGACCCTGGCATGCCCGCACGGTATCAGGCCGTGCCAGTTCATAGTGCGGAGTTCATGATTCGGAGTTTCACCGTTCGACTTCATAGTTCGGAGTTCATCGTTCGGAGTTTCACGACCATCCGCCCAGGCCTGGTGGCGGTAGAGGTCAGCCAGAAGAGAGTGCGCACTTGTTCCTGAGTTCATGTTTCGTCGTTCGGAGTTCATTTATTCGGAGTTCATCGTTCGGAGTTCATAGTTCGGAGTTTCCCGTCAATCCCCTCGTCCCTGAATCCAACGAGGTGTATCACGAGCAACAGCGCGATGAATCGGCCACCCGCGCTGACCGGCACAATCGAGCATAGCGGCCATTCCTCGTTGGTATCGGAATTGTTGCCTTCGTTACGTCCCCGGCAGGCTCGCCGGTGGACCGATCTTCGGAGGTAGTCAATGAATCATTGGTACAGGCCCCCGTGGGTGCTGGTCGTGTTGCTGCTCGTCACGTACCTCACCCCACCACTCCTCGCCCAGGAAACCACGGGCACCATCACCGGACAGGTCGTCGATACGCAAGGTCTCGCGATACCGGGCGCGACCATTACCGTCACCGGACCGCAGGGCACGAAAACGGCTGTGACCGACACCAACGGCCGATTCAATGTGCCGTTCCTCCTCCCCGGCACTTATACCGTGCGAACCGAGATGTCCGGGTTCAAACCGCTCGAGCGCAGGGACGTCGTGTTGAGGCTGGGCCAGACGGTCGATCTCAATCTTCGCCTCGACGTCGGCGGCCTCACCGAGACCATCGAGGTCAGTGGAAGCCCGGTCATCGATCGGACGACGACGACCATCGGGACGAACATCGACAGCGAGTTGCTCGCCCGTCTGCCGGTCGGGCGCCGGTTCAGCGACACCCTCTACGTCGCGCCGGGCGTGAGCACCGGCGGAACCGTCGGTGAAGCGAACCCGTCGATTTCGGGCGCCAGCGGCCTCGAAAACCAGTATGTCGTCGATGGGGTCAACATCACGAACCAGGGCTACGGCGCACTGGGGTCGTACTCGATCGTCTTCGGGTCGCTCGGCAACGGGACGCCGTTCGACTTCATGCAGGAGGTACAGGTGAAGACCGGCGGGTTCGAAGCGGAGTTCGGGCAGGCCACCGGCGGCGTGGTCAATGTCGTGACCAAGAGCGGGACGAACACCCTGCGCGGCACGCTGTTCGGCTATGTCAGGCCGGAAGCGCTCGAGTCGAACTTCACGCAAGTCGAAACGCCCAACGGCACCGTCAACAGCACCGCGACGCAACTTGCGGATACCGGCGCCGAGATCGGATTCCCCGTACTGCGGGACCGCCTGTTCGCGTTCGCGGCCGTCGACCCGCAATGGGAGCGGCGGACGTTCATCGCACCCGAAGACTTCCCGCTGCGGAGTCTCGGCGAAGTCGACCGCGAGCGGCAGATCACCTCCTACGCCGCGAAGGCTACCTGGCAGATCTCGTCGGGGCATCGCCTCGACGCCTCGTTCTTCGGCGATCCGGCGCATGGCGACCTGGGACCGCAGCGCACGACTGCCTTGCTGCGGACGACGGCATCGGGGTTCAGCGAGCTGGATAAGTATGGCGGGCACAACCAGACCGTCCGCTACGACGCGGTGCTCAGTCCGAGCTTCCTGGTGGAAGCATCGTTCGGGCGCGCGCTGAACCGGATCGTGGAGATTCCCTCCGTGAACGAATGGAACGTCACCGACACGACGGTCGTGCCCAACGTGATCTCCGGCGGCATCGGCCTGTTCGAGCAGGGCAATCGCAGCGAGAACTTCCAGTACGCGGCAAAGGCGACCCACACGATCAACCGTCACCAGGTGCGGTACGGCGTGCTCGTCGAGGACGTCAACTACGACCAGGTCAACAACCGTACTGGTCCGACGATCACGCTGGTGAACGGCACGCAGACCGCCACCGGTGCGAGCATCCAGATCCTCGCCGACGAGACGTTCGGCCGCATCTTCCGCGTCACCCGGGCGAACCTCAACACATCGCGCAAGACGCAGCAGTTGTATGTGAGCTTCTTCGTCCAGGACCAGTGGCGCGTGAACGACCGGCTCACGGTGCTGCCGGGGCTGCGTTACGAGCAGCAGGATCTCCAGGGCACGCTCGTGGACTCGTTCAAGCTGGATAACAACTGGGCGCCGAGAATCGGCGTCACCTGGGATCCGACGGGCCTGGGCCGGTGGAAGATCTTCGGCAACTACGGGATCTTCTACTCACGCGTGCCAAACGATCTCGCCGCGCGTGCGCTGTCGTCCGACGCCGGAATCGGCGCCGACTACTTCGACGCAGGCTTGACCCAGCCGATCCCGGACGGGGTGCTGGCCGGAGGCACGACGACCCACTTCTCGATCGCCGGAGCGGGTGCGGACCTGATCGATCCCGACGCGAAGGCCAGCTATCTGCACGAAGCGATCGCGGGCGCGGAGTACGAGATCTGGACCGGCACCAGGGTCGGCATTCGCTACGTGCATCGCAACATCGCGCGCGTGCTCGAAGACGTGACGCCGTTCCCGATCGTGGCGGCCAACCTCGGCATCGAAGGCGCGGAGTCGGTGGATTACACGCTGACGAACGTAGACGAGGATACGCCGACGGCCGGCGATTTCGGCGCCGCTTTCGAGAAACCGATCCACCGTTACGACGCCGTCGAACTCACCATGGACCGGCGGTTCGCCAACCGCTGGGGCGTTCAGGCGTCCTATCGCTGGTCCCGCCTCCACGGCACGTTCGAAGGAGCGTATCGTGACGACAACGGCCAGTCGGATCCGGGCATCACGTCGCTCTTCGACTTCCCGACGAACGATCCGAGCTACACCGCGATCGGCGTCCCCCAGTTCGGCTTCCGGGGCGACATTCGCTTCCTCGGCAAGCTGGGTGAAGGACCGCTGCCGCTCGACCGCACCCACCAGTTCAAGGTTTACGGCAACTACTCGTTCCCGTTCGGCCTGAACACGAGCCTCGGGCTGCAACTGTCGTCCGGCAAGCCGCTGACGCCGCTCGCCGCGAACCCGAACATCAACTACCAGAACGGCGGCGAGATCCCGGAGTGCCCGCGCGGCTGCGGGATCCAGACGATCGACGGCTTCAAGGAACGCACGCCGTTTCTGACCGACGTCAGTGCACACGTCGACTACCGCATCCCGCTGGCCGGCCGTCAGCGGATCGTGCTGCTGGCCGACATCTTCAACCTGTTCAACTCGCAGACGGTGCTCGACTACGACAACTGGACCGAAACCACGTTCGGCGCGGCGAACCCGAACTTCGGGTTCCCGTCGACGAGCGTGCTCGGCGGCAACCCGGCGCAGATCCAGACGCCGCGGCAGGTCCGGCTGGGAGCACGATTCGAGTTCTGAAAACCAAAACGCCGAACTACGAACGCCGAACGTCGAACGTCAGTTTTTCATGGTTCGGAGTTCAGAGTTCGGCGTTCATAGTTCGGCGTTTCTCGCGGCCGCAACCGGCCCCGGCGGTTGCGGCACCGGGGGCGACGGCAACGGGGCGTCAGGCGCCGTTGGGGGCGGATCGGGCGTCGGTTCGGGCGACGGCACCGGATTCGGATTCGGCTCGGGTTGCGGTGTGGCGGGCTTCGGTTCGGCCATCCCCACCGCGGGAAGCAAGACACGCGCCTGCACGTTGACCATCAAAGATCATGTTCGCGGTTGTGCCCGTCGCGCCAGTCCGAAGGACCGGCGTAGCGCCGGGAATCCGTTTCGGATTCATACGGTCCGCCCGAAGGTCCCGCCGGCGACGCATCCGCGTGCGGCCGGGGGGCGGGCTGTCGCGCCTCTGCCGCCGGAGCGATCGAGGGAAGAGCCGGCAGAAGGACGGTGAAGGTCGCGCCCCGGCCGGGCCCTGCACTCGACGCGGTGACCGTTCCGCCGTGCAGTTCCACGAGATGACGCACGATGGTCAAGCCCAGCCCGAGACCGGCGTCCGCCTGCAGGCGCTGGTCGGGCCCCTGGACGTACGGATCGAACACGCGAGTGAGGAGTTCGGGAGTCATACCCGGACCGTTGTCGGTGATCGCCAGCCCCGCCCGTCCGTCGGTGCGCCACAGCCGGCAGTCGATCCGGCCCTGAGGCGGCGTGAACTTCACGGCGTTGACCAGCAGGTTCAGCACGACACGGCGCAGTTGCACCTCGTCACCGTCGACCTCGAGCGCCGGCGTATCGAGGGCCACCGACAGATGGACGCCCCTCTCGTCCGCCATCGGCTGGATCGACCGCACCTCCGAGGTGACCAGATCAACGAGGTCGACGTGCCGTCGCCGGAGCGGCGTCCAGCCCAACTTCGTCTGGTCCAGGAGGGCCTCGAGCAGGCCGATCAACTGCCCGGCGTTCCGCTCGATCGTTTTGAGCGCATGCTCGACGGATTCCGGGTCGTCGAGTTTGCGGCGCAGGAGCGATGCCCACCCGAGGACGACCTGCACGGGGGCTCGAAGATCGTGGACGATCCCGGCGGGCACCGCGACGCGCGGCCCCAGTTCCGGAGCGGAATCAGAGCGATCGTCCGAAGGGTGCAGCAGGACCTGCCAGAAGGCCGGTCCATTCTCCCGGCTGATCGGCGTGAATTCGGCGACCATGGACTCGTGGGAACCGCTCATCGTCAGCCGGTTGAACGCGTGCCGGTAGCCTTGCCGCCCCGCCACCAGGTCGCGGATCGTGTCGCGATCGCCATCGACGAAGAGCATCGCCAGCGTACCGTCCTCGCCCGACGCCGGAATGCGGTGAAGGGCGCGAAAGGACTCGTTCTCGGCGAGAATGACGCCCTGCGCATCCACGTACGCGGCGGGCAATGGCAAGCCGTCTATGGGCCGATATCGCTCGAGGACTCGGGCTGCCATCTGGCCTCCACACCGGTCACAAACACGGGGATTGCGGGCAACCCTACCAATGCCGCGTCCCCTCTCGCTATTGGACTTTGGGCCTACGG
Source organism: Vicinamibacterales bacterium (assembly GCA_036401215.1). Classification (GTDB taxonomy): domain Bacteria; phylum Acidobacteriota; class Vicinamibacteria; order Vicinamibacterales; family 2-12-FULL-66-21; genus JACDCA01. The sequence goes on along the minus strand of DASWVN010000266.1, from coordinate 2,561 downwards.
CCGGCCGGCCGGCGCGAGCGTCGGCGGCGTCGCGGCGGCAGGGGCCGTGGACTGCAGTGAGCACGGTTTACGCGGCGCCGGCGCCGGTCACGTGCCGGTCGCCGCCAGACCCGGGGCTCACGCGACCCTTGAGGTGTGGGCGATCCCGGATTGCGACGACCGCGCGAGCCCCAGCTTCCGCATGCGGCTTCGGAGTGTGCTCGGTTTCAGGCCCAGAGCGGCCGCGGCCCCCCGCGGACCTTCGATCCTCCAGGCCACGGCACGAAGGACGCCGAGGATGTGGGCGCGCTCGACGTCGACGAGCCTGGTGGTGGCCGCGCCCGGCGCCACGTCGATCGTCTCCGCATTCGGCGGTTCCAGCAGACACAGCGTGGAATCGGGTGAGGTGATGACGGCGCGCTCGAGTACGTTCTCCAGCTCGCGAACGTTGCCCGGCCACTCATGGGCCATCAAGGTGTCGAGCACGGCGCGCGGGATCGCGTCGATCCTGCGTTGATGCTTCTTCGCCAGTTGGTGGACCAGGAACTCGGCGAGCAGCGGGATGTCGCTGCGGCGCTCGCGCAGCGGCGGCATCCTGATGGGAAAGACGTTCACCCGGTAGTACAGGTCGCGGCGAAACCGGCCGGCACGCACCTCGTCGATCAGGTTCCGGTTCGTGGCGACGATGACACGCACGTCCACTCGAAGGGTACGCGGAGACCCGAGCCGCTCGAACTCGCCGCACTGGAGGATGCGCAGCAACTTCGCCTGTGCTTCCTGCGGCAGGTCGCCGATTTCGTCGAGAAAGATGGTCCCGCCGTGAGCGATCTCGAAGCGCCCCACCTGCGCGACCCGCGCGTCCGTGAAGGCGCCACGTTCGCGGCCAAACAGTTCGCTCTCGACGAGCGTCGCCGGCAGGGACGTGCAATCGACCGTGACGAATGGGGCGGCCCGGCGTGAGCTGAGCGAATGCAGGTATTGCGCGGCCAGCCCCTTCCCCGAACCCGTTTCGCCGAGGAGAAGGACCGTGGCGCTGGTCGCCGCAACCTGCTCGAGCCGAAACCGCAGATGCCGGAACGCATCGGCTTCGCCGACGAAGCGCGACGCCGTCGCCTCGGTCAACCCTCGTGATGCGCGGAAGGTGGGGAATGAAACCGCTTCCAGGCTCATGTCGCCTCCGGTAGAACATCGCTACTCGCAACCCGGCAGATTCGCCTCAACGTTCGCGAAGGTTAGCGACCGGGGATCATCGCGACAATTGGACCTTGGACGTAGGCCGCCGGGCCTACCTGAAATGACTGATGTCAGCCGGGAGGCTCGCCGGACGACTTCGGACTCCGCGACAACAGCCAGACGAGCGCGGCGACGGAGTCCACCCCCAGCTTCTGCATCATGCGGGCGCGATGCACCTTGACCGTCTTCTCGCTGGTGCCGAGCTGGTGCGCGATCTGCTTGTTCAACAGCCCGCGAGCGACGAGCGTGCAGACTTCGCGTTCCCGCCTGGTGAGACGCGAGAACCGGCGCGTGTATTCCGCCTCCTCCTCGCGCCGGCGCGCGTTCTCCGTTGCCTTCGCAAACCCGCGTGAGACGGCGTCGATCAGCTCGCGCTCATCCACTGGCTTTCCGAGAAAGTCGACCGCTCCCTGACGCATGGCGGTGGCCGCCGTGTGCACGTCGCTCGTACCGCTCAGAAACACCGTCGGCAGGTCGGGAGACCGGGTGGCGATCGCGCCCAGCACATCGAAACCGCTCAACTCGGGCATGCGCATGTCGAGCAGCAGACAGGCGATGCCTTCGTACGGAATCCGCTCGAGAAAGACCCTCGGTGACGAGAACGTCTCAACGGTGAATCCATGCGCCCGAAGCAGACGTTCGATGGCCCGCAGCACGCTCGGGTCGTCGTCAACCACGAATACGCGCTGCTCAGGGTCCATACGGGTGACGAATGCTACTGCGAACGGCTCGATGCGTCACCGGATTCTCGAGATCCGGCGATCAACGCCGCGCCCGCGAGCGCCCCCACATCCATCAAGGCCTTCGAGCGTTGCACGGCGCAGACGCTATCCGCGAGCCTTTCGGCCCTTCAATTGGACTTTGGGCCTACATGAGGCGAGTTCCGGGCCGGCAAACCGTCGCTGATTCCGCGACATCTCGCGGGCGGCACGCCGCCCGACATTAGAAAACCCCATGAAAGTAGACCGGCTCGTGCGTGGCATGCGACTGGCTGCCGAGCTGATCGATCCGGCCGGCCACGGCGTCGATCGAGCCGTGGTGATCGGATTTGCGCACCCGGGTGCTTTTCAAGTGACCGTGATCAGAGGCAGGAGGATCACAGATGGCTCGAACGCCTCGACGACAACGGCTGGCCGCCATCGTCATCGTTCCGATGATGATGGCCGCATCTGGTCTTGCCGATGCATCCCGTGACTCTCAGGGCGCGATGAAGTCCCAATCGACCTCGCAGAACCCGGCGGGCACCACCGGTGCCGGCGATCCGGGCTCACCTGACGAGCGGGCCCGCGCGACCGAAGCGCGGATGACCGACGACGAGCGGTTCTCGCTGCTCATCAGCATCCTTGGCA
>DASWVN010000265.1:0-13828 GCA_036401215.1 Vicinamibacterales bacterium | reverse complement strand
GTTCTGATCGCTCTTTCGTGGTCGTCGTGTTCGTCGTGCGACGAGCTGTCGTCCCGTGTCAGCGTCACTGCGAACGTCGCCGGAGCATCACCTGTCGTGATTCGTCGCACGACATGCACCCGACGCTGAACGCGCCGACGGCCCTGCGGGAGCACGAAGGCCACGAAGAACACCACGAACACGAAGAAGAACACCATTCATCTGGGTTCTGATCGCTCTTCGTGGTCGTCGTGTTCGTCGTGCGAAAAGCCGTCGGCCCCGTGTCAGCGTCACTGGGAACATCGCCGGAGAATCCTCTGTCGTGATTCGTCGCACGGCATGCACCCGACGCTGAACGCGCCGACGGCCCTGTGGGAGCACGAAGGCCACGAAGAACACAACGAACACGAAGAAGAACACAATTACTCTGCGTTGTGATCTCTCTTCGTGGTCTTCGTGTTCGTCGTGCGACAAGCCGTCGGCCCCGTCTCCGCGTAACTGGGAACGTCCGCCGGAGAATCACCTGGCGTGATTCGTCGTACGGCATGCACCCGACGCTGAACGCGCCGACGGCCCTGCGGGATCACGAAGGCCACGAAGAACACCACGAACACGAAGAAGAACACCATTCATCTGGGTTCTGATCGCTCTTCGTGGTCGTCGTGTTCGTCGCGCGACGAGCCGTCGGCCCCGTGTCAGCCTAACTGGGAACATCGCCGGAGAATCACCGGGTCGTGATTCGTCCCACGGCATACACCCGACGCTGAACGCGCCGACGGCCCTGCGGGAGCACGGAGGCCACGAAGAACACCACGAACACGAAGAAGAACACAATTTCCGTGTTTCTTCTGTGTTTCTTCTGTGGCCTTCCCCTTCCGTGTTTTTCCGTGCTTCTTCTGTGGCCTTAGCCGACAGTGGCCCTCAACACCGCCCTCCCGAGCTGCAGCTGATCCCCCGACTGGAGGCGCACGCCGCGTGGGTCCCGTGGCGCGACACGGATGGTGTGCCCGCGGCGAACGATGGACGTCGGATTGCTGCTCCCCTCGTTGAACACGTAATAGTGGCCCGATGCGCGGTCGAACTGGATGCGTGCGTGGGCGCGGCCGACGGTCTCGTTGATGCCGTCGCGCTCCTCGAGGAAGGCGACGTGATTGTGGCGGACCTGGCCGAACGCGTCGGTGGGATCGTCGGTCCGGCCGATCGCGATCGACGGCTCCTCGAACACGTACTCGGGCTCGCGGCACTGCCCTTTCAGCACGGTGATGGTGAGCCGGGGATAGCCGTCCGGCGGCGCCGGCGCGGGGTGCACGTCGGGGTTGCCCGAGCATTCGACCGTGAGCACGCGCGTCTCCGGTCCGTCTGGCGACGGTTCGGAGATCGTCACGCTGGCGACGATCACGTCGGGCCCCTCGCATCGCAGTTCCTCGAGGCGTTCCTGCCACCTCGCCTCGAGCTGGTCGAAGACGGCCTCGATCGCCACGCGGTCCGCGTCCGCCTGGACGATCCGGACGACGATCCGGTCGTACGGGAAGATCCGTCGTCCGCGGCCCGCCGGCTGGATGCGGCGCTCGAGTTCGTCGAGCGTCGCGTGGAACAGCTCGAGCGGCGCGGCGTCGGGCCCCGGTGGATTGTCGAAGAAGCCGCGCACCCGCGACTGCAGGTCGCGGCCGATGTGCCAGATCCTCGCGCTCACGTGATCCTCCCTCATTTGATCAGCTCCAACTCCTTCGCTGCGGTCACGATCTCGCTGGCCACCGGTGCGGCCCCGCGCGCGCCGTAGCCCGCGTTCTCGATCAGCACGGCGAACGCGATGCGGGGGCCCGACTCGCCGTAGGGCGCGAACCCCGTGAACCAGGAATGCGCCGCCTTGCCGGCGACTTCGGCCGTGCCGGTCTTGCCGGCAATCGGCACAGGGTTCGACTTCACGGCGCGGCCGCTGCCGTCGGTCACGACGCCGCGCATGGCCCGGCCGAGGCGCACCGCCTCGGCAGATGAGACGAACCGTGTTTCGGTGCCTCCCGTCGCGATCGGCCTCTCCGTCGACGCCTTCGCCGACTCGGGTGGATCGACGAACCAGGTGAGCGGCGCCACCACCCCGCCGGCCGCGAGCGACGCGGTCACCCGCGCCACCTTGATCGGCGAAACGACGACGTGCCCCTGGCCGTAGCCGGCGTGCGCCAGCGTCGGCCGCAAGCCTGCCGGCGTCGGCGACGGCGCCATCTCGATCTGGAAAATCGAGGCGGCGTCCAGCAGCGGCTTCGGTCCCAGCTCCTGCGCCAGTTGCGCGAAGAACGCGTTGCACGACACCACCAGCCCCTTGTGCAGGTCGACCGAGCCGTGCGGAACGGTATCCAGTGGATCGTCACGCACCGGACGAGTGGATCCGCGGATCGCATGACCGACGCGATTACCGGGCAGCCGTACGCACATGAACGTGCGGCTCTCGGCGTGCGCCCGCAGGGCGGCGCCCGCGACGAGGAGCTTGAAGACGGATCCGGGGGGATAGAGCCCGTAGCGTGCGCGATCCAGCCAGTGCGCGGATCCTGCCGCGTACGCGTCGTCTCCCGGCTCGAGGTCCTTTCCGTCGGGCCACGGATAGCTCACCGAAGCCAGCACCTCTCCGCTCCGCGGATCGAGCACTACCGCGGCGCCGCGCTGCTCGCCGCCGGCCTCGATCCGCTTGCGCAGCGCCGCCGCAGCGCGCAACTGCAGGCGCGCATCGATGGACGTATGGAGGTCCCGATTGCGCTGGCGCAGCGCGTCGACGGCGGGACTGTACGGCCAGTGCTGCTGCCGGACCAGCGGCAGCAGCTCGCGGTAGTCGCGGCTGATCACCGAGTGCCGGCGGCCGGTCCGCGGATTCACGACCTCGATCGTGCGCGCGCTGTCACCGTACCCTTTCAGCGCAGCATCGTAGTCACGTTCGAAATACGAGGAATTCGGCGCTCCCCAGTTGGCCTGGTGATTCCAGTCGCCGAGCAGGTGGAAGGTCAGGCCACCGAGCGGATAACAGCGCTCCCCGTCCAGGCACGCCTGCACCGGTTCGACACCCGCGGCTTTGTACGTCTCCGGAACCGCTGCGATCTCCGCCGGACGGCTGGTGGCCAGCGGCAGACCGTTGCGGTCGTAGATCGTGCCACGTGGCAGCGTCCGCGCCGCCGCGAGGAGGCGCGGGTTGTACTCGAACCGGTAGCCTCCGTCCGCCTGCTCCGACACACTCGCGGCAACGGCGTATTCATCGGCGTGCACGACCTGGATCCACGCCGCGCGCGCCGCGATCACCAGCGCCGCCATCGCGAGCGTCGACGAGAGCATGCGAACGGGACCACGCAGATGCTGGCGCTCCCGTCCGCGACGCTGGGCGATCGCCAGCACGATCCCGATCGCAACGCTGTTGGCGAGCATCGACGAGCGGCCGAAACTCAGGAACGGCGTGACCACGCCTGAAAGTGGTACGAGCCCCATGAGGCCGCTGGCAATCACCATCGCCTGCACCACGAGGGCGAGCGCGACCCCGACGGCGAGGAACGCCGTGTAATCGCCTGGAGCGCGGAGACCGGCGCGGAGGCAGCGCCACGAGATGACGCCGTAGAGCACGAACACCGCCGCAAGGCCGAGAAATCCGAGTTCCTCGCCGACGGCAGCGAGCACGAAGTCGGTGTGGCCTGCCGGAATCGTGTCGGCGCTGCCGAGTCCAGGTCCGCTGCCCCAGATCCCGCCGGTCGCCAGCGCCCACAATCCATGCGCAATCTGGTTTCCTCCCGGCACGCCGTTGTTCCACGGGTTCACCCAGATCGCCACACGGTGCCTGACGGTCGCGGGCTCGCCGATCCAGTACGCCGCCGCGAACCCCAGCGCGAGCAGCGCAAATCCGGTGAGGACGAACGCCACGTGCCCGCGGCCGACCCCGTACAGCGCGAGGAAGACGCAGGTGAGGACGAGCGCCGGACCGAGGTCCTTCTGGAAGAAGAAGAACAGCAGCACGAGCGCCATGCTCACCAGCACGGGCCGGACGTCCTTCCACCGCGGCACCTTGAAGAACCTGAGCCACGGCCTCGACGGGGACTCCGGCTCCGAGAGCGCACGCAGCAGTTCCAGCCGCCGGCCGAAGTACGCGGCGAGGGCAAAGACGACGAGCAGGCGGATCACTTCGACCGGCTGCGCGCCGAAGAGGTTCACCTTCACGCCGCTCGAGCCCGGTCCGCTGCCGAAAACGAGCAGCAGCATCGCGAGCGCGAGTGCGCCGCCAAGCGGCAGGATCACCGCACGCCTGAAGCGCGAAGACTCGAAGTCGATCTCCGACGCCGCGAGCAGCGCCACGATCCCCGCGGCCACGCCGCACGCGAACGTGCTCGCCGCGACGGTGTCGCGCAGCGGATCGCGCAGCCCGAACATCGTCATCAAACCGATGCCGCACAACAGCATCATCGCCGGCAGCAGCACCGGGTCGTCGTCGCGGCGGCGCCAGCGGCGTGCGAGATGGACGAACCAGAAGCCCAGGAGCACGATCCCCAGCGCGCGTCCCGCGCGGACGTTGAACTCGCCCGAGGTCCTCACCGCCAGCCGCGGCTTGATCGCGGCGATGTCGATGCCTGTGAAGGCGGCGACTGACGGCGCGTCGGGACGCCGCTCCAGGCGTTGCCGCAGCCGGGTGAGCCCCGCATTCGAGCGGATCGAGTCGGCGGGGATCGTGACGGCCGCGAGCCCGCCGACGTGCTCCAGCCTCGGTTCACTCGTGACGCGCTCGTAGATCGCCTGGGCCACGACCTCGCGTTCCTGCGAGGACGAAAACATGGTCAGCAGCGGCGCCACCTGCGAAGCGGACGTGATGGTGTGCAGTTGCAGCGGCGCAGGCTCGGCGGCGTTGATCTTCGTTCGGGCCGTGACCGCCAGGAACGATCCGAACACCAGCACCAGCGACGCCGCGCACAGCCCCAGCATCTCGAGGCGCATCGCGCGGACGCGGCGGGCGGTCGGATCGATCGTGCGGACGGCAGGAGTGATGACGCGCATGGCCTAGAAGTCGTCGGAGTACATCGACGCCAGTTGACGATCGACCCGCTGCAGCTGGGCCTTGCAGATCTCGAGGTTCTCGGCGGCGTTGCCGAACGCGACGATAGGATCGAAGTAGTTGATGCAGCGCTGAAAGTCGACGCGGGCGTTGTTCAGTTCCCGCGTCCGCTGCTCGCCTGTCAGGACGCTCGCCCGGCGGCGGGCGGCCGTCGCGCGACGCAGGTAGCCGTCGCCGAGAAGGGCCGCTTCACGCCGTCCCGGCACGTAGCCCCGCTTCTGCGCCTCGTCGATCGCGATGGATGCGGCGTCGACGTTATCGAGTTCGTAGACCTCGAGCCGCGCGATCCCGAGATAGGGATCGAACGACTCGGAGTAGGCCTCGGCCGCCTTGCGGAAGATCGCCCGGGATTCCTCCGAGAGCAGGACGCGCTGGCTTCCGCGTGCCGCTTGCGCTTCGAAACGCTTGACGTGCGCCGCAGCGGTCAACTGCTTTCCGCGCAGCACGCGCTTCCCTGGCGACATCTCCAGGGCCCACGTCAATGCCTCCAACGCCTGCTTCCACTCCGACGGCCCCATCACCGGCTCTTCGCGGCGATAGTCCGCGATGACGCGATCGCCGACGGCGACGAGCGCCGGCTCCAGCCGCGAGTGGACGCGGGCGCGCAAGCCGATATCGAACAGCGCCCATCCGTCCACCGCGTCGTAGGCATCCCGGCGGTCGGTGACCGAACGCTCGTCCATCGCCGACATCGTGTCGCGGAAGCGTTCCGCGAACATCCAGGCCACCCCTTCCGTCGCCACCACCATCACGAGCGTGAGCATCGGCGCCGCCCCAATCAGCCGGCGCAGCATCGTCGTCCGCCAGCGCGCAGGTGGCGCCGCAACGACCTGCTCAGGCGCTGCGGGAGCGCCAGCCGTGTCGTCGCCGTCGCTTCCGGCCTCGACGACGCCCACCGCGGCAGCAGCCGCCGGAAAGTGTCGCGGCTCGGTCGGGGGCACACCGCCCAACACAGGCCGCGGCAGCGTCGCCGGCGTCGTCGGCAGCGATATCGCCGTCCGCTGCACCGGCATCGTCGCCGGCGTTTCGTAGATCGACAACGCCGCCGGTTCTCCGCCGTCGAGAAAGACCTGAAGATCCTTCTTGATCGCCGCCGCGTCGGGATAGCGGTGCTCGACCTGGAACGCCAGCAACTGGTTGATGATCGCGCCCAGCGGGGCTGGACACGAGGCCGGGAACACGGCGCGCGGCGCGTTCGACGTGATCGCGCGTTCGAGATCGCGGCGGGAGCGCGGCCCTTCGAGGTGCGGATACGGACGGTGGCCGCAGACCATCTCGTAGAGCATGACGCCGAGAGACCAGAAGTCGGCGTGGGGGCTAATCTGATCCGAGATGAGCCGTTCGGGGGACGCGTACGCGATCGTGCGGCCGATGTCGGTGCCCAGCTCCCGGCTCTCCTCGAGCGCCTTGGCGATCCCGAAATCGAGCACCCTGCGATCGCCGCCCGGCGACAGCATCAGGTGAGCCGGCTTGAGGTCGGTGTGCACGATCCGGTACGGCTTGCCGTCCACCTCGCCGCAGAAGGCGTGCGCCTTCTCGAGGAATCCGCACAGCCAGAGCGCATGACCGGCCGCTTCCTCGGCGCTCAGCTTGCCGCGTCGAAGCCGCGCCTCGAGCGACATCCCCTCGATGAACTCCATCGCGATGAAGAAGTCGTCGCCGTCCGCGCCGTAGTCGAAGACCTCGGGGACCATCCCGTTCGCGTTCGCAAACCGCTGCTGGAGGATCGCTCCCTTCCGCTCGGCCTCGATCCGCTCGACACCCCACTCGCCGGCGTGCAGCACGACCTTCAGCGCGACGGGACGTCCGTCGCTGACGCGCCGCGCGGCGAACACGGTTCCGAACGCCCCGCGGCCAATCGGCTTCGAGCCGATGATCTCGAAGTCGTCGCGCGCCATCAGCTGCGCCTTCCCGACCGCCGCGGCGCGGCCGGCGGGGGCACGATCGTATTGCCCTCGAGCAGTTCCTGCCGCCGGGCCGGCCCGAGACCTCGCACGATTTCCGGCGCGAAGCCCGTGAAGACGTTCCCCTTCAGCGTCAATCGCGCCGATGCCTCGACGATGATTGGCGGCTCGTTGGTCCCTGCGGGTCCCGGTCGAACGAAGATGTTGTTGACGAAGCTCGCCTGGGCGCCTTCTGGAACAGACAACACCGTGCCGTTCACCGCCACGCGACTTCCGTGCATCGTCAGCGATGCGGACGACTCGAGCGCGATCGCTTGCGCGTAGGGTCCAGAAATGTCGAGCAGCTCCAGCATGGCGCCAGCACCAGTCACGCTGATGGCGGTCGTGCCTGGCATCGGCTCCGCGGCCGCGATGCGAAAACCCGAAATGCGAGCCGGCTTCGACCCGCCTGCTATGAGTCCGGCGGCCGACGCAGGCAGGTCCAGCGGACGACTGATCGTCGCGGATCCAGGAATGCGGGCGACGAGGTCCACGCCGTCCGCGACGATGACCTGCTCCATGTATTCGCCCGGCTCGACGCGAACCGTGTCGCCGGGCTTTGCGGCCGCCATCCCCTCGGCAATCCGCGCGAAGGGGGCCGATCCATCGGCCGCGACGATGTGAATTTGCGGCACACGGGCCTGGGTCCGGGCAACGTAGAGCACCAACCCGAGCGCGCCGAGGACGCCAAGCAGCGCTCCGGCGAAAAACCACGTCGTCCGGCTTCTGACGACCGCGCGCGTGCTTCGGCGCATCCAGCCGGGGCGGGGCTCCGTCTTCTCTCCAGCCCTGGCGCCGTTCAGCGGTTCGGTCGGCGTGAGCGTGTCGAGCCACTCGCCGCGAAGTGCGGACGCGAAGTACGGACCTTCGGCATACACCACCGTGATGTTGTCCTTGCCGCCGGCATCGTTGGCGGCGGCCACGAGCGCTTCGGTGAGGCGCGCAGGATCACCGGCGTACTGCTTCGCGATGTGCGCGATCGTGGGGGACGGCAGCATGTCGCTCAGACCGTCGGAGCAGATCAGGATCGCGTCGTCGCGTTCGAACGGCTCTTCGATGATGTCGACGAAATCCTGCTCGTCCTTGTCGCGGAAGATGCTGCCGACGTCGCGGAAGACTTCGTTGCGGCGCGGATGGCGCATCGCGTCCACTTCGTTCAACTCGCCGGCGTCCTCACGCTCGCCCACTGGAGAGTGATCCCGCGTCAGCTTTCGCATGCCGCCCGCGTCCAGCTTGTACAAGCGGGTATCACCGACGTGTCCGATGACGAGGCGGCCATCGGCCACCAGTGCGAGCGTGATGACGCACGCCATCCCACGAAGCTCGGGGGACTCCTGTGCGCGGCGAAAGATCTCGTTGTTGGCAATCGCGATCGCTTCGCGCACGCGGTCGGCCGGCGATCCTACGGGACGCGCCAGCCGCTGAACGATCACGTCGCGGGCGATCGCAGCCGCCACCTCTCCGGCCGCCTGGCCGCCAACGCCGTCGATCACGCCGTAGATGCCGCGTGCGGCGTCGAAGAGCGGCAGGTCTTCGTTGTTGGAGCGCGTGCGTCCAGGATCGGTGCGAGCCGCCCCGTGGAGAACGTCGGCGACGAGGGCGCGTGCCTCAGTCACGGTCGTGCACCCGCGCCAGCAGGATCAGCCAGCACGCTGAACCAACGAGCGCCGCCAGGAAGAAGAAGTGCGCGAGGTAGAGCCCGGTCATCGTTCACCCCTCGCCTCGAACTGGATCACCAGCACGTCGGCCAGCGCGATCCGCGCGGGTGAGCCGAGCGGCGCCTCGGGTCCGGGCTGCATCACGCCGTCGGGGCCGGGGATCGCGGAGGGGATCGGCCGTCCGTCCACCGATGTGCCCCACGTGCTGAGGTCCTGGATGAAGAACCTGTCCCCCTCGCGTCGAATGCGGACGTGCTCCCGAGACACCTTGGGAGAGGTCACGACCTGCACGTCCACCCACACGGCGCTGCCGCCGCGGCCGACCGACAGCGTGTCCTTGCGCATGGCGAACACGTGCGGTCCCTTCTCGTCCTCGTACGTCAGCGTCGCGCGCTCGACCGTGCCGGGCTCCGTCGCGGGTCGCGGCAGCGCGGGTGGTTGCGGCTGGGCGATCTCGATCGTTGTGCTGCTCCGCCCCGTCCCGCTCACCACCGACCGGACGATCCTCGTCGTCGGCGGGCCGCCGAACTCGAGGGGAGCGGGAAGCGGGAGGAGAGACTCGATGCCCAGGTCCCCTGGCTTCAGCTCGTCGTTCCGGTCGGGATGGATGTAGACCTCCCAGCCGCTGGCCGGCACCTCGATGGGCGACGCTTCCTCCTGCTCGATCAGGCGGGACAGCATGCCCCCGGTGCGCGTGCGACCCTCGTTGATCTTCCTGACTTCTTCGGTGAGCGCCTTCTGGAGTTCGGAGACGATGCGGGGAACGATGCCTTCGATCCGCTCGTAGTCACCCGCGTGCAGATAGATGTGGAAGATCGTCGGCGGCAGCGTCGTGAACGGGAGCTGATACATGTTCATCAGCAGCTCGTCGCGCATCGCGTTCCAGATGGTGATTCCGCTGGGGACTTTGGTCGTGGCAGCCATGGCGTTGTCGTTGTCGATACTATGAGCAGCGTGCCCGCCGAGTCTCAAAGGTTCGATAAGGTTTCGACAAGGTCGCGCGAAGGATGAAAGTCCGATTCCACTCGTTCGTATTGGACACCGGCCCCCGCGAGCTGCTTCAGGAGGCCGGCTCTCAGGGGTCTCGTCAGCAGCTCGCCCGGCCGGTCCATCTCTCTCCGAAGGCCTTCGACATCCTGCAGATCCTGGTGGAACGCCGGCCGAACGTGGTCAGTAAAGAGACGCTGATGACCGAGGTGTGGCCTGACAAGCTCGTCGAAGAGGCAAACCTCGCCATCGCGGTCGGCGAAATCCGCAAGGCGCTCGGCGACGACTCGAAGGCGCCGGCGATCGTGGTCACGGTCCCGCGACGCGGCTACCGGTTCGCCGCCGAGGTGGTCGATCTCGATCCCCGGGCCTCTGCCGATGGTGACACCTACCTGCGGTGGTGGCTGACCTGGAAGGAGAAGACGCTGCCGCTGCGCGAGGGTGAAAACCTGGTTGGACGCCATCCCGCAAGCGCCGTCTGGATCAACGCGACGAGTGTTTCGCGCACCCACGCGAGGATCGTGGTCTCGGGAGGAACGGCCGTCATCGAGGACTGCGGCAGCCGCAACGGCACGTTGGTCGAAGGCAGGAAGATCACCGGGCGGCACACGCTCGTCGACGGCGACACGGTCGTCCTAGGGTCGGAGACGGTCGTGTTCCGCCAGTGGTCCGACGAGGGAGCGGCCGGGACCGAGCCGGTGCGGCGGTGAGCCAGAATTTCAGCAGCCTGTCCCAATGCGTCACCGCAGGGGGATGCTGGGTCAGCTGTCTGTACTGCCCCGTCGCAGAAGGTATTGTTCTGTGGCTGTCGCACGTACGAAGAACACCCTACGAATCCAGCTCTTTCGTCATCTCCAGCATCGTCGTCCGAAACCCTTTGCGTTCGAACAGTCGCTGGGCAGCGGTGTTGGGGGCGGCGCTCCATAGGAGCACCCGCGGGATCCCGCGGTCGCGAAGCCAGTCGAGCGCGCCGTCGATCAGCGCCTCGGCGAGCCCGGTCCGGCGATTCCCCTGTTCCACCAGGATGTCGTGGATGAACCCGGCGCGCTCGCGCAGTTCCTTCCAGCTCTCTGGCTCGATCCCGGCGTACACATAACCGGCGACCGCGCTGTCCCGCTCGGCGACGAGGACGAGGCAGTCGGGATCATCGAGCTGCGTCGCGAGGAAGGCCGCGTAGCCCCCTTCCGGATCGCCCCCGGGACGCATGAAGCGGTTGTGGTCGAACTCGTAGTGGACCCGCATGAGGGTCGCCCCGAGCCGTCCGAGCGATGGGAGGTCGGCCGCGGTTGCGCGGCGGATTACGTGATCAGTCATCGTGGTGTGTGGATAGATCAAGCGTAACCGGACGCACCGTCTCGCGGCGAGGCCAGGGCATCCCCCGAACCTGCCAGGTCACGCGAGCGATCGCGATCAGGGGGATCAGCAGGAAGAACAGCTCGCTGAAGAGTCCGGTGATCGGCTGCCAGGGGGACACGTATCCAGTCGTGTCGAAGGGATGAAAGAACTGGACCGGCGAGCTGGCGGCGCCGATGCTCGTGAGCGCATCGAGCGCGCCATGTGACGCCGTGGCGAGCGCAACGTAGATCCCGAATCTGAGGCGGGCACCGCTCCAGCTCGGAAGCGCGGAGACCACCGCTGCCGCCACCAGGCCGCACAGGGTTGCGTAAGTCAGGGAATGCGTGAACCCGCGATGCCCTCCAAGGATCTGCAGGTCACCGGCAGCGCCGTACCACCATCGGCCGAGGGCATCCAGGTCCGGCACCACGGCGCAGAGAGCGCCGGTCACCACGAACGGCTTTATCAGCGTCCGCGGTGCTATCGCACCGCCGATCGCCACGGCAGCCATTGCGTGCGAGACAGATGAAGGCATCCGCGAGAAACGATACACTCCCGCATCACGCTTCGTGCAATCGGCTGGAGGAAGGATGACGTACTCAGGCGAAGGCGGGCTCGGTGCGGTATCGATCGGGATACCAGAGGCGTGGCTCTGGCTGGCGGGGCTCGTCGCGCTGCTCCTCCTGGTCGCGGCCGGCTGGAAGCTGCTGAAGCTTCTGTGCTAAAAGCTGCCGCATGCGGCTGCTGACGGGCGTCATCAGAGCGATCGCGGCTGGGAGTCTCGCGGCCCTCCTGACGATCAGCGGGATCTCCGGTCAGCAGGTTCGGCTGGACGTGGACGTCCGCGCATGGACGGACGACGTCAGGCAGCATGAGCCACGCACACTGGACGAGCCTGCGCGGCGGATCGCCTCGTTGCCGTGGACGACGCTCCTTCCCGTCCTCAACGAGGTCAAGCGGCGCGGGGATCCCGATCTCCTGCTGCTCGGCGCGACCGCGCTTCTCGATATCGCGGTGCACGTGCCTCTCGAGGAACGGCCGCTGCTCCCGAAGCTCGGAAGTTCGACGATCGCCGAAGATGGTGAGCGACGGGGCGTCGGCGTTCTCGATCCGCATCTGTGGCACGCACGCCAGCTGGTGGATCGCGCCGTCCGCGACGAGATGGCCCCGCGGCATGACGAGATACGATCCCATGCGATCGCGTGGTATCGAACCGTCAGCGCCGCGCTCCTCGCCGCCAACAATCTCGCCGACCTCGATCCACACATCGAACGATCCTCGAGACTGTTTCCAGACGATCCCGGCATCCTCTTCGACGCCGGATGCTATGTCGAGGCGTATGCCTCGCCGCTGATGCAGGCGGCGATGTTCGCCGAGGGCGAGGGTCCCAAGCCCAAGAGGCGCGTCGGGCTGCTTCAGGCCGACCCGCGGTCGGAGTCCAGGCTGCTCAGCGAGGCCGAGAAGCGCTTTCGTCGCACGATCGAGCTCGACCCGACGTTCGCCGAGGCAAGAGTCCGTCTCGGCCTCGTGCTGATGAAGCGTGGACGGACGAAGGATGCCATCGCGGAGTTGGAGCGCGCCCTCGCGTTGCCGGCAGACGACGAGGTGAAGTACTACGCCCAGTTGTTCCTCGGACGCGCGGCGGCGGCCGAGGGCAGTCACGCGCGCGCGATCGAAGCGAACACCGCGGCGGCGGCGCTCTTTCCGGTCGCCCAGTCGCCTCGGCTGGCGCTGAGCCTGCTGAACTCCGAGACCGTGGCGCGGACGAATGACGAGGCGCTCGAGGGTGTACTCGTGCGCACCGACGAATCGGAGCGTCACGATCCCTGGTGGGTCTACTACCGCGGTTCCGGCCGCAACGAGGCGGACGTCTACAGGGCGTTCGCTGACCGCGTCCGCTCAATCCGCGCCAGAGTCAGGGGCGATCGATGAGACTGGTGGTCCTGCTCGTCGCCGCGACCGGGCTGGCGCTTGCCTCCCCCGCGGCTCAGACGAAGTTCAAGTCCCGCGTCGAGACGGTCCGCTTCGATGCGCGCGTCACCCGCGACGGCCATCCGGTCGTCGGGCTGAACGCCTCCGACTTCGAGGTCCGCGACAATGGCGTCCTGCAGAAGGTCACGCTCATCGTGGAGGGAGCGCTGCCGATCGACGTGATCCTTGCCCTCGACATGAGCGCGAGCCTCACGCAGGAGCGGCTGCTGCAGTTGAAGGAGGCGGCCTTCTCACTCCTCGAATCGCTGGACGACGACGACCGGGCCGCGCTCGTGACGTTCACGCATGTGGTGACGCGGCGTCAGGCGCTCACAGCCGACCACGCTCAGGTGCGTGAGGCTCTGCCAACCGGCGAACAGATCGGCGGCACCGCGCTGATCGATGCGATCTATGCGGCGCTGGCGATGGCGGAACCGGGTGAGCACCGGACGCTGCTGATCGTCCTCAGCGATGGCCTCGATACCGCGAGTTGGCTGGATCCTGCGTCAGTCGTCCGCAGCGCGCAGCGGTCCGAGGCGGTGATCTACGCCATCTCGACGGCTGGGCGGAACGGCACGCCGGAGATCCTGCAGGAGATTGCGAGCGCGTCCGGCGGCGAGGTGTTCGAGGTGGACTCGCGCCGGCTGGCGTCGACGTTCGTACAGATCCTCCGGGAGTTCCGCCAGCGCTACCTCCTGAGCTACACGCCTGCGGCGACCCCGGCCCCCGGCTGGCACCGGATCGACGTCCGAGTCAAGCAGCGCGGCGCCACCGTGAAAGCCCGCTCCGGCTACCAGGTCCGGTGAGAAACCCAGGGGTCAGACCTTGAATTTTGAATTTCGTGATTTTTCATGCCAAGGCTCCGTCCAGCCTTGGCATGAAAA
>DASWVN010000264.1:0-16612 GCA_036401215.1 Vicinamibacterales bacterium | reverse complement strand
CCTGCCGCTGGAGCGGAAGCGCGCGGACCGGTCCCCGCTCGCCGAGCACCTGGCGACCGGCGCTAGGGGGGACGGGCGATGAGGCGCTCGGAGACGATCGGCGCGTTCGCGGGCGTCGTCGCCGAGGACGGCGCGGGCCTGGTCCCGTTCGCCGGTCCGAGCGGCGTGGAGCCGTGGTACGGCGAGCGGCTGCCGCCGCCCGGGACCGAGGTCCCGTTCTCGGTCGTAAGGATGTCCGGGGGCGCCGAGCCGGCGAGGTTCTACGCCGTGAACGTGCGGAGGGCGCGGTGACGTTCTTCCAGTTCCTCCGCTCGACGTTCCCGGAGTTCATGGCCGACAGCTGGAGGCCCTGGCGCTGCGTGCTCGCGCTGGTCTTCGGAGAGGCGCCCGAGGATCCGGCGCTCGCGACCGAATTGTCGGGGCTCGCGCCCGAGGACTTCCCGACGAAGCAAGTGAGGCGGGCCGGTTGGGTGGTGGCGCGGCGCGCGGGCAAGAGCCGGATCGCGGCGCTGATCGCGGTCTATTTTCTGTGCATCAAGAAATACCCGCGACTGGCGCCGGGTGAACGTGCGCTGTTCGTGGTGACCGCGGGAGTCAAGGGCCAGGGGCTCGGCATCCTCTCTTACTTCCTCGGATTCATGCGGCAGGTGCCCGAGCTGGCCGCGCTGATCGAGAGCGAGACCCGCGAGTCGGTGACGCTCTCGAACGGCCTCGCGCTCCAGGTGCTGGCGGGCCGCGACTCGATCCGCGGCGCGACGATCGTCGGCGCGGTCATCGACGAATCGAGCTTCATCCGCACCGCCGAGGACAACGCGTTCATGTCCGACCAGGACATCGTCAACGCGATCGAGCCGGGCATGCTCTCGATCCCGGACCCGCTGCTGCTCGTCATCTCGTCGCCGGGGCGGAAGAAGGGCTTCCTCTTCCGGCTGTGGGCACGCGTGTGGGGCAAGAAGGTCGAAGGGAACCTCGTCATCAAGGCGCCCACGCTCACGATGAACCCCTCGGCCCGACAAGGGGCGCATCGAGGACGCGTACCGCGACGACCCGGTGGCCGCGGCCACTGAGCTGGGCGGCGAATGGAGAGACGACGTCAGCGAGTTCGTGAGCGCTGAGAAGCTCGACGCCGCGACGGATGCGGGCGTGCAGGAGCGCCCTCGAATCGAGGGCGTGACGTACCGCGCGTTCGCGGATCCCGCGGGCGGCACCGGCGGCGATTCGTTCGTCGTCGCGATCGCGCACGAGGAGAACGGGGTCCAGGTGCTCGACGTCGTCGCCGGGGAGGAGCCGCCCTTCAGCCCGGCCCAAGTCATCAAGGCGTGCGCCGTACTCCTGAAGTCGTATGGCGTCTACGCCGTCACCACAGATCGCTACAGCGGGGGCTTCGCGCCCGAGCAGTGGCGGCTGAACGGCATCGAGTGGCGGCCCTCGGAGAAGTCGCGCAGCGAGCTGTACCTGGCCTTCGTGCCGATGCTCAACTCGGGCGGCTGCCGCCTGGTTGACGAGGAGAAGGTGCGGGCGCAGTTCCTCGCGCTGCGGCGCAAGGTCGCGCCGGGCGGACGCGAGTCCGTGGACCATCCGATCGGCGGCTCGGATGACTACTGCAACGCCGCCGCAGGCGCGCTCGTGATGAACGCGGGCGTGCGGTACAGGGTGAGGAGCCTGGCGTCATGAAGCTGCTTGATCGAATGAAGAAGGCGTTCACGACCGCGGACCACGCGGTCAAGGCGATCGTCGGTGCGCCCGAGGCGCCGCGGACGTACGGCCGCTGGAACCGGAACCCGATGAACGCGGACCAGCCGCTGCAGCCCGGCGACGTGGTCCTCCCCTCGGGGCAGGTGGTCTCGCCGGACTCGGCCCCGCCGCCCGGCGAGCGCATCGCCCTCGACCCGTTCGCGTCCTCCGATGACTACTCCATCAGCGCCGGCCAGCCGCTCGACGCGGAGCGGGACGCGTGGGAGAACGGCGGCGCGGTGGACTTCATGCGTCGCCGGATGGAAAGGATTGAGCGATGAGGATCGGCACGGTGGTGAAGGCGAGCAGGAAGCACATCGGCATCCTCGTCGTGTTCGATGGCGACGATCGGCCGACCGCCTACACGCACGATGACGTGGTCAACCGCGCGGAGGATATGACGGACCTCCTCGACGGGCGCGGGGTTCGCATCGGCATGCGGGTCGAGTCGCTGCCCGAGAACAAGCTGCGGCTGACCGGCGAGGCCTTCGCCGCGGAGCCAGAACCCGACCCCGTGTCGCCGCGCGGGTTGGACACGCCGGAGAAGTTCATGGCGTGGGCGAAGTCCCAAGGGGCAGCCGGCAGGCTCGATGCCTGGATCGCGGCGTCCGGGAGCGGCGCCCCGATGCCCTTCGACCCCGATGATTTGGATGCGCTGCTGGACAAGTGAGCGTGACGGAGAACAGTGATGGAGATCAAGAGACTCAACGTAGAGAGCACGCTGTCCGTGAAGTCGGACGGCTCCAGCTTCACCGGCTGGGCGAGCATGGCGGGCATCCTCGATCAAGGGGGCGACATAGTCGCGGCGGGCGCGTTCGCCGACGACCTGCGGGAGCGCGGGAACGCTCGCCCGATCCCCTGGCAGCACCAGCATGCCGATCCCATCGGCACGATGACCCTCTCGGAGACGAGCAAGGGGCTGCGCGTGACGGAGGGGAAGATCGTGACCGAGGTGCAGCGCGGGCGAGAGGCGGCTGCGCTGCTCAAGGCCGGCGTGATCAACGGCCTGTCGATCGGCTACAGCGTGGCGGAGGACGGATACGACCGCTCGACCGGGGCGCGCCTGCTGAAGCGGCTCAAGCTGCACGAGGTAAGTCTGGTGACGTTTCCGATGCTGGTGCAGGCGCAGGTTGACTCGGTGAAGTCGGACGAGGAGAAGCTGCGCGCCCTGCTCGCGGACATCAGACGGACCACGCTCGTGGCGCGGAACGACGACGAGCGGGAGCTGCTCGGGCTGCTGCGCTCGATGCGCGCCGACTCGAAGGCGAATGAACTGGAAGGGGCGCTGGGCGCCCTCCGCGCGTTCCGGCGCGCGATCAAGAACTGACGGACGGACCCGCGAGGCGGGCATGGGAGACACGACGATGACGGTGCAGGAAGCGCGTACGAACCTCGAGACGGCGAACAACGAACTCGCGATCGCGCGGAAGGCCTTCGCGGCGGCGACGGCCGCGGCGGCCACGGCGAACGGGACCGACCTGATCGACGCGATCACGGCGCGGGAGCGCTCGCAGCGGGTCCTAGAGATCGCCGAGCAGGGCATGCTCAAGGCGGCGAAGGCGTTCCAGAGCGTGAGCGACGAGACCGAAAAGGCGAAGAAGGCGCGGCTGAAGGCCCTGGCGCCGAAGCTCCTCGGGCGCGCGGGCGAGGTGGCCAAGGCGATGGACTCGCACTTCGCGGCGTTGGAGGCGCTCTTCGACGAGGCCGAGTCCCTCGCGCAGGAGATCGACAAGGACTTCGCCGACGCGTCGAGCACCGGCGCGGGCTTCTACTCGCCCGAGATGAAGGGCCTGCCGATCGGCGGCGTGCTGCGGGTGGCCCGGCTGAAGAAGCTGCGGCTGGTGTTCGGCAACTGGCGCGAGATGGCGAGGCCCCTGCTGTGAGGCTCCGTCGGTTAGCGCGGCACGACTGACACGCTGCCGTCGCCACGGCTCCGCACACCGACTGAAAGGTTATCAGCGGAGGGGACGTGCCGCTGCCGACCGACAGGGTCATTACTTGGCCGGTCGGCCAACCGATTGGCCGATCCTGGACGGTTCCGTTCGTCGCTTCCGTTGACGTACGGTTCGAGTGATGCGCGAAGTTCGAGTGAGACAATCCGCCCACAGGCGTCAAAACTGGCCGGAAACGTATGCCGACGCGTATTCGTCCAGAACGCTTACCGGAGAACTTGGGTCCCAGGAATCGCTGGTGGTTCCTAAATTGCACTCCGGCAGCCTGTTCCTCAGCGCTTCGACGTTGTCGATTGGAAGCATCCCCTTGGTGCGAGAGCATGGAGGCAGGAGTATGAAACCAACTGTTCGCTTCGTGGCTTGCGGCGCGATCATGGTAGCGGTTGTGATCGCAGTCGTAGCCGCACAGGACCATCGATCCATGTCAGCCAAGAATCGAAACCCTCTTTCTGACTTCAACGAATTGGCCATGGCCGCACGCGGCGGGGACCCTCAGGCGCTCCGAGCCATGACGAATGGGATTCTAGATCGGTTCGTGTCCATCGAACTTCCTGCCGAGCACTCGCTTCGCGACCGCTTGTTCCGAGCCGAATCAGAGTTCCGGGCTGGCCGCCACCCGAGCGTTTCGGAGGACAGCGCGGTGGCCGCCTTCAACGAAATCGCCGACCTTGTCTCCGCTCCCGATTGGGCGCGGACGAATAAGAATCAGGTGCATGTGTTCCGGGTGTCCCTCAAACCCCGTATCCCGCAGCTGGTCGGGCGCGAGCGAGCGCAGCGCCGGCTGTTGGACATCTCGGAGCAGATGTCGCCGGGGGAAGCCGTGCTGGTCGCCCTGTACTTGGCGCAAGGCAAACTCACCACCCCGGAGTATCAGGTGCCACCCGACGAGTGGGTCAGCCGGATTCGCGCGGCGAAGGGGGCGAACAGGAGGCACACGCAGGGACGCAGACCGACGATCGCCCGATTGACGCTGCAGATCGAATCGGAGCAGCAGGCGATGTTCCGCCGTTCGCTCGAGGCTGGGTTACGAGACGAGTCGAGCGCCGCCTCGATGCAGGCTCACGCATTCTTGGATCGCCTGGGGATCGCCCGTTGAGGAGGTTCGCATGAAGACACCGATCAGGCTCGTCCACTTTGTCCTGTTCGTTCTCGTGGTTTCGAGCACGAGCGGCTGCCTCACGGCGTCGGGCCCTTCAAGTTGGAACTTTAGGGTCCTCTATCAGGAGAACCTGCAAGGTATGCCCGCTGTTCCCGTGGGTGGAACCGGGATCTACGGCTACCACATGTGGAACAACCCTGGCACGATTGTCGGTTCGGCGACGAGTGTTAGCGGCACCACGAACTCCAGCGGCTACGTGTACTCGCAGGATGGCCGTGTTCCGGCGCGATGGCACCTCGTCGTGTCGTCGGGTCACTGTCAAGGACAGTGGGTCGAGACAAACATCATCAAGGACGAGACGATCGGCGCCTTGTGCACGATCGTGCGGAGCGATTTCTACTCGACCGATTCGTACGGCTACATTGCCGACTGGATACCATCGGAGTATTGGGACATCGAGCCTGGCTTGGAGGATCCGCCTGCCGCGGGTGCACCAGGGACCCTTACGGGCGATCAGTATCTGTACGTCAACGACGCCGTCTACTCGCCAAACGGCCAGTTCAGGCTCGAGTACCAAGGAGACGGCAACCTCGTCCTATACGACGGTGGAACGCCTTTGTGGGCAACCGACACGAACGACAACAACCCCGGTTGGACAGCGATGCAAGGGGATGGCAACTTCGTGGTGTACAACGGCAACTCCCAACCCGTTTGGGAGTCCGGAACGGCAGGCGAGTACGGCGCGTACCTGGCGGTAATGGATAACGGCACGTTGATCCTGTTCAGTTCCGGCGGGACTCCGCTGTGGTGGAGTAACAGCGGCTATTGAACTCGGGACCCGTGCGACCGTTCTGGGGACCGTTTCAGCCGGCCGTGATTCGTGCGACGCCATTACCGCCGCGCTTGCTCCGGGGACGATGTGGCCCGTCAGGCAGAACTTGCCTTTTCTCGGAGTCCTGCGAGATTCGCCGATGAGCGGATCGCGGTTATGCCCGGCAATTTCGGGTAATCTGGTCGTCAGAGGCGGGCGCGGCTGAGCACGTGCGATCAGATCCTGATCAAGAAAGACAAGCCCCGATCGCGTGTGATCGCGATCGGGGCAAGGTTCTCAGCCACGGGACCGGGGTTCGAATCCCCGTACCGGTACCATCCTTCTTACATATAGATTCGGCTTTTTTTGGGTTAGCCTCGCCTTCGGCGAGGCTGTTTTTTGGCCGATGTGCTGGTCCGCGACCCTGCGGCGCCAGCGTGGCTGTCACGTGTGCCGCGTCTGAATCTTCCATCGAATCAAGGCCGCTGCCGAGTTCACGATGGCCACGGTGCCCAAACCGATGGCGATCCCCGCTCCGGCTATTCTGAGGAACTCTTCGCTGGCCAGATTAGACAATGGGCCGATGACGAGTGCCCCGCCAACGCAGAGCAGGCTCAGTCTCAGCGGCGATCGTGTGAAGGTTCCCGCGACGATGCCCACAACGCCAGCGGCGATGACCGCGAGCGAAGAGGTCAGTGTTTCCATCACCGTCCTCCCAGTTCCTGGATCATTGCACGATGAGCAGTATCGAGACAAGCTCGCCGAATCCGCCGTGAACTACGTGAAATACGCCGAGCCGCAAGTGGGGATGGCAGGTCAGTCCGATCAGGATCCCCAGCCCGATTTGTATCAACGGGCGGCGAAACAGCATGGCGACCACGTGTCGCCGAGTTCCGTCCAACGCGAGCTCGGCCGACGTGACCCGACGCTGGCCGGGTTTGCGTCAATTTACATCGTGATCGTCTTGGCCAGCCGTTCCGCCCGTGACGCGATCAGCGCCGCGTAGCCCTCCAGCGCAGGACCGTCGAGTCCGGCTAATGCCGCGCTGTCCGGGAGCGGTGGCACCTGACTGCTCACGGCGGCAGAGAGTTCCCGCACACGCCGGCGAACGAACGACGCCGCCAATCCGATGTCCTCCGCGAACGCCGTCCACGTGGTCTGCCCGATCTCCTCGAGCGTGGCCCGCTTCGCAGTCTTCAT
Organism: Vicinamibacterales bacterium; assembly: GCA_036401215.1. Lineage (GTDB taxonomy): Bacteria > Acidobacteriota > Vicinamibacteria > Vicinamibacterales > 2-12-FULL-66-21 > JACDCA01. Next base: position 9,816 of record DASWVN010000264.1, on the reverse strand, counting down.
GGCGATGTTCGGCGACAGATCCGGATAGGCCACCGTCGAAAGCACGTCGTAGAAGGGCGCGAGGCTCACGACAGCCCCCTGGTACAGCAGACTGAAGTTCTTCCTATGAGCATCGGCGTTACCGACGATCACGTTGAAGACGGCTGCGTCGAGGAAGGCCAGCACGGCACCGGCCGGACGTGTCGTTGCCCGGCGGAGCAAGTCGAAGCTGGTCTTGAACGTGGGACCGCCTTCGGCCGCATACTTCCGCTCGGGCACGATGCCGAGCGCCTGGCAGAAATCTTCCTGATGCAGCCGGTGCGCCTGCCCATTCGCACCGAACCGACGGTCGTAGCGGGTGACGAGCAGGTACGATCGGCCCTGCACGCTCCGCGCGGTCACGGACGCCACCGGCAGCCCAACCGCTGCGGCCAGCGTCATCACCAACGCCTCGTTCTCGGTGGTGTGCGGGAACCGCTGGATGGCCGGCTTCAGGATGTGCGTCGTCGGTTGTCCCGGAACCGGCAGGGCCACACGGTCGTCGACCAGTACGACGGGCAATTTGGTCTGCGCACCGGCGAGGGAGAGTCGCAGCCCATCGCGCCCGGCGAGCAGCGGGCGCTTCGGCAACGTGTCCAGCACGTCGACCAGTTCGTCGTCGGTGAGTGGGCGCGGCGTACCCGTCGGATCCGGTGCTGGCGGCACCTCGCCTTCCGGCCAGAGCGACAGGGCACCCGCGACATCGCCACCGAGCGCTTCGAGGAACGCGAAATCGTTGCCCTTGGAGATGCCGAGGGCTCCAGCGATCACGTCGCGCTGCGCCTCCTCAGGCAGAAGGCCCGCGAAGAACGGCCGGCACTGACGCTGCGTGAACGGCTGCTCGCGTTTGGGCAGCGAGAATGAGATCGCAGGCCTCGAGGCGTCGGCCAGCCAACCCGACGCGTAGGTGAACCGCATCTGACCGTGCTGATTCACCTGCAGCGTGCCGACGACGACACCGTCCCACCAGACCGAGAGCCTCCGAGTCACGCGCCACGTCCTGACGGCGCGGGCGGCGGCGTGATGTCCAGGCGGCAACCGAGGGCGCTCAGGACGGCAAGGACCTTGTCGAGGCGCACGGTGGGCTTCCCGCGCTCCAGTTCGACTAGGAAACGCAGACCGACACCAGCAGCGGCGGCCAGTTGATCCTGGCGCAGGCCTTGTGCGAGGCGGGTCTGCCGCACGACGTTGCCGATTTCTTCAATAGTCACAGGACATTCCCGATCGGGAATATCATGCGTGATTTCTTGGTGAATGTCTAGTGGATTTCCCGAGCGGGAATATGGGGCCCGGATTGCATCTCAAGGCTGCAAAATCTTCCCGATCGGAAAGGCGGTCATCAGCTCGCCGTATTGGCCGTGATGGAACGTTTCCCTGCACTGGTAGAGAGCCCGATATCTCAAAACCCTCGCTTCGTCCAGCGTGGCCAGCCCGACCGCCACCGGCAACCCTGGGCGAACTCTGCCAGGTCCTATCCGTCCGGGACGTAGAATTGACGTCCCAATTCGATGCTCCGTAAAGCTGCCACCGTTCTCGGCCTCGGACTCGGAGCGGCCGTCTTCGTGCTGGCGATCGCCGCCGCGGGCGCGCTCGACCGCGCCGAGTTGTGGCTGTACGACTGGCGGATGAGGATCACCGCCAGCGCGGATGACATTCATCCCGACATCGTCGTCGTCCTCATCGATGACCAGACGCTCCGGGACGCCGAGCCGTTCTTCGGCCGCTGGCCGTGGCCGCGCGTCGCCCATACGTACCTGTTCAACTTCCTGGCCCGGGCTCCCGCAAAGGTGGTGGCGTTCGACATCGGGATCTGGGAAACCGACGTCACGACGCACAACATCGGCGGGACCGAATGGACCGGACAGGAGAGCGACGCGGCGTTTGCGGAGGCGATCCGCGCCTCGGGCAACGTCGTGCTCCTCGCCGACGTGACATATGCGGCGGCCGATGAGCAGGTGAACAAGGATGTCGAAGTGCCCGATCCGGGCTACCGGCTCGACGCGCCGCTCGCACCGCGTCCGTCTATCGTGGCGCCGATCGCGGAGCTGACCGCCGCGTCCGCCGCGCTCGGCCACAACTTTCTCGCGATCGATCACGATGGCGTGGCGCGGCGCCTGGCTCCGTTCGTCTCGGTGGATGACCTCCACGTGCCCTCGCTCGGGACGGCGGCGGCGCTGCTGGCCGGCGGGTACCGGCCGGACGAGATCTCGTTCGACGGCAGGATCCTGCGCATCCGCGATAAGGCGGTGCCGACCGTGCCCACGCTCGTCCACAGCTCCGCGAATCCCGCCGACGAACACGAACAGCTGTCGATGATGATCCGCTGGAATGCCCCCGCGGAGATCGAGTCTTACCCGACTTACGCCGCCAATCAGGTCATCGCCGCCGAGGACGCCATCCTGCGAGGGGAAAAGCCCGGTCTCGATTCGGCGGTGTTCCGCGACAAGATCGTGTTCATCGGCGTGACGGCCGCGGGAACACACGACGTGTTCCAGACCCCGTTCGGCACCGGCACGATGCCGGGCGCCCAGCTGCACGCCACGATGGCCGACAACATCCTCAGCGGACGGTTCGTCGGCCTGGCGCCCGGGTGGACACGTATCGTCAGCGTGGTCACGCTCGGGGTCGTGGCGGCGGCATTGCCGATCGCGTGGTCCTACACGCTCGGCGCGATCTCGACGGTCGTCCTCGGCGCCCTGCTCGCATTGACGTCGGTCGCGCTGTTCCGGGACGGCACGTGGATCAACCTCGCCCAGCCCGGCGCCGTGATGGCGCTCTCGCTGTTCGCCGGCACCGCCTACCGCTACTTCGTCGAAGACCGCCAGAAACGCGTCGTCCAGAAACTGTTCGGCCGCTACGTCTCGAGGGACGTCTACCAGCAGCTGATCGAGCATCCCGAGCGGGCGGAACTCGGTGGCAACAGGCGCGACATGACGGTCCTGTTCTCCGACATCCGCGGCTTCACCACCGTCACCGAGAAGGGTGATCCCGAGGCACTCGTCGCCCAGTTGAACGAGTACTTCTCCCGCATGGTGGACATCGTCTTCCGCCATCACGGCACGGTCGACAAGTTCGTGGGCGACATGGTGATGGCGCTGTTCGGCGCGCCGCTCGACGATCCCGACCATGCTGACGATGCGGTGGCAGCCGCGGTGGACATGGTCCGGGAACTCGAGGAACTGAATCGCACGTGGGCGGCCGAGGGCCGGGCCGTGCTGGATATAGGAATCGGTGTGAATTCCGGGGAAATGATCGCCGGAAATATCGGGTCCTCCTCGATCATGAGCTATACCGTGATCGGCGATAATGTGAACCTTGGCTCGCGGCTCGAGTCGCTCAACAAGAATTACGATTCGCGGATCATCATCAGCGAGGCGACCCGCGCCAGGCTGAAGACGGCGTATGATATTCGCCCGCTGGGGGACGTCGTCGTAAAGGGCAAGACCCGTCCGGTCGAAATCTTCCAGGTAGTCGTTCCATCTCCGCTCCCCGAAAAGGAAGCTCAGACATGAAGTCGATCTTTTCGAGTTTCTTCCGTGTTTCCGCTGTGGCCGTGGCGCTTGCGCTGACCGCTTCGCCTGCCTTTGCTCAGCTCGGCGGTTTGAAGCGAGGGTTGACCAAGGCGAAGGAGGCGAAGGACAAGGTCGACGACCTCCATTTCTCGGATGCGGAAGAGCGGCAGCTCGGGGAGTACGTCAGCGCACTTCTGATTGAACGTTTCGGTGTCTATCAGGACCAGGCGGTTGGCAAGTACGTCGCGCTCCTCGGCTCCGTGCTGGCGCAGGCCAGCTCGCGTCCGAATCTCAAATGGGAGTTCATCGTCCTCGACACCGAAGGCGTGAATGCCTATGCCGCCCCGGGCGGGTTGATCCACATCACCAGGGGAGCGCTCGGCCTGATGAAGACTGAGGCGGAACTGGCAGGTGTGCTCGGCCACGAGATCGCCCACGTATCGCAGAGGCACACCGCCAAGGCTATCCAGAAGGGGACTTTCACCGGAGTCGGCATAGACGCCGCCGCAACTCGCACGCCGGGTGGCGCCCTTACACAGGAGTTCGTCGCTGCCTACGGAAACCGTATCTACCAGGACCTGTTCGAGAACAAGTTCGATCGTGATGACGAGAAAGATTCCGATAAGGTCGGGATCGCGCTCGCCAACAAGGTGGGCTATGACCCTCGCGGGATGACGGGTTTCCTGAACAAGGTCTCGGAGCGGAACAAGGACATGAAGGAGCCGAACGGCGTCTTCGCCTCGCATCCGCAAACGAAGGATCGCATCTCCGACATGGAGAACCAGATCAAGAAGGACAAGCTGAACGCGACGGCTGTGGTCGCCGCGCGCTACACCTCGACGATCACGTTTGACGCCAAGCCAGCTTCTGCGATCGCGATGGACATCGCCGGCGTCAGAGGAGCCGTTGGGGATTCTTCGGCGAAGCCCGCGGCGAAGGAAGCGCAAGCGGAGCCGAAGAAGGCCGGCCCGCTCGGGTTCATTTCGAGCAAGGGATCGTCGAGCAAAGAATCCCAGACCGTTGCATCGGCCGGCGCCCGAGGAGGCGTCCCGGATCGTGACGCGGTCGGCGGCCCCAATAAGAACAAGCTCCAGATCCGGATTACTCCGGCCGACATCGAGGCGTTCAGAAAAGGGATCGCCGGCTAGTCCACCAGCAACCAACCGACCGTGACGCACCCGGTATCCCACATGGTGATGAGCGTCACCGCACTCGCGGTGACGCTCGGCGTCGCTCACTTCACCGTCAATCGACTGGTGAAGCGGAAGCTCCGGGTTTCCACGTACTTCTTCGCCGCGTATATCGCCTTCCACCTGCTGCTGCTGGTCAGACCGGGACTCTGGGCGGAGCACGCGGCTCACGTCCGCAGTATCGAGCAGCTCGTCCTGACTGCGGCGTTCATCAACCTGCTCATCGTCACGCTCGTCAACCCGCTGCGCGCGGACCGCGTGCCGGACCGGTTCCCCTCCATCCTTCAGGACGCGTTCGTCATCGGCATCCTGATGCTCGTCGCGACGTTCATCTTCGGCGAGCAGTTCCTGACGACCGGCGCGGTGAGCGCCGTCGTGGTGGGGTTCGCGCTTCAGGACACGCTCGGCAATGCGTTTGCCGGCCTCGCGATCCAGAGCGAGAAACCCTTCAACCTTGGACACTGGATCAGCGTCGGCGACCACCAGGGGCGCGTGGCGGAGGTGACCTGGCGCGCGACGAAGCTGCGGACGAGGACCGGGAACTTCGTCATCGTGCCGAACAGTGAAATGTCGAAGGCGCCGATCACGAACTACTCGGAGCCCGCCGCGCCAGCCCGCCTCTTCATCGACGTCGGGGTCAGTTACGACGCCGCTCCGAATGTCGTGAAACGCGTGATCAAGGAAGCATTGGTGAACTGCCCGCTGGTGCTCAAGGCCCCGGCGCCGGATGCAATGATTCGTGAGTTCGGCGACTCTGCGGTGATCTATCGCGTCCGCTTCTGGATCGCCGACTACGAGTACGACGAAGAAGCCGAGGACCAGGTACGGTCGTCGATCTACTACGCGTTCCGTCGTAACCACATCGACATCACCTATCCAATCGCGTACGAGATCTCGAAGGAGATGCCGGCGTCCGACGACGTGGTGAGCCTCGCCGAACGCGAACGGCTGCTCGCGGGTGTGGAGATCTTCGCCGGCCTCAACGACGAGCAGCGCGCCATGGTGGCGGCCGGGATGCGCGGACTCGACTTCGGCGACGGCGAAGCGATCGTCCGGCAGGGGGAGCCCGGCAGCTCGATGTACGTGATCGCGAGCGGCCGCGTCGCCGTCATCCTCGAGGAAACCCGTACGACCCTCGCCACGATCGAGCGTGGCGGCTACTTTGGCGAGATGTCGCTGCTGACAGGAGATCCGCGGACGGCGAGTGTCATCGCGAACGGTGACGTCAGGGTGCTCGAGGTCGATGCGCAGGTGTTCCGCCAGCTCGGGGACATCAGTCCGCAGACGGTGGAGCAGGTCGGGGTCGCGGCCGCGACACGAAGGGCGGAGCTGATGGCGGCACGCTCGTCCGCCAGGTCGTCAGCAGTGATCGAGCCGCCGGCGAACTTCCTCAAGCGGATGCGGAAGTTTCTGCACCTGTGAAACTCCGAACTATGAACTCCGAATTCCGAACTGGGAACTCGGAAACTCCGAAGCAGAAACTCCGAACTATGAACTCCGAACTATGAACTGGTGGGTTCGCAGTTCGGCGTTCAGCGTTCGTAGTTCGGAGTTCATAGTTCGGAGTTTCACTCCGTCACTCCTTCACCTTCTCCACTCCCGGTAACCACGTTCGTAGCCCGCCAGGAACCCGCGCCGGTATTCGTCCTTGTACCGTTCCCGCGGACCGTAACGGCTGTTGTAGTTCCTGTCCCCTTCTCGATACCACTTGTGCCGGCGCGGGTCGAAACGATCGCCGTCGCGCGCATCTTCTCGTCCCTTTTCGAAGCCGTCGCGCGCGCCGATGTCGAATGCGGTGGTGTATCGACCGCTTCCAGACGGTGGATACACGCCGCCGCGTGAGTAACGGCGATATCCATCGGCGTAGCCGCTAGCGAAGCCCTCTCTGAAGGCCTGGCGGTAGCGATTCACGTTGCCGTACTCGCGCCGGTAGCCGAGGTCGCCGCGGCGGTAGGCGCTTGCGTCCTCGTAGCGGAACCGGGCGCCCCTGCGGCCGTCCCGCTCGCCTTCCCTCCGGCCTTCGCGAAGGCCGTTGTCGTAGGCGATCCGGTCCACGCTCGATCCATAGCCATATCGGGTATCGTGCCGGCCCCACTGGCCGCTGACCGGCACGGCGCACGCCAGCGAGAAGACAGCGAGAGTAGACACGAGGAGAAGACGTTTCATATGAGCCTCCGTACCTTGAACAAGGGCAAGATCCGCGCCCGAGCTGGATCGGGAGAATCAGGCTGATTTCTTAAGGAATTCGGGGGAGGAGCGCAGGCCGATTACAGATTCGTCGTGATCCGTGGACAGCTACTGCGACCAGACGAGGACACGATCGCCGCCGGCATTGGTCTGATCGAGGATCAGCGTCGGACCGAAACGCTCGAGATCTTCGACCGTCAGCTTCAGGTCTTCGAGGTCCATCCGGCTGTCGCCGAAGTCCACGTGAGAGTTGCCGATCTTCATCCGGAGCAGCCAGAACGGCACCGTCACCTTCACCAGTCCCTCATCGTCGGGATCGAACGCGAGCACGTAGAGCGCCTCGGGACGCTTCGCGTCGGGAGGCGCGGGGCGATCGACGTTCGAGCGGAGGAAACGTCCGCGCTCGTCGAGTTCGATGAGCGGCTTCTGGCCGCGGAAGCGATCGCGGACGGCGTTGAACTCCGATGCGGCGACGGTCGGGGTCGCCTTTCTGGCTTCGATGTTCTGGGTGAAGTAGTAGATGCCGGCCGCTGCCATGGCGATCACGCAGAGGATCCCCACGACGAACACGCCGACGATCACCCAGACCCAGGTCTTCACCTTACCGGCCATTGGCCTTCCTTGACAGCTGCCTTGCCTCTTCGACGCAAACCGGATCGTTTCCGTTCTGGCAGAGCTCAGCAGCCCGCGCCAGTTCCGCCGCCGCCGCGGCACGATTGCCGCTCTGGAGCGCGAGCTTCGCGAGTTCCACGCGGGCGCGACCCGCGACCCACGCCTGGGCATCGCCGGACGTCGCGGCCCTGAGATCGTCGAGTGCGTCCTGGCGGCCGAGCGCCGCCCGCGCCGCCCCCCGCTTGTAGCGCCAGAGCGCCTCCTCGCCGGGGATCCTGGCCCGCTGGTCGGCTGCGAGCATGCTCAGGCCTTCCGAAAGGATCCGCTCCGCATCGGCAGCCTTGCCGCCTCGCAGCGCGGTGGATCCCTGTTCCAGGACGACGAGACGATTTCGCGGATAGAGCCGCCGGAGTTCTGCCAGCACCGAGAGCGCCTCGTCGAACCGGCGCTCGCGGTTGTACACCAGGATCAACGCGAAGAGCGCATCCGTTCTTGCTTCGCCGCCGCCGGCCGCGGCCTGTCGAAGCATCGTGATCCCGGTTTCTTTTCCTCCCCCGAATCCGACGACGTAGGCCATCATGCGCATCGGCAGCGACAGTGTCGAGATGATATAGCGATACATCCCGACGACCAGTGCGGCGTCGTGGCGATTACGATCCAGCTCGAGCGCGCGTTCGTGTTCGTCGAAGGTGCGCCGCGCGGCCTTGAAACCGGCGAGCAGTTTGCCTTCGACGGTTGCTATGTATGACGCCTCGAGGCCGAGTGCGGCCCCCAGGTCGTAGTGGGCCTGAGGGTCGCGGGGCGCGGCGTCGACGCGCGCCCGTGAGAGTGCGACCGCGATCTGCACGTGCTTCCGGAACGCGGCGTCGAGATCCGCCGGCGGCTTCTTCATCTGCACCCGCGCCCGGCTGAACGATCCGAGATAGTGATCGACGGTGACGGCACCCCGCAGAAACAGCATGTGAAGCCATAACACGGAGGCGAGCGTCCGATGCGGGGCGGGATCGTTCGGCGCCGCCGCGATCGCCTTTCTCAGGAGGTCGATCGCTTCCTCATGGTCGAGATTGTAGGCAAGCTCCAGCGCCCGGCGCCGCAACTCGGTCGCATCTCCTGCGTGGGGAGTAGTGTTCTGGGCATCGATGCGCGACGACCCCGCTCGCAGTTCCAGATGAACGATGCTCACCAGAACGAGAACTACTACTAACCTTCGGAGAACCATCGAGGCTATGATAGCTCCGGGTAGATTAACTGGACTTATCCACTTACTGAGATCTGGAGGAACTATGGCGCGCGGTCGACCGCGAAGAACCACCGGGGATGTGATGCTGAAGTCAGCCGAGATGATCGGCTGGGCGATCGGAGGGCTCGAACGAGAGATTGCCGCCACTCGCGAGCGGCTCGCCAACCTGACCGCGCAGGCAGCTGCGCTGCGCGCGAAGCTCCCGAGTGGAGCGCGCGGAACCTCGACGGTCAGCTCAGAACCGGAACCGGTGACTGCGGGCAAGAGCGGTGGACGCCGCCGGGGCAAAATGTCGGCTGAAGCTCGCCGGCGGATCTCCGAGATGATGACGAAGCGGTGGGCCGACTACCGCAAAACAAAGGGCTCCGACACCTCCGCTGCTCCAGCGCGCAAGCGCAAGCGCCGCCTGTCGGCCGAAGCGCGCAAGCGGATCTCAGACGCCCAGAAGAAGCGCTGGGCTGAGCATAGAAAGGCGGCCAAGTAGACCTCGCCGCCGTATCAATGCTGAATGACGAATGACGAATGCTGAATGGTGGGACGATGATTCAGCATTCGGCATTCGGCAATGACTTCTACAGTGTCAGTTCCTTACCCACGCCAGTGGCCTTCGCGCGTTCGTAGACCAGGTGTGCGGCAGCGACATCCTCTACAGCCAGGCCGAGTGACTTGAAGATCGTGACCCGGTTGTCGGCGCGGCGGCCCTCGCAGGTCCGGGCGACGATCTCGCCGAGTTCTCCTTTGATGTGTGAGGGCCCGATCGCCCCTTCCTGCATCGCGAGCACGATGTCGCCGGCCTCGACGAGCGCGGCTTCGCGGGAATCGACGTAGAGTTCGCCGCGGGCGACCAGCGCCGCGTCCATCTCGCGGTGCGTGGGGCGGCACGCGCCGACGGCACAGATGTGAGCGCCATCGGCGATCCATTCGTCCTTGACGACCGGCTCTTTCGCCGAGGTCACGAGCACGACGATGGCGGCGTCCTGGACGGCGGCCTGGGCGCTCGGGGCGGCGCTGATCGTCGCCCGCGAGTGGGGCCGCATCTCCTTGACGAAGAGTTCCA
>DASWVN010000263.1:0-3985 GCA_036401215.1 Vicinamibacterales bacterium | reverse complement strand
CTTCTACGACCTCGCGAACGGACAGCTGAAGGAACTGTTGCTCGAGGACGCGGCCTTCAGCACGCCCGAGAAGGCGGCGAAGGCGGACCGGTTCCTGTTCACGCGGCAGACGTTCACCGAGTTCCCCGATCTCCGCGTGTCCGGTCCGGGATTCACCGGCTCGAAGAAGATCACCGACGTCAACCCGCAGCAGAAGGAGTTCGTCTGGGGCCGCCGGATCCTGTTCGACTACAAGAACAAGGATGGCGTTCGTCTTCAGGGGATTCTCGGCATCCCCGACGACTACAAGGATGGCGAGAAGCGTCCGATGCTCGTGACGTTCTACGAGAAGAACTCGCAGAACCTGCATCGCTACAGCCCACCGTCGTATCTGACCGGCATGGGCGCCTCGCCGATCGAAGCGCTCAGCCGCGGGTACCTGACGATGCTGCCGGACGTCCATTTCCGGACGGGCAACTCGCACAGCGACATGCTCGAAGCGGTCGAGGCGGCGACGCGCAAGGTGATCGAGATGGGCTACGCGGATCCGAAGCGCATCGGCGTCACCGGCCACAGTTACGGCGGTGAAGGAGCGGCCTTCATCGGTACCCAGTCGAAGATGTTCGCCGCCGTCGGGATGGGGGCCGGCGTGACCGATCTCTACAACGACTTCGCGCAGAACTGGGGCTGGTCGTACCAGGTGAACGCGGGCAGCGGCAACACGGCGTTCGACTACTACCTGTATGGGCAGGGACGCTGGGGCTTCTCACCCTGGGACAATCCGGAGAAGTACCGTTTCGAGTCGGCCCTCACGCACGCGCACAAGGTGACGACCCCGTTCCTGATCATGCACGGCACCGCGGACCCGACCGTAGGATTCGAGAACGGCCTCGCGTTCTACAACGCGCTCCGCTACAACGGGAAGAAGGCGGTCCTGCTCGCGTATCCCAACGAGGGCCACGGTCTGCGCGGCTGGGCGAACCGAAAGGACCTCACGGTCCGCTACTTCCAGTTCTTCGATCACTACTTGAAGGGCGAGCCGGCACCGAAGTGGCTGACCGACGGCGTGCCGTTCCTGAAGAAGGATGAAACGAGGGAGGCGAAGTAGAACTTCCCGGGCCTTCGGCCCGGGGGGTTCCAGGGGGTTCCAAGGGGTTCTCGAAGGTTCCAGTGGGTTCCAGGGGTTCCGGGTTCTTCGTGGCGGCGCGCGTGGTCCGTAGGGCCCCGGCTTTAGCCGGTGTCAGCGGCCGGCCTTCGGCCGAGGTTTAGCGGCGCGGAGGTGCCGGTTGGGTCAGCGCAGGGGAAGCCTGGCGGGCGGCGGACGATCGACGGTCAGCAGATCGAGCGAGTCGCCGCTGGCGCGAAGACGCGCGACGAACGCGGCGAAATCCGCTCGCGCCTTCAGCCGCGCAAAGGCGGGGTCGTCCTGGGCGAGCGCCAGATCACGGAACCCTGCGTCGAACGCATGCTCCAGGGCGACGAAGGTATCGTCGACGTCGTTCAGGCGCGCTGACACCCGGGCCAGCAGATACCAGGGCACGGGATTCCGGTCGTTGATCTGGAGCGCGATCCCCAGGTAGTAACTGGCGCGAGCCTGGTCGCCCGATTCGGCGGCCACCGCGGGGAGGTAGAAGCCGAGCTGCACTTCCATCTCGGCCAGCCGGCGCCGCGCTTCGAGTGCCGGCTCGTCATCGCCCGCGGCCAGGCGCTTCATCCGGTCGAGTCCGAGCATGCGTGCCAGATCGGCGGCCGGCTGGGTCGAGGTGTCGGCACCTTCCGGATACGCCTCGGAGATCAGGCTCATGGCGTATTGCTTCCACGCGTCGGACGCGTGGCGTCTGGACGTGCGGTCCTTCAATTCCTGGCGGGCGCGCCCGGTGCCGGCCACGCGGGAGGCCTCCGCGCGCACATCTGCCGTGTCGCGCAGTCCGTCGAAGTCGCGGGCCATCGCCGACAGGCGCCGTGCCGCGTCGAGTTCACGGCCCGCGGCGAGCGCGGCCCGGACCGCTTCGTCATCACGCCGCCACCAGACGTCGATCAGCGCCGCATCCCGCGGGCGCGTCCCGGCCTGCATGGCCTTGAGCTCGAACCACTCGACCGCCTGCATCGCGCGGTCCGACGGCATCCAGCTGTGAGCACCGGCGAATCGGGAGATCCGGTGGGGGAGGTTCAACGCCACCAGTTGCGCCTCGAGTGCCTCCATCTCGTGGAAGTTGTAGTCGGCATCCCCGACGGTGCCGAAGTAGAGGAACGCGGATTCCCGCGATGGCCGCACGTTGGGGTGGTAGGCGGCCGCCGATCCGATGATGCCCGTGATCGAGGTGGGCAGGTGCCGCGCCATGAGGCTGGCCAGCCGCGCGGTGCCGGAGAACCCGCCGACGTAGACACGCTTGTCGTCGATCGTGAACCGTTCGTGCGAGTCGACCCACATCGCCTGCATGGCCTGAAGGTTCATCTCCGCGTCGACGTCGCTGGCCGTGTTGTGCGAGCTGACCAGGATATAACCGAAACGCTCGGCGGCGGGCTGGAACAGCTTTGCGGCTACGCGCCCCCGCCCGCGCGGGTCCATCAGATAGAGGATCGGCGCCGGACGTGCCGGATCGTAGCCGGTCGGCACGTATAGCGTGAACCGCTGCCCGGGTGCTGCCGCGGAGGCAACGTTCTCGACCAGCTGTCCCTTGGGTATGGTGTCTGGCGCCGGGGGGAGGGCGGTACCACCTGCCAGTACAGCCAACAGGGCCGTCACGCACACGAGAGTCATTGGCGCCAGTGATACGCCGGCCGGCCCAACGGTGTTTCGTTGATCGCCAGCGCGGGCGTTATCGGAAAATGTCGTGTGTTCGCTAACGCCTCACTCGCCACACGAATCGAAGTCGCGGAAGCCGGCCTCATCGCCGAAGCGGTCCGCGCCCCAGCCCGTCGAGTACCTCCCGAGCAGATCGTCCTCCGGGAAATCAATGGCGCGATCCTCGTGAAATAATCCCGGTCATGGATCGCCGGGACTTTCTGAAAACAACCGCCGGCGCGGTCATCGCCAGCACTGCCGCGCCGGTCGCCGAAGCCGCCACGCAACAGAAGCACGATGCGCCGTTTGCTGCGCCACCGATCGCATTCGTTCGCATCGGCTACGTGGGGATCGGCGGGATGGGGTCCGCGCACGTCAACAACCTGCTGAAGGTTCCTGGCTGCCGGATCACGGCCGTCTGCGACATCAATCCCGAGCGGACCGCATGGGCCGTCAAGGCCATCACCGAAGCCGGGCATCCCGAACCGGTGGTCTACACCCGCGGTCCCCGCGACTTCGAACGGCTCTGCGCCGAAGAGGACCTCGATCTCGTCTACAACGCGACGCCGTGGGAATGGCACGTGCCGATCTGCCTCGCGGCGATGACGCACGGCAAACACGCCGCGACCGAGGTGCCCGCCGCGACGACGGTGGAGGATTGCTGGGCGCTCGTCGAAGCGGCCGAGAAGCACAAGCGTCACTGCCTGATGATGGAGAACTGCAACTACGGGCGGATGGAGATGCTCGCGTTCCATCTCGTTCGCCAGGGCATGTTCGGCGAGATCCTGCACGCGGAAGGCGGCTACCTGCACGACCTGCGCGAGATCAAATTCGAGAAGCGCGGCGAAGGGCTGTGGCGTCGCGCATGGGCAACGAAGGTCAATGGGAACCTCTATCCGACCCACGGTCTTGGCCCGGTCGCCAACTGCATGGACATCAACCGCGGCGACCGCTTCGATTACCTCGTGTCGATGAGCGGACCATCGCGCGGGCTGCAGGCGTGGGCCGCGGAGCACTTCCCGCCCGACGCGCCCGAGCGGCGCGAGCGTTACGTCCTCGGCGACGTCAACGCAACCCTCGTCAAGACCGCCAATGGACGCACCATCTACGTCGTCCATGACACGAACCTCCCGCGGCCCTACAGCCGGATTCACCTGGTCCAGGGGACGAAAGGGCTCTTTCAGGGATACCCGGACCGCGTCTACGTCGAAGGGCGCAGCC
>DASWVN010000262.1:0-16448 GCA_036401215.1 Vicinamibacterales bacterium | reverse complement strand
TCTGTTTGCGATCTGTGCATTCATCTGGCCCGGGCTGACACTGGGAGTGCTCGTCCTGCTCTGGGGAGCCTTCGCCGTGGTGGACGGGGTGGTGGCGATCGCATCCGGGATCTCGGCTCGCTGGTGGACCCTCGCCGGCTTCGGCGTGCTCGGCGTTGCCGCCGGGCTGATCGCCTTGTTCCGGCCCGGCATCACGGCCCTCGTCCTGCTCATGGTGATTGCCGCGTGGGCGATCGTCCGCGGCGTATTGGAGATCATCGCCGCCATCCGTCTGCGCAAGGAGTTGACGGGCGAGTGGCTGCTGATCGTCGCGGGGATCGCCTCCATCGCGCTGGGCATCCTGATGGTCCTGTTTCCCGGGGCCGGGGCGGTCGCCCTCGTCTGGATCATCGGGCTGCAGGCGTTGATTGCCGGAGTTCTTCTCACGGCGCTCGGGTTTCGCTTACGGAGGATCAGCAGAGGAGGCGGGCCATTCCGCATCGACGTCGACGAGCCGTCAGCGGGCCCTCGCGTCCGCGCCTGACGACAGGCGGGTGTTGTCTCAGGGCGGAGTGATCCTGGGCGAATCCGAGAGCGCCGTGTCCCCTTCGTGGAGGACGTCGAGAATCGAGGCCGCGATAGCGAACAGCACCGGCCCCAGCACGATGCCGAGCACGCCAAAGACCTGCAAGCCGCCGAGCAGGGCGAAGAACATCACCAGCTCGCTCAGGCCGACGCGGTTGCCGACGAGACGCGGGCGAAGAAAATTGTCGACGCCGCTGATCACCAGCGTGCCCCAGACGGCGAGCGCGATCGCCTTGACCCAGCTGCCGGCGAGAACGAGATAGATCGTGCCGGGCACCCATACGGCCGCGGCGCCGACCACCGGCAGCAGGCTGGTCAGGACCGTGACCATTCCCCAGAGCGCAGCCGATGGCACGCCGAGCAGCCAGAACATGAAGGCGCACAGTGCACCCTGCAGCAGGGCGATGACCAGCACGCCGTAGACGCTCGCATAGATCACGTCCTGGATGCGGTTCAGCATCGCCTCGCTTCGCGTCCGTTCGAAGGGCAGCAGTTCCGGAATTCTCCGTACGATCGGTTCCCCCTGTCTGAAGAGCAGGAAGGTGGCGAAGATGATGAAGATGAACGAGACGACCAGGTTGGTCAGGCTCGCCGCGATGGCGAGTGAGTACTCCGCCATCGTGCGTCCGATCACGGCGCCATGGTCCGTGATCCAGGCCTCGATCTCGCCGGGGACGAGATCGAACCGCGCCGTCACCCATTCGTAGACCGGGCGCAGGGGCTCGATCGCGCTCAACGAAAAACCTTCGCTGAACCGCGCGTCCAGGTAGCCTTTCAATGCCAGGAACTGGTTGACGGCCAGCCCGCTCAGGAGCAGCAGCGGCATGAGGATGACGAAGACGACCAGCACGCTGCAGATCACCGCGCTCAGCGTGACCCGTCCGGTGGCCCTCACGAGCCGCTGGTGAATGGGGAAGAACGCGATGGCCAGCACGGCGGACCAGCCGATCACGCGGAGGAACGGACTGAGCACGAGCCCGCACAGGTACACGATCAGCGCAGCGGCGCTGATGAAAATCGTCCACTTGACGGCACGTTGAACTTGCCGTCCGGAGGAGTCGTGGTGGTCGTGCATCGGCGGGTGGATGGATACGCGAAAGATGAGCCGCATCCAGAGTAGTGCCGAACCTGCGCGGCCGGCAAATCGGGAAAGGACGTATGATCGCGGTGTTGAGGGTGTGAGATGACCCGTCAGAATTCGCAGCCGCCGCCCGCATCGCCTGGCGACCGCGGACCGCTCGATAAAGGCACTCCCGGCGCTCCCCCCGGCAAGCCATGGCGGACCGAAGGGTTGCCCGACAAGCCGCCGCAGAATCCGAACCGGCGCTGGCTGAGCCTGGCGCTGTTCTTCGTGGGATACCTGGTCCTGTTCGGACTGCTCACGGTGCAGGACCGTCTGTCGGGGCCGCATGCGATCCCCTACACCGAGTTCAAGAGCCAGGTCGCGGCCAAGAACGTCAGCGAAGTGTTCGCGCGCGGCGACACGATCGAAGGCCAGCTGAAGAAGCCGGCCCCCATGCCGGAGCGCGAAGGGACCTATCAGCAGTTCACGACGGAACGACCGACGTTTTCGAACGACGATCTGCTCGCCGAACTGACCGCCGGCGGCGCGACCGTTCGAGCCACGCCGATCGTTCAGCAACGCGGCTTTCTCACCAACCTGCTGCTGTCGTTTGCTCCACTTCTGCTGCTGCTTGGTTTCTACCTGTGGCTGTTCCGCCGGCAGGCCGGAGCCATGGGCGGCATGGGCGGCATGCTCGGCGCCGGCAAGCAGAAGCGCGTGGATCCGGAGTCCGTCCGTGTGACGTTCGATGACGTCGCGGGCATCGACGAGGTGAAGGCGGAGATCAACGAGGTCGTCGATTTTCTGCGGGATCCCGGCAAGTACCGGCGCCTCGGTGCCCGTGCGCCGAAAGGGGTGCTGCTGGCAGGCGCTCCCGGCACGGGGAAGACACTGCTGGCCCGCGCGACCGCGGGCGAGGCCAAGGTCCCGTTCTTCAGCGCGAGTGCATCGGAGTTCATCGAAATGATCGTCGGCGTCGGCGCGAGCCGCGTCCGCGAGCTGTTCGCCGAAGCGCGCAAGGTGGCGCCGGCGATCGTCTTCATCGACGAGATCGACACGATCGGACGGGCGCGGGGCGGCGCGCGCGCATTCGGCGGGCACGACGAGCGCGAGCAGACGCTGAACCAGATCCTCACCGAGATGGACGGCTTCACCGGCAGCGAAGGCGTCGTGGTGCTGGCGGCGACCAACCGTCCCGATGTGCTCGATCCGGCCCTCCTGCGTCCAGGCCGGTTCGATCGCCAGATCATGGTGCATCCGCCGGATCACAACGGGCGGATCGCGATCCTCAAGGTCCACACGCGCAAGGTGCCGCTGGGCCCCGACGTCGATCTCGACCGCGTCGCTTCCGCGACGCCCGGCATGACCGGCGCCGATCTCGCCAACCTCGTCAACGAAGCCGCGATGCTGGCGGCCCGCCGGGGCCAGAATGTCGTCCACCAGCGCGACCTGACCGAGGCGCTCGAAAAAGTCCAGCTCGGCACGGCGCGCAACGTCGTGATTCCCGAGGATCAGCGCCGGAGGACCGCGTACCACGAGGCCGGCCACGCGCTGCTCGGCATGCTGCAACCGGGCGCGGACCCCGTGCGGAAAGTCTCCATCATTCCGCGCGGACGGGCGCTGGGCGTCACGCTGTCGACACCGGATTCGGACCGGTACGGGTACGACGAAGGGTACCTGCGCGGCCGGATCATCGGCGCGCTTGGCGGGATGGCCGCCGAACAGGAGGTCTTCGGCATCGTCACCACCGGCGCGGAGAACGACCTCGAGATGGTGACCCGCATTGCGCGGTCGATGGTGGGCCGATGGGGCATGTCGGAGCGGATCGGACCGCTCTCGGTCCTCCCGGCTGAAGGTGATCCGCGCATGGCCGGGATCTCCGACGGCCTCCTCGATGCCGTGGACGAAGAAGTGCGGCGAATCACCGAGGAGTGCTATGCCGAGGCGCGACGGCTGCTCCGCGAAAATCGCGACAAGCTCGACGCGATCGCTCACGCGCTGCTCGAACACGAGAGCCTCGACGAACCCGACATCTACGCCGCCGCGGGCATCGCGCGTCCGCCCTCGCGACCCGAACCGGCCCCGGTGCCCGCCTATCCCTGAAGCACAGTGAACCGCGGCGCCGCTCTGGAGCACAGACGATGACTCGATCCTCTACCCGGTTGTTCTGGATGGCCCTTGCCGTCGCGCTCGTCGGGATCGCGATCTGGCTGGTGCCCGGACTCGAATTCAGCCGCGCATCCGCGCAAGCCAAGCCGCGCGACGTGTCGCCGCGTTCCGAACTCAGCGGTGCCGAGCTGGCGACGATCGAGCTGTTCGAGAAATCACGCGGCTCCGTCGTGTTCATCACGACGGAGGCTCGCGTGGTGAATCTGTGGACGCGCAACGAGTTCAGCGTGCCGCGCGGAAGCGGCTCCGGGTTCGTCTGGGACGATCGCGGCCACATCGTCACCAACAACCACGTCGTCGCCGGCGCCTCCGGGGCGCTGGTGCGGCTCGCCGATGGCCGTGACGCGCAGGCGACGCTCGTCGGTGTGAGCCCCGCGCACGATCTCGCGGTCCTGCGGATCGACGTCGACGGTCCGCCGCCCGCCATCCCGATCGGCAGCAGCCACGACCTGCGGGTCGGGCAGAACACGCTCGCGATCGGCAACCCGTTCGGTCTCGACTGGACGTTGACGACAGGGATCATCTCGGCCCTCGATCGGGCGCTGCCGACGGAGGATGGCCGCGGCCTCATCGAACACCTGATCCAGACCGATGCGGCGATCAATCCGGGGAACTCCGGCGGACCGCTCCTCGACAGCGCCGGCCGTGTGATCGGGGTGAATACGTTGATCTTCAGCACCTCCGGCGCGTCCGCCGGCGTCGGGTTCGCGGTGCCGATCGACACCGTCAATCGTGTCGTGCCGCAGTTGATCGCGGCTGGGAAATACGTGCGGCCCACGATCGGGATCCAGGTCGACGAGCGGCTGAATCAGCTGATCACCCGGGAACTCGGCGTCAAGGGGGTTGCCGTGTTGCGAGTCGTGCCAGGGTCGTCGGCGGCCAAAGCCGGCCTGCGCGGCGTCGAGCTGCGCAACGACAACTCGATCGTGCCGGGCGATGTGATCCTCGCGGTGGACGGGGACGAGGTCGACAGCGCCGCGCGATTGTTGAACCGGTTCGACGAACGCAAGGTCGGGGACGTCGTGCGCCTCACCGTCCGGCGTGAAGGGAAGGACATCGACCTCCAGGTCACGCTGCAGGCGGGAGAACAATAACTCCCAACTCCCAACTCCCAACTCCCAACTCCCAACTTCCAACTCCCAAGTTCCAAGTTCAAAAAAATTTGGAGTTTGGAGTTTGGAGTTTGGAGTTTGGAATTTGGAATTTGGAGTTTGGAATTTGGGAGTTGTCACTCCTTCTCCGTCCGCATGAAGCGGGCGATGCCGACGACGCGGTCGACGGGCAGGACGAAGGCGATGCCTTTGCCGGTTTCGTTGAGCCCGGCGGCCTTGACGATCTCGTCGAGCACCCGCTCCACCTGGTCCGGATAGGTCACCGTCAGGATGATCTCCTTCTCGGGCTCGATCGTCATGCCGAAGACCTTTTCCTGCTCGTTGATCCCGGAGCCCCGGCCCAGGAGCACGGTGCCGCCTCGCGCGCCCGCCTTGACCGAGGCTTCGAGCACGGTGCTGCCCCATCCCTTCTGAACGATGCTCACGATGAGAGAGGCGTTCGACATGGCTATGACTCCTTCTTCGACGACGGCCGCTTCAGGGATTTTCTCCGCACGAGCACTCCCAGGGTCATGACCGACAGCACGGGCGCGAGTGCGATCAGCGCGACGAGGCCGAGCCCCTGAACGAGCGGATCCCGCTCCATCGCGGCCGCCACGCCGAATGCGAGTGCGAGCAGGAACGAGTTCGCCAACGGCCCGGTCGCGACCCCACCCGCGTCGATCGCGATCGACACGAACCCCTTGTCGCTCAGCCACATGATCGCCAGGACGAGCGCGTATCCGGGTCCGAGCAGCCACAAGAGCGGGATCCCGTACGCGATCCTGAGCAGGCCGAAGCCGACCGCCAGCGCGACGCCAATGCAGATCGTGTAGACGACGACGGAATGGCGGATCGAGCCGGCGGAAGCCTCTTCGACCTGGTCGGCGAGGATGCGCACGGCCGGCTCTCCCCAGGTCGTGACGAAGCCGAGCGCCAGGCCGAACGGCACCAGCAGCCACTTGTACGAGAAGGAGCCGATCGATTCTCCCACCGCGCGCCCGAACGGGAGAAACCCGATCCCCACGCCGAGCAGGAACAGGAACAGCCCCGCCGTGGCGATCGCGGTTCCCGTGAGAACGCGTGTCACCTCCCGGCGCGGCAGCCTCAAAAACAGCACCTGGAACGTGAGAAAGAACACCACCAGCGGCGCGACCGCGAGCGCCACGCCGCGCGCGGTGAGGAGCAGTCCGTCGACCAGGGGACTCCCGGTCACAGCAGCCATCCAAACAGCAGCACGGCCAGGATGGGACCGGTTGACGCGAGGCCAAGCAGCCCGAAGCCGTCCGACACCGCCCCGCGGCCGGACAGGACCGAGCTGAGGCCAAGCGCCAGCGCCAGAACGACGGGCGCGGTGAGCACACCGGTCGTGACGCTGCCGGCATCGTAGGCGAGCGGCACCAGGTTCCGGGACGAGACGAACGAAAGGAGCAGGATCGCCGAGTAGATGGCCGCGAGGAGCCACGTCATGGGGAACCCCTTCACGATCCTGACGAACCCGATGGCGGTGAACAGGCCGACCCCCGCCGCGATGATCGCGACCAGACCCGCGCCGCCCAGCCTGCCGGCCGACGCGCGTTGAACCTGTTCGGAGAGAATGAGTACGTCGGGTTCCGCGACCGTGACGGCAAACCCGAGTCCGAACGCGACTGCGACGATGAAACGGAGGGAGCCTCGTCTGGGGAGTTCGGCGCCGATGTACCGGCCCATCGGGAGGACGCCGAGATCGATCCCGGCAAACAACAGCATCATGCCGAGCCCGGAGAGCAGCGATCCGCCCAGAAACTGCAGGAACAGGCCGAGTGGCGCGTGCACGAACAAGATCTGGAGCAGGGAGACCGTGCCGACGAGCGGCGCGACGTCCTTGACGACCTCGGCGAGTTTCAGCTTGAGCAGGGGCAGCATACGTCGGCGGCTTGCGCGTGCGCGTTCTCGCCGTCATGCTGTCGGCGTGGCACTCGGTCATTGTAGTGATTCCGGGAGCGACGGCACAGATGCTCGGTGACGTCTCGTGGACGACGATCCTCTGGATCGCCATGTTCGCCTACGCGCTCAGCGTCGCGATCTTCCTGATCCTCGAGAACCGGAGCCCGCAGTCGACGTTCGCGTGGCTGTTCCTGCTGCTGGTGTTCCCGTTCGGCGGGCTGCCGATCTACTTCATGTTCGGGCGCAACCGCCACGCGTTCAGCCGCCAGCGCTCTCTCACGAAGCTGATGGAAGGGACCGTCGTGGCGGAGCGGAGCGCCCGCGTCATGGCCGAACAACCGGCGAAGCTGGCGGCGATCCGGCGGATGCACGACGAGTACGGCCGGATGGCGGACATGCTGTGGGCGACGGCGCGCTCCCCGCTGACGCACGGCAACCGGGTGGAGATCCTTCAGAACGCCAGCGAGAAATATCCGCGCCTGCTCGCCGACATAAGGCAAGCGAAGCATTCGATCCACCTGCTCTATTACGAATGGGCCTCCGACGCGTTCACCGAGGATCTCGCGCAGCTCCTCGCACGGAAGGTGAAGGAGGGGGTGCAGGTCAGGATCATCTACGACCCGGTCGGCAGTTTCTTCATGCTGAGCCGCCGGTACATCAGAAACGCGCACCGCCAGGGCATCAGGATGTATCCGTTCTCGCGGCTCCATCAGCTGCACACGCTCAGCTACCGCAACCACCGCAAGATCGCGGTCATCGACGGCTGCATCGGGTATTCGGGCGGGCTGAACATGACCGAGAAGCACCTGACCGGGCCTGATGGCTTCAGCGGCTGGCGCGACACGCATGCGCGCGTGACGGGTGAGGCGGTCCCGGTTCTTCAATCCGTCTTCGCGACCACCTGGCACAACACGACCGGCGAGAACCTGTTCCGGGAGGCCTACTTCCCGAAACCTGTCGCCGCCGCCGATGGCGTGCCGGTGCAGGTCGTGAGCGCCGGTCCCGACTCGGAGTGGGAAGCCATCCGCAAGTCGTATCTCGCGATGATCGGGCTCGCGAACCGGCACGTATACCTGCAGTCCCCTTTCCTGATCCCTGACGTGAGCGTTGCGGAGGCGTTGAAGACCGCGGCGCTTTCGGGCCTCGACGTCCGGGTGATGATTGCCCCGCGCGGCGCGGAGTTCTCCCCGGCCTACAGGGCCGGCATGACCTATGCCATCGACATGGTCCGTTCCGGCGTCAAGGTGCTGATGTACGAGGGTGAATACTTCCACTCGAAGACCGTGTGCGTCGATTCGGACCTCTGTTCGATCGGTTCCGCGAACATGGACATTCGCAGCTTCTCCATCAATTACGAAACCAATCTCGTGATCTATGATGCGGCGCTCACCCGCGAACTCGAAGCGGACTTCTTCGCCGATGAAGCCAAGTGCGTCCCCTTCTCGGCCGAGGACTACGACCGTCGTCCGCGGAAGTCGCGTCTCGTCGACTCGACGCTGCGCCTGTGTTCCCCGCTGCTGTGAGGAGGATCATCATGCCCCGTCTGCTTGCGACGACACTCGTGGCCACCGTCTGCGCCGTGACCCTCGGCACGGCCGGGCAGCAGCGGTTTCCGGAGCGGCTCGAACGCTATCTCGACGGCTCGGTGAGGCTCGATCGGGGGCAGCGCGCCGCGTTGCTGGCTGGATCGCCGGTTGCCAGGCTGCTCGAGGCCGACGCGAGCAAGGAAGTGGCGGTCTTCGGCGCGATCTGGATCGACGCGCCGATGCGCCGCTACGTCGAGGCCGTAAAGGACATCGAGAACTTCGAGAAAGGGGGCGGCTTCAGGATCACGAAGCGAATCAGCTCACCACCCAGGATCGAGGACTTCGCAGCCATGCGGCTGCCGGACGAGGATCTCGAGGATCTCGAATCGTGCGAAGTCGGGGATTGCGAGGTCAAGCTGGGCGAGGCGTCGCTCCGCCGCTTCCGCACCGAGATCGACTGGGATGCCCCGGGGGCCGCGGCCGCCGCGAACCGCCTGATGCAGCAGCTCTCGCTCGAGTACGTGAACGGGTATCTGCAGGCCGGCAACGACCGGCTGTCGATCTATCGGGACCGGTCGCGGCCGACGTTCGTGGCCCGCGAGTTCCGCACGATGGTGGACGAGATGCCGGAACTGACGACGTATATGCCCGAGATGCGCCGGTATCTGCTCGGGTATCCCACGGTGACGATCCCCGGCGCGACGTCGTTTCTGTACTGGCAGGAAACGGAGTTCGGATTGAAGCCGACCATCCGCATCAGCCACCTGACCATCCGCGAGGGGGCGGAGGATACGGTGGTCGCCTCCAAGATGCTCTACGCGAGCCACTACTTCTGGACAGGGCTGGAACTGCGCGCGCTGCTGCCGGATCCCTCACGCGGCCGCGGGTTCTGGTTCGTCACCGTCAGCCGAAGCCGGTCCGACGGCCTCAGCGGCTTCACCGGACGCTTCGTGCGCGGGCGGGTCCAGCGTGGCGCGCGCGATGGCGTGGTCGCCGCGCTTCGAAGCACGAAAGCGCGGTTGGAAAAAGCACCGTAGGCTCTCGGCCGATCGCTCCTCAATCGGTCTCGAACAGATCCCTGTAGCGTGATGGCTGCGACCGCAGGTACTGTGGCGGCGCCCTCACGCTCGCACCGAAGTGCGCGGCGGCGTGCCAGGGCCAGCGCGGGTTATAGAGAATCGCGCGCGCGATCGCGACGAGATCCGCATCGCCGGTGCCGACGATCGCTTCCGCGTGTTCGAATGCGGTGATCAGGCCGACGGCAACCACCGGCATCTTCGTGGCCGCCTTGACCGCGCGCGCCAGCGGCACCTGGTATCCGGGGCCAACCGGAATCCGCTGCAACGGTGTCAGGCCGCCGCTCGAGACATGGATCGCGCTACAGCCGCGGGCCTCGAGCGCCGCGGCAAACGCGATCGTCTGTTCGATGTCCCATCCGCCCTCCGCCCAATCCGTCCCCGACACGCGCATGGAGACGGGCCGGGCCGCCGGAAAGGCGGCGCGCACCGCGTCGAACACCTCGAGCGGAAAGCGCATCCGGTTCTCGAGGCTGCCGCCGTACTCGTCGTCGCGGCGGTTCGAGAGCGGAGAGAGAAACTGGTGCAGGAGGTAGCCGTGCGCGCCGTGCAGCTGCACGGCGTCGAGCCCGAGCCGCCCGGCGCGCGCAGCCGCGGACGCAAACGCCTCGCGTACGCGGGCCAGACCGTCGCGATCGAGCGCGACGGGCGGGTGTTCACGCTCGAGGAACGGGATCGCCGACGGCGCCACCGTCTGCCATCCATCGCGATCGGTTGGGCCGATCTGGGTCCCGCCCTGCCATGGCACACGCGTCGAGGCCTTGCGTCCGGCATGACCGAGCTGAATGGCGATCGGCATGTCGCTCCAGCGCCGCACGCTCTCGAGCGTCCGCCCGAGCGCCTCTTCGGTCTCATCCGACCACAATCCGAGATCGTCCGGTGAGATCCGTCCTTCGGGCACGACGGCCGTGGCTTCGATGGTCAGGAGCGCCGCGCCCGACAAGGCGAGATGGCCGAGGTGGATCACGTGCCAGTCGGTCGCCCGGCCCTCGTCGGCGGAGTACTGGCACATCGGCGCAATGACGATGCGGTTGCGCAGTTCGAGGCCGCCGACACGAAGCGGGGTAAAGAGGTGCGATCGGCTCATCGGAGTACTCTAGCCGGATCATGACCTCGCCTCACAGCACCTCGTTCATTTTCGATCTCGACGGCACGCTGGTCGACAGCGTCTACCAGCACGTGCTCGCCTGGAGCGACGCGCTCGAACGTGAAGGCATCGACCTGTCGATCTGGCGGATCCACCGCAAGATCGGCATGAGCGGCGGCCTCTTCACGAACATGCTCCTTCGCGAGACGGGCCTGGAATTCAACGAGGACCGCATCGTCCGCCTCCAGCGCCGGCACGCCGAGGCCTATAACCGTGTATCGGGCCGGATCCGCCCGTTGCCCGGCGCGCGCGAGCTGCTCGACACGCTGACCGCGGCCGGGATCCGCTGGGCGATCGCCACGAGCGGACGGATGGAAACCGCGGGTCCCGTGCTCGAAACGCTCGGCGTGAACCTGGAAAGGACGCCGGTCGTCACGCGCGATCGGGTGCGCTTTGCGAAGCCCGACCCGGACCTGTTTCTTGCGGCGGCGGAGGCGCTGGGCGTCGGCATCGAGACCGCGTCGGTCGTCGGTGACAGCGTCTGGGACATGCTGGCGGCGCGGCGCGCACGCGCGCTCGGCATCGGGCTGCTGTCGGGCGGGTACGGGATGGACGAACTGGAGCGTGCCGGTGCGTACCGCGTCTATGAGGATCCCGCCGACATGCTGAAGTTCCTCGATGAAGTCGGCGGGCGCCGCTAGCGCCGTGCTGGGCCGCCGCTTGCAAATGGGTGCCGCGTGAAGCCCCGCGTCCATCTCATCTTTGCCGCGCTGATGCTGGTGCTGTTGCTCAGCGCGCTGGATGCCACGATTCTCGCCACCGCGCTGCCGACGATCGTCCAGGAACTGGGCGGGTTGGAGCGGATCGGGTGGGTCATCACCGCCTATCTGCTCACGCAGACGGTGAGCACGCCGCTCTATGGCCGGCTCGGTGACCTGTACGGCCGCAAGCGCATTCTGCAGATCGCGATTGTGATCTTCCTCGGTGGATCCGCGCTGTGCGGGTTGGCCGGCTCGATCTTGGAGTTGATCATCTTCCGCGCGATCCAGGGGCTGGGCGGCGGCGGCCTGATGGTGACGACCCAGGCGGTCGTCGGCGACATCGTCAGTCCGCGTGAGCGCGGGAAGTACCAGGGTCTGCTCGGCGCCGGCTTCGGCGTGGCGAGCATCGCCGGACCGCTGCTCGGCGGGTTCTTCACGACCCATCTCTCCTGGCGGTGGATCTTCTACATCAACCTGCCGTTCGGCGCGGTGGCGCTCGCGATGATCGCGGCCTACCTGCCGGCGTATCCCGGACGCGCCGGGCAGAAGGTGGACTACGCCGGCGGCGTGCTGCTGGCGATCGTGCTCTCAGCCGTCGTGCTCCTCACCGAAGCCGGCAGCCTGGAGGGCGCGTGGGATTCGACACAGACGCTGCTGTTCATCGGCATCGCCCTGGCAGCGCTGGTCCTCTTCATCGTCGTCGAACTCCGCTCGCCGAATCCGGTGCTGCCGCTGCGGCTGTTCGCCGACCGCACGTTTGCCATCTGCTCGGTGGTCGGCTTCACCGTCGGCTTCTCGCTCTTCGGCTCGGTGGCGTACATGCCGATGTTCCTCCAGGTGTCGCAAGGGTCGACGCCGACGGAGTCGGGCCTCGAGCTGACGCCGATGATGATCGGCAACCTGGCAATGGCAATCATCTCCGGGCAGCTGATCAGCCGGTGGGGGCGCTACAAGATTTTTCCCGTGCTCGGCACCATGCTGACGGTCGTCGCGTTGTTCCTGCTGTCGCGCGTCACGGCCGACATGCCGGTCCAGGCGCTGATCTTCAGGATGCTGCTGCTCGGCATCGGGCTGGGTCTCGTCATGCAGGTGCTCGTGATGGCGGTGCAGAACACCGCGCCGCACGAGGATCTCGGCGCCGCAACCTCGGCGGCGATGCTGTTTCGGCTGGTCGGCGGTTCTATCGGGACGGCGGTCCTCGGCGTCGTCTTTGCGGTCAACTATCAGGAGAACCTCGGATCGGCGGAACAGGCGATTGCCATCGAGGGTGCGATCCAGGCGATCTTCAGAGTGGCGATGATCGTGGCGGCGGCCGGTGCACTTCTGACGCTGTTTCTGCCGGAGGAGCCACTTCGTGAGACGGTGGCGGCCTCGGCGGCCGACCCGGGCTACGAAGCGGGCGAGGCGTTCGCGATGGCGGCCGAACAGAAATCGGATGACGCGCTCACGCGCGGGCTGGCGATCCTCGCGGACCGCGACGTCCGCCGCGCCTACGTGGCGGGCATCGCTCGCAAGGCCGGCGTGGACCTCATGCCGATCTCGGCATGGCTGCTGATCCGGCTTGGTGAGCATCCCGACCTGACGCCGGAGAGCATTACCGCCGATTACGGGATTCCAATGGATCGCGTGGATGCCGGACTCGCCGAGTTGCGCTCGCGCGGCTTCCTGTCGCCGTCGGGGACCGAGGTGACGCCCGAGGGATGTGAGGTCTTCGCCCGGCTCAGTGCGGCACGGCGTGAGCGGCTTGCGGAACTCGCGGCGCAGTGGCCGCCCGACCAGCGGGTGCGCATCGCCAGCACCCTGCGCGGCCTCGCGCGCGCCCTCGTCCCGGAGTCACCAGCTCCTCGACCGTAGGGCACCCCTTACGGGGTGCCTCGCGCTTCGCGCGGGGTGGGTGGTGGTCTAGTTTGAGGTCCGGCCCCCAGGCCAGATGGACCAACTGGCACCATTCTTGGCCGAGCACACATCGGCGGTATGCTGGTGCTCCGCCCGTCAATTGGCACTTCCCTATACATCGACGGCGGACACCGGAAAGGACGCCGCGCAGGATGACGCTCGTAGCAGGGATCGTGTGCGCCGATGGACTCGTGCTGTGCTCCGACACTGAGCTTACCGGCAATACCCAGAAAGGAAATCGAGCCAAGATTTTCACTATCGGTCACTGTCACGAGGACTGCTTGATAGCGATAGGAGTGGCAGGCGACTACGATTTCGGGAAGGCTGCGATTCAGTACATGGGGCCGGTATTCGGTGAACCGGAGGCACCCAGCCTAGAGAACATGCGCTCAGCCCTGAGCGATGCGGTCACGGACGTCTACACAAACCACATTTACCCGAACAAGCTAAACCAACGCGACATTTACCTGATGGCGGCGATGTGGCGCCAGGGCGAAGGCGTCAGCCTCATAAAGACGAGCGAGACGGCGTTGATTCACGTCGAGCGCTACGAGGCGATAGGAACAGGCGGCGAATTGGCCGAATACATCCTGAAGCGGATGTACGCGGATGACATGCGGCTGGATCAGGCCGTGGCGTTGGCGATTCACGTTCTCCGCGAGGTGAAGGAACGCGGTCAGGGCGTTGGCGGGGAGACACACATCAGCGTCATTTCAAACGACGGCCGCCTGTTTGAGGTGTTGCCGGAGCAGGTCGCCGAATACGAGGCGTCCATGTGCGGTCTAGACACGATCTGGCAACAGACGTTCTATCACTGCTTCGACCTAACCAGATCAGATGCTCAATACAAAAAGGGCTGCGAGGTTATTGGGAGGTACTTGAAGCGGCTTCGCGGCCCAATGGTGAAGGCCGAAGTAAAGCGTCGCAACGGATCTCCTACGATTCCGTTCGACCAGGATGAAGTGGTGCGCGCTGAGGACGCTCCTATTGAGGAAGCAGACCGACCAATTCCTCAACGCTCCAAACGTGGTCGGAAACGCCAGCCTCCATCGCCGGAGTGACGCGCAGCGTTTGGTGAATCTTGCAGAAGTTGTAATACATGAAGTGCAGGGCGACGTTGTATGCCAGCATTTCGGCCTTCTTGCTAAACGCATTCGTCAGGCGGGTGAATCGGCGCATGTGCATACGCATCGTGAGGTTCTGCCGCTCCACGTACGACGTTGAAATGTGTTTCGGGTTCGGCTGACCGGAAATTTCTTCCGCCTTGCATCCGATGCAGACCGCAGGGCTGTAGCGCGTCTCTGAGCCTGGGTCAGCTCCGTAGATCTTTTGCAGCATCGCGTAATCAATCTCGCCTCCGAACGCGGCCTCAACGGCATCGAGGTACGGCCGGTGTCCGTCCGTCGTGAGTTGCACGCGATTCCGCAGCCGCTCGGCAACGTCCTGCATGAACACGTAAGCCGAGGACGCATCACGCGATCCGACCAGCCACGAAATCACCAGCTTGCTATCGGCATCAATCGCTGTCCACGTCCATACGTCGCCCGCGTCCGGGTGCTTCTCTGTGATTTCCGCCGTCACGTTCTTTTTCTTCGCGTAAACAAACGCCCAGATCTCATCGCACTGAACACGGCGGGATGAGACGTTGCGAACGTGCTGGTCGTGATACTCCGCACACGCCCTGCCGAGATCCCGTAGCAGCTTTTCAATCGTCATGCGGGCGAAGCCGGTCAGCCTGGCCGTGGCGCGAAGGCTGTTGCCCTCAACGAGACAGGCGACGATGCGGGCGCGTTCGGCTGTGCTCAAGCGATTCATACTAGCCATTTTACTTGCTCGACCAAGTATGTCAAGCGAAGCCAAGGCGAAACTCGGCCGACAGGCATATTGCCTCTGACTGAAGTGTTCGCGTATCATCCCGGTAGGTTCGACCTCCCTAGGGTCGCAACCAGAGGAGACGCGAGGCGCGGCATGGCGAAAAAGACAAAACGGCTCTGGCTAATGCGAGGCATCGGCGAAAAGAAGTCGCTGATGTTTTCGGTGGCGGTGCGCGTGGAACCCGAGGACGGTCTTTATGCTGCGTGGGTCATCAATATGGAAGAACAGATGGCCGCGATGGGCGAAACCGAAGAAGAAGCAGTCGCCAACGCGCAGATGCTGTTCATGGCCACTGTGGACGACGCACTGCGGCGTGGCGTGTCCATCCAGTATGTGACCGGCCAGGAAGCGATCGCCCTGGACTTGCCTATCTGGATGGCTCCGAAGTTTTTCCACATGCTTGAACAGAAGCTGATGGAAGACGACACTGATATTCAGTGGGTGTCTATCGCGGCCACTACGCAGCACGAAATGGCGCACGTTGAGTAGAGCGTTGGAGTAGCACCTTGAGCGAATACAGGTCCATCACCGGCGCGGAATTGGCACGAGTTCTCGCCGGTGCTGGATGGAATCCAGACACCGAAGGTACCTGCGCTGAAGGCTTCGTGGTGCTATGGAATTCCGGCAACTCCAAGCCCATTTCCCTGACGCTGGCATTCCCAATTGGGAAGAATCGCGTTGAAAAGATCTGCCGGAAGGCCGGTGTAAGCCCCGAGCGCTTCGCGCAGTTGTATTTAGAAGCACCTGAACCGAGCTGGCTTATCAAGCCGGCGAATCCTACCAGCTACAGCGAATACTTCACCGATTCGGGGGAGATCACCGGAAGCTAGCGGTTCCTAGGGACCGAAGAGAAAGCGCCCGTGTGTCGGCCCCGCCGCGACAATCCCATCCTCTGGCGGAGTCCAGTCTTGCGGATTCGCCATCGCGCCTCCGCACTTCTGGCAGTTCATCGGGATAGGCGGTTCCATTGTCGTCTAGCTGGCACGCGAGGGGCTTCAGGATCGACGTGAGCACGGCCAGGGCATTGTGCGCCTTACACAGTTCGTCGGCCTTGAACGCTGCGGTCCGCAAGGTGTCTCCGGACGGCAGCAGTTCGGCCAGTTCGCAGCCGAGGGCATCGGCCACCAACACCATTGATTCAAGGGACGGGTTGGACGTTCCGCGTTCAATCTCGCCGATGAACTTCTTTCGCATGTGCGCTCTGGCGGCGAGTTGTCGCTGCGAGAGGCCGCGCCGCAGCCGGTTCACCCGGACACAGTGACCGAACATCTCGATGATCGTGCGGGCATTCGCGCGCGGGCAGTGGGTAAGTTCGACTGGGGCGGGTAGGCTGGCCTCACCGCTTCTTGCTGGCGGCCTTACCGGCTGCCGCCCACCGCGCCTGAACCGCTTTACGGGCAATCGCCTTGCGTTT
>DASWVN010000261.1:0-11673 GCA_036401215.1 Vicinamibacterales bacterium | reverse complement strand
AAGCCTGCATAAAGCCGCGCCCTACGTACGAAGAAGCCCCTCGCACCCGGACCGCGCACCGCCGCACCGCGCACCGCGGCACCGCGCCTCGCAATTTCCGCTGATCGCCACCTCGTCTGCCATCGCACATTCTGCGTCCTCTGACGAGGCGTGCCTCGGTTTTCCTCGGTTTTTCTGCCGTCGTCTCCTTTGCACAACCTCCTCCTCATGCTGGCGTGCATGCGGACGGCGGCGGTCTTCGGGATCGAGGCGACCGCGGTATCGGTGGAAGTGGACGTCTCGCTCGGTCTCCCCTGCTTCAACCTCGTGGGCTTGCCGGACGTGTCGGTTCGGGAGAGCCGCGACCGGGTGCGAAGCGCGATCAGGAACTCCGGATTCGACTTCCCGACGCGGCGCATCACGGTGAACCTCGCTCCGGCTGACATCCGCAAGGCCGGATCAGCGTTCGATCTGCCGATCGCGCTCGGCGTGCTCGCGGCATCAGGAGCGATCAGCCGGCGCGATGTGGACGACGTGCTGTTGATTGGCGAGCTGTCGCTGGACGGCGGCATCCAGGCGGCGCGCGGCGTGTTGCCGATTGCGGCGGCGGCGAGACGCGCGCGCTTTCAGTCGCTGCTCCTTCCCCGCTCGAATCACGCCGAAGCGGCCGTCGTCCAGGGCTTGCAGCTCCTCGGCGTGCGCTCACTGGCGGAGGCGGTGCGCGCGCTCAACGAGCCGGAGGCGTTCGTATCTTCCACCGATCCGCCACCGTCTCTCCCGCCATTCGCGCCGGCGCCGCTCGACGGCGATTTCGCCGACGTCCACGGGCAGCTGATGGCCCGCCGTGCGCTGGAGATCGCGGCCGCCGGTGCGCACAACACGCTGATGATCGGGCCTCCGGGCGCCGGCAAGACGATGATGGCGCGGCGCGTCGCGGGCGTGCTGCCGCCGTTGACGTTCGAGGAGGCGCTCGAGGCCACGTCCATCCACTCGGTTGCGGGCCTGCTTCCGCATGGTACGGGGCTGCTGGCCCAACGGCCGTTTCGCGCGCCGCACCACACCATTTCCGACGTCGCGCTTGTTGGCGGCGGGTCGCAACCGCGGCCCGGAGAGATTTCGCTCGCCCATCGCGGCGTGCTCTTTCTCGACGAGATGCCGGAATTCAGCCGCCACGTTCTGGAAGTGCTGCGGCAGCCGATCGAGGAAGGGGCGGTCCGTATCGCGCGCGCCGCGCGCACGTGCACCTTTCCGGCCCGGTTCATGCTGATCGGCGCCATGAATCCGTGTCCGTGCGGCTACTTCGGCGACACCGTGCGTGCGTGCCGGTGCACGGTGCAGCAGATCGGCAAATATGCGGGGCGTCTTTCGGGGCCGCTCAGGGACCGAATCGATCTCACGGTCAGCGTTGCCGCGATGCCGGCACGCGAACTCAGCGAAGCGGCCGGCGGAGAACCGTCCGCCGCCATCCGCGACCGGGTTGTGGCCGCCCGGGAACGCCAACTCGCGCGCAGCGGCTGCCTCAATGCCACGCTTCAAGGACGGCATCTTCGCGCGGTCACCGGCCTCGAACCCGACGCCCGCCGCATGCTCGACGCCGCCCTCACGAAGCTGGCGCTCTCGGCGAGAGGCCACGATCGCGTCCTGCGCGTGGCCCGCACCATCGCCGACCTCGATCGCGCCGACCGCATCGGCGCCGAACATCTCGGCGAGGCGCTCCAGTTCAGAGGAGACGACTGACGTGACGGTGGACTAGTTCGTCCCGCCGCCCGCCAGGCGCGCGCGGGCGTCATCGGCCCCAGCAAAGTCGGCCTTGATTTCGAGCGCCTGGCGGAATGCGTCGTGCGCCTTGTCGGTGTTGCCGGCCTTCGCGTGCGCGAGCCCGAGGTGGTAGTAGTACAGCGGGTTGCGCGGCGACCGGACGATCGCGCGTTCGAAGGCGCCGATGGCGTGTCCGGTCAGTCCCTTGTGGTAGTAGGCCCAGCCGAGCGTG
The DNA here is from genome assembly GCA_036401215.1 of Vicinamibacterales bacterium. Classification (GTDB taxonomy): domain Bacteria; phylum Acidobacteriota; class Vicinamibacteria; order Vicinamibacterales; family 2-12-FULL-66-21; genus JACDCA01. The sequence continues at coordinate 9,704 of DASWVN010000261.1, read as the reverse complement.
TCTTCGGGCTCGGCGCGGCCGCGCAGCTCCTCCTGAGCGATCGTCGCCAGCCTGATGGCCTCGTCGGCGCGGTTGCTCTCGGCGTAGATCCAGGCGAGGTTGTTCGCGGCCACACCGGACCGCGGGCTGTCGGCGAGCAACGCTTCGTACTGCTTCCGCGCCGCGTCACGGTCTCCGCGGGCTTCGTAGATCATCCCGATCATCGTGAGCGCACCGGCCGGCTGATTCGAGCGCTCGGCAAGCACCTTGTACTCGGCGATGGCCCGGTCCGCCAGCCCCTGGGACAGATACAACTGCCCGAGCAGGTCATACGCATCGAGTTGCGAGGCGTCGTTGCTCACCAGTTCCCGCAACGCGCGTTCCGCATCCGCCGCGCGCCCCGAGACGAGGTCCACCCTCGCCGCCAGGACGATGAGTCGTCGATCCTCGGGCGCCCTGGCACGCCAGTCAGCGATCCGTTTCGCAGCGGCCTCCAGATCACGCTCGGCAACGTCCACCGTCACCAGGCCGACCTTCGCCTGGTGCAGCGACGGATCGAGCTGCAAGGCGCGTTCGAACGACTGACGTGCTTCCGGCGCCCGGCCTCGCTGGAGCAGCAGCTCACCCAGTTCGAGGTGGAGCGGCGCCGCGTCAGGCGTTTTCTCGATGCGTGCATTCAGCTCGCGTTCGGCCCGCGGCAAGTCTCCCTGGGCCCGCAGGCTTCGCGAGACCAGCACCGCGGCCTCTTGATCGTTCGGCAGCTGGCGGGCGGCCTGCTCCGCCGCGCTCAGCGCAGCCGCCGCATCGCCGCGGGCGAGCTGCAGACGGGCAAGCTGCAGCTGCGCCGCGCCGGCCCTCGGGTTGAGTCGAAGCACCTCGCGGAATGCCTTTTCCGCGGCCGCGGTATCACGCTCCCTCAACGCCACGAGGCCAAGTGTGTAGTGCGCCGCGGCTGACGTCCGGTCCGACTCGACGGCCTTGCGCGCGTGCTCCTCCGCCTCGGTCAGCTCGCCCCCGTCGAGCAGCAGCATGCGGGCTTTCGCGATGCGCGCATCGGCGTAGGTCGGGTTTTCCTTGATCACCGCGTCCACGAGTGCGTACGCCTGCTGTTTGCGTCCGGCCTGGTAGTCGGCGGCGGCAAGCCGCAGGCGCGCCGCCTTTGATTCCGGATGTTTGGGATCATCCACCAGCGTCTGCAACAGCGAGATCGCGTCGTCGTTGCGTCCAACGCCGGTGTAGTAGTCGGCAAGCGCGAGCACTCCGCCAGGCTCGTCGACGAGCGCCTTGAAATGCGGTTCCGCTTCGGCGAATCGTTTGGAGACGATGTAGAAGAGGGCGAGCGCACGATGCACCGCGGGGCTGGAGCCGTCGACGGCGAGGGCCCGCGCGAGCGTCTTCTCGGCGGCGGTCTGTTCGCCGGTTGCCCACTGATAGTTCGCCAGCGCCAGATACGGTTCAACCGATGCGGGCGACAGGTCCACGGCCTTGCGAAACGCCTCGCCCGCTTTCTCGCGGCGGCCGCCGACGAAGCGCGCGGCTCCCAGCGCCGACCAGGCCGGCGCATACGAGGGATCGAGCGCGATCGCCTGCTCCATCTGCTCGATGGCCCGGCTGGTCTCGTTCAGTCCGGCCAGCGCATTCCCAAGGAGGATGTGGGCGGACGGATTCTGTGCATCGGCCCGCACCGCCAGTTCGGCGCGGCGGCGCGCCATGTCGTACTCCCCGCCGGCGATGAGGAGGGCCCCGGCCTTCAGTTGGGCGTCCATATTTGTGGGCTCGAGGTCCGCGGCGCGCGCATAGGAGCTGTACGCGTTCACGGGATCCCCGGACGTCTCGTACACTTTCGCCAGCCTGTAGTGGGCCTCGGCCAGGTCCGGCCGCACCTTGATCGCGTTTCGATACTCGATGATCGCCGCTTCGTACTGCTTCGAATCGGCGTACTTGTCCGCACTCGCCAGGTACTCGCGAGCCTGCACGTCGGGATCTTTCGAGCACGACGCCAGGGCAATCGTGAGCGCGAGGACGGCAATGATCGGATCATGCGAGCGTCGTACTCTCATGGCATCAGCCTTTCGAGGTGCGGCAGCACCGCCGTCGCGAACGCCCTCGCCTCCCGGCTGGCGTCGACGTTCGGGGCGATCGGCACGATGATCCGGACGAGGCCGCCGTTCGTCCGATGCCTGGTTGCGGCGTCCCACATCAGCAGCGCCTTGTTTCGATACTCGTTGGCGACGACGCGTCCGCGCCCTTGGTACCAGTAGAGGACGAGCTGCTGATCCAGTCCTTTCTGGATCACGTACTGGTTCACCTCGAACTCGCGGCCATTCACCGGAATCGTCATCGTTGTCGATGACACCGGACGCCATCCGGCGCCTGGCAGGCAGTTCTGCGGCGAATGGATCGTGTCTCCCTGCCGCTGGCTGTGGTAGTAGCCGGCATACAGGTTGACCGGAACACCGGACGCGCTCAGGTAAGTGCGATGCACGTAGTCGTCCACGCCGAGAAGCGCGACGACGTCATCGGCGAGCGGCGTGGCTTCGTAGCCGCGCCAGTGTTCGAGCTCGAGCGGCAGCGTGTCGAACAGCTGCCGCTCCACGACCACCTCTGTCGCGACGGCCCGCGAGCCGAAAAACGAGGCGCCGAGCAGCAGCGCGACGACAATCGCGGTCCGGCCGATCATGCAGCCCCCGACAGCGCCGGCCGCGCCCACGGGATCCGAATCCGGGTGAGGACCTGTTGCAGGACGAGCAGCGCACCAAACGCCACGACGAACATCAGCCACCCCGAGAACGCGTGGAAAAACCCTTCGGCCGCGGCCGGGCTGATCCATTCAGCCGTCAGGCCGGTGCCCGCGACGCGCGCCGCATTCGCGACGATCGCGATCGGCACCGCGCCAAGCGCCAGCAGCACGCGTCCGCCCGTCCCGAGATCGGTGAAGCGACCGAGGACGATGGCGAGGAAGAGGAGCGACACCAGCGACCGGATGCCGCTGCACGCTTCGGCGACCTCGAGCGTTCGCGCGGGGAGATGCAGAACGTTCCCCTCGCGCAACACCGGTATCCCGGCCGCGGCGATCGCGCTCTCACCAACCTGCGATGCGACCAGCTGGAGCGGGAACGCGAGCTGATTGAAGATGATCGATGGCAGCGGGACCATCAGGAGGAGAAACAGCACCGGAAACGCGAGGATCCGGAGGTGATGGCCTCCCCAGACGAACCAGATCGTGCCGGCGATGACACCGATCAGCGAGACGCGGGTGAGAAACAGCTCGGAGCCGAGGAGTCCGGCCGTCCACACGAGAACGCTTCCGCCGATCAGAACCAGCCCGATGACGCTGGGCTTCGAAGGGGCGTGTTGAAGCTGATCCCGCCGCGTCCACGCGAAGTAGAGCGACAACGGGATCACGAAGAATCCGTGCGAGTAGTTGTCGTCGCTCGCCCACTGCCGGACCAGCGACGTAAACGTCCCCGCATACATCGCGCCGATCGCCACAATGAGGGTGACGATCGGCACGATGGTCGCTCGGCCCGTTCGGAGCACCTACCTGTCGCCTCCGCCACGCCGCCGACGCCGCAGCGCGGCCAGTCCCGCGAGCCCCGAGCCGATCAGCAGCATCGACGCAGGTTCCGGCACGGGGGCCGCCGCGTCGAACTGGTAGGAGGCGGACTGCAGGAGGAAGGCACCCGTCGTATCCGGGAACGGCGGATCGAACGGCGGAAACGGGATGAACTGCAGGGTCGCCGTTCCGTGGCCGGTGAGCAGCGCCACGATCCCCGAACCGGCCGGACCACTGAACCGTCCGTCGAACAGGAATGGGGCGCTCACCGCTCCGCCGGTGAACCCGTCCGGGATCGTCAACGAGCCGGTCCATCGGGCCAGCAGACCGGCGTGGGACGGATCCAAACCGCCGAGGGGCGTATACGTGACGCCGTTATACGTCACGGCCCCGGGAAGGTCGCCTCCCGACCAGGTTGAGAGCAGGTCCACGGTCGTGCCCACGAAACAGTCCGGAGTCGCGCACTGTATCCAGGGCCAGAAGACTCCCGTCGATGAGCCCACACCGCCAAAGGTGAATCCCTGGCCCTCGAACGAGATGGGAATCGGGCCGCCGCCGATCGGCCTGGACCAGACGAAGCCGCCCGATGTGATCTGGATCGTTTCTGCACGTGCGGGAATCGCGAGCACCAGAAAGGCCAACGCAATCCCAAGCGTCCTCCACCTTCCTTTCATCGTCTCCCTCTCATCAATTGCCGGAGTGCGGCGGCAGGCCCCTGCGGCGCCGCCGGACGGCCGCGAGCCCGGCGAGTCCGGTGCCGATCAGGAGCATCGACGCGGGTTCCGGCGTGCCCAGCGCATCGTCGGCCGTCAAGCGCACGAGGAAATTCCGGTTGCCGTCGTAGTCGCGCAGGCCGAAGGTCACCCGCAGCGCATCGGGGGCCGCCCCGACGCCGGAAAACAGCAGCACGTCACGAGCGTTCGAATCCTCATCGGCCGTCACCGATGCGAATCCGCCGGCGAACGCGGCGCTCCGCTGAAGCCCGGAACGTTGCGCGAAGCTGAGTCCGTCGTGGTCGTTCGACGTGGTGAAGCCATCCGGCACGCCGTCGTGGTACGGCTTCACGTCGAGGCCATCGTCGCCGTCGAGCGGATCGAGGACCTCGGCACGAAGGGTGTTCCACGTGCCCGTCGAGCCAAAGACGAGGAGTTCCATCTGGTAGTCCTCGCGTGCGGTCAGGCCGTTGAACATCAGGTTCACCGCGGCCCCCGCCTCGGGCAGGGTTATCTCGGCAATCGGCACGCCCGGGGAGAAGACCCCCAGCAGTGCGGTCGCTCCCCCGGTGTGCACGCCGATGGTGACCGGCTCGGCATGAAGGGCGCCAGGGAACAGCAAGGCCGCCAGTGCGACGGCAGGCAGGAAACGTTTCATCAAGTCGTCCTCCTCGTGTCTTGTGCAGGGTGCTTCGCCGGCCCAGTCGCGCACGCGCCCTCGCCGGCGAACGGGGGCGCGCGATCCGCTCGGCGATCCCCTAGGCGGGGAATCGCCGCACAGCGCTGGCCAGGGCCAGCAACAATCCTCCCGAGAGCAGCATGACGGCAGGTTCGCTGACGACAACGTCGGCCGTGTGATCGACGACCACCGACACACCCGCCGCGACCTCCGCGTGTCCGTACGCGAAGGCCGTTGCTGCGGCGAGCACCACAATCGCGAGAACGAGCAGTACCTTCATTTCCCAGTCCGTTGCCCTGAAAGGGCGGCCCCGGTTCGTACTTCGGGTGCCGGAACCGCCGGCGCCCCAGCGAGTGCAATCCAGGGCCCAGTTCGAGCACAGCCATACGCGACCGAAGCCTTCCGTCAGCGAAGCGGGCTATGGTAGAGTTCTCCGGTTCCGCGCGCCTGCTCAAAGAAGGCCTGGTGTGCGGGCGATCGTCCACTCGGGCGACCCGATTGATGTGAAAGCCAGACGTTTCTCGATCGTCGTAGCCGACCGCTCCACCGGCGTGGTCCGGCGCTTCAGCGCATCGCCGCTGCCAATCCTGGCGGTGGTGGCAGGAATCCTGGCGCTGCCGGTGCTGATTGGAATCGGAGCGATCCTCAGTTCCCAGGCCGCGCTGACGCACCTGGAAGCCACGAACGCCCGCCTGCAACTGGAAAACGACAGCTTCCGCGCCGCGACCGGGGAACTGGCCGCGCAGATCTCATCGCTGCAATCCGCGGTCGACGAAATCGGCGCTCAGGCGATCGTCGATCCCGACGTCGACCGGGCCATGAGCCGGCTGCCGCCGCGGGTACGGGAACGCGCCATGGGCGGAGCGCCGGCGGCCCTTGCGGCGCCGGTCCTGAGCGGCGCATTCGGATCCCCCGACAATGCGTTCGGGGTCCTTCGCGACATCCTCGGGCTGATCGAGCAGCAGCTCGCGTCGGTCCGGACCGGGGTGGACCGGCGGCAAGCCCTGGCGTCGGCGACCCCCTCCATCTGGCCGATCACGGGGTGGATCTCGTCAGGTTTTGGCAGCCGCCGCGATCCGTTCACGGGCGGCGCGGACTTCCACCCCGGCCTCGACATCGCGGGGCCCCACGGGCAGGAGATCCTGGCTCCGGCCGACGGCACCGTCACCAACGCCGGACACAACGGCAACTACGGCAACCAGATCCTCATCGACCACGGCTTCGGGATCGTCACGCGGTACGCTCACCTGTCGCGATTCGACGTGACGATCGGCCAGCACGTGCGGCGCGGACAGGTCATCGGCTACGTCGGCTCGACGGGCCGCTCCACGAACCCCCACCTCCACTACGAGGTCCTCGTCAACGGACGTCTGACCAATCCGCTCAGGCTGCTGGCGCGCTGAACCGGCCGTCCCCCGGAGGAGTTGCGAACAATTCGCAACTGCCAACCCACAATTTCTCCCGTTTGGTACAATGTCAGGATCATCACCTGACGGTTTTCTCTCCTGATGCTGGTCAACAACATCATCGCGAAGGTCATCGGCACGCAGAACGAGCGTGACCTGAAGAAACTGCGCCCGATCGTCGCGGAAATCAACGCGCGTGAAGCGAGCGTCCAGACGCTGACGGACGCCCAGCTTCGAGATCGCACGGCCGAGTTCAAGACGCGTCTCTCCAACGGCGAGACCCTGGACGATCTGCTCCCGGACGCGTTCGCCGTCGTCCGCGAAGCCGGCCGCCGTGTGCTCAACATGCGGCACTTCGACGTCCAGTTGATCGGCGGGATCGTGCTGCACCGCGGCAAGATCGCCGAGATGAAGACCGGTGAAGGCAAGACCCTCGTCGCCACCCTGCCGGCGTATCTCAACGCGCTGGCGGGCAAAGGCGTCCATGTCGTCACGGTCAACGACTACCTGGCCCGCCGCGACTCCGAGTGGATGGGCAAGCTGTACCGCTTTCTCGGCCTGACGGTCGGCGTCATCCAGCACGAGCTGAACGACCAGGAACGCCAGGTCGCCTACGCGGCCGACATCACGTACGGCACGAACAACGAGTTCGGCTTCGACTACCTCCGCGACAACATGAAGTTCGATCTCGCGCACTACGTGCAGCGCGGGCATCACTTCGCCGTCGTCGACGAGGTCGACAGCATCCTCATCGACGAAGCCCGGACACCGCTGATCATCTCCGGACCGGCCGAGGAGTCCACCGATCTCTATTACGAGGTCGATCGGATCATTCCGTCGCTGAAGGCGGGCAAGACGATCCAGGGGAACGTCAAGGCCGAGGAACGCGAAGAACTCGAGAAGACCGGCGACTACATCATCGACGAGAAGCACAAGACGGTCTCGCTCACCGAGAGCGGCATGGCGAAGGCCGAGAAGCTGCTGGCCCATCGCCTCGTGCCCGACAGCGGCGGCCTCTACGATCCGGTCAACATGCCGCTGCTCCACCACATCCACCAGGCGCTCCGGGCCCACACGCTCTACAAGCTGGACGTCGACTACATGATCAAGGACGGCGCGGTCGTCATCGTCGACGAGTTCACCGGGCGGCTCATGCCCGGCCGCCGCTGGAGCGATGGCCTGCACCAGGCGGTCGAGGCCAAGGAAAAGGTGAAGATCGAGCGCGAGAACCAGACGCTCGCGACGGTCACGTTCCAGAACTACTTCCGCAAGTACGAGAAGCTCGCCGGCATGACCGGCACGGCCGACACCGAGGCCGAGGAGTTCGCGAAGATCTACAAGCTCGACGTGATGGTGATCCCGACCAACCGCGAGCTGAAGCGCATCGAAGAGCCCGATACCGTCTACCGGACCGAGAAGGAAAAGTACGACGCGATCGTCAACGACATCATCGAAAAACAGCAGCAGGGACGCCCCGTGCTCGTCGGCACGGTCTCGATCCAGAAGTCGGAACGGCTCTCGAAGCTCCTGAAGCTCCGCGGCGTCAAGCACGTCGTGCTCAACGCCAAGTACCACGCGCAGGAAGCGGAAATCGTCGCCCAGGCCGGGCGCAAGGGCGCAGTCACGATCGCCACGAACATGGCCGGCCGCGGCACCGACATCCTGCTCGGCGGCAATCCCGAATTCATGGCCCGGCAGCAGACGCTCGCCGACGAGATTGCCGAGAAGATCCCCAAGAGCGAAGCGAAGTTCGTCGACGACGAGGAGTTCGTCTACTTCTACCATCTCGACAACTACTACCGCGTGCCCCGCGCCGAGTACGACCGGATCTACCAGGCGTACAAGACGCAGACCGACGCCGAGCACGACGAAGTCGTCGCGCTGGGCGGGCTGCACATCATCGCGACCGAGCGTCACGAAGCGCGGCGCATCGACAACCAGCTGCGCGGCCGCGCCGGCCGTCAGGGGGACCCCGGATCCTCGCGCTTCTACCTGTCGCTCGAAGACGATCTGATGCGCATCTTCGGGTCGGACCGGATCTCGGGTCTGATGCAGCGGCTCGGGATGGAAGAGGGCGTGCCGATCGAACACGGCATGGTCACGAAGGCGATCGAGCGCGCGCAGAAGCAGGTCGAAGCCCAGAACTTCGCCGTCCGCAAACACCTGCTCGAGTACGACGACGTGATGAACAAGCAGCGCGAGAGCGTCTATCGCCTGCGTCGTCAGCTGCTCGAGGGCAAGATCCAGTACGACGCGGAAGACGGTGACGAACAGGGCGAAGTCGTCGACACGCGCGAGTACCTGATCGGGCTCGCCGAAGCGCTCCTCGAAGGCACGGTGGATCGCTACGCCGGAGCGGACATCGATCCTGAGGAGCACGACTACCCGGCGCTGCGCAACGCCGTCGCAGAGGTCTACGGTCTCGATCCGGCGGAACTCGAGTCGATCCCGCTCGACACGATGAACACCGACGAGATGGTCGATGCCCTGTGGCAGCCGATCATCGCGAAGTACGAGGCCAAGGAGAAGCTGGTCCCGGTCGAGATCCTGCGCAAGGTCGAGCGCGACATCATGCTGCAGCTCGTCGACGCGCAGTGGAAGGACCACCTGTACAGCCTGGATCACCTCAAGGAAGGGATCGGGCTGCGCGGCTACGGACAGCGCGATCCGCTCGTCGAGTACAAGAAGGAAAGCTACGCGCTGTTCCAGGCGATGAAGGACCGGATCGACGAAGAGATGGTCCGATACCTGTGGCGGCTGACGCCGGTGCTGAGCGAGGACGGCCAGGCGGCGTCCCCGGTGCGGCGCGCGGCGCCGAGACCGGCACAGATCACGATGAGCGGTCCGGCCACCGCGGCGCAGCCGTCCGCCTTCGGCGCGTTCGGTGGCGGCACGACGACGGCCGGGTCGGCGCCGCGCCCCGCGCGTGTGGGTGGCGATGACGCGGTCAAGCAGGTGAAGCGCGACGAGCCGAAGGTCGGGCGCAACGATCCGTGCCCGTGCGGCAGCGGGAAGAAGTACAAGAAGTGCCACGGGGCGTGATCGGGGTGCGTCGGGGTGCGTCGGGGTGCTTCAGGGTGCGTCGGGGTGCTTCAGGGTGCTTCGAGGTGCTTCGGGGTGCTTCGGGGTGCGTCGAGGTGCTTCAGGGTGCTTCGGGGTGCTGGGCGCGCACACGAATTACGCGAGTCGAAGGGCAGCAGATTGCTGCCCTTTTGCGTTTGAGGTGACATGGAAACGCGAACGGACGTTTTGAATACTGATCAGATCTCCGTGGGGCTGACGACGGCGCTCACGTTCGATGATGTGTTGCTGGTGCCGCGGCACTCGACGGTGCTGCCGAGCGCGGTCGACGTCACCTCGCAGGTGACGCG
>DASWVN010000260.1:0-9211 GCA_036401215.1 Vicinamibacterales bacterium | reverse complement strand
CGCGCAGGTCCGCGCACGGCTGACGGCGGCCGGCCATACGATCCGCGAGGTCGAGATCCCCAACGCCGAGATGACGCCCGATGTGTACCTGCACATCGTGCTGCCGGAAGCGTCGCAGTACCACGCGCCGCTGCTCGCGCGGCATGCGGACGCGTATTCCCCTGGCGTGCGGTTGCGCCTCGAGATGGGCCGTTACGTGCTCGCCGAGGACTACGTCCGGGCCAACTCGCTCCGCGAGATCCTGAAGGCCAGCGTCGATGCCGCGCTCGACGGATGCGATGCGCTGCTGCTGCCGTCGCTCAGCATCCCGGCGCCGCCGCTCGGCGCGACGACGGTCGACATCGACGGATCGCCGGAACCCGTGCGCTCGGCGATGCTGCGGCTCACACAGCTCTTCAACCTCACCGGACATCCGGCGATCGCGATGCCGGCCGGGCGCACGCCGGGCGGTCTGCCGGTCGGGATACAACTGGCAGGCCGCTTGAACGCGACCGCCGCGCTCCTGGCCCACGCCGAGGCGATCGCGTAGGGCACCCCTTTTACGGGTAGGGCACCCTTTACAGGGTGCCGCAACAGTAGGGCACCCCTTTACGGGGTACCGCGACGGTAGGGCACCCCTTTACGGGGTGCCACAACATTAGGGCACCCCTTTACGGGGTGCCGGCAGGCAACAAGGCCACAAAAACTTTGCTGAGACGAGTGTTTCACCGCTGGGAGCGGCGGCTTGCCGCGGCGGCCGAGGGACGCACGGTGCGGCCCTTCGAATGGGGGCTGGACTGGATCCCGGAACTGCGTGACGCGGAAGGGGACGCCGCCTCGCTGCTGCTCGACTGGTCGGCACGCGCGGTCGAGAACAGCGAGGAGTTCTTCGCGGCGCCAGAGAGCGCCGACTTCGATTTCGCGGGTGACCTGGTCACGTTCCGCAGCCCGATCACCACGCCTCACCCCGAAAACAACGTCGTCACGGCCCGCTACTTTCCGGAGAAGTCGGTCCGCGGCCGGCGGCGCGCCGTGCTCGTGCTGCCGCAATGGAACGCGGACGCCGACGGCCACGTCGGACTGTGCCGCCTGATGAATCGTTTCGGCATCTCCGCGCTCCGCTTGAGCCTGCCGTATCACGACGTCCGCATGCCGCCGGAACTCGTGCGGGCCGACTACATCGTGAGCGCGAACATCGGACGCACGCTCACGGTCTGCCGCCAGGCGGTGCTCGACGCGAAGCTCGCGATCGCGTGGTTGCGACAGCAGGGCTACGAATCGATCGGCATCATGGGGACGAGCCTGGGTTCCTGCCTGTCGATGCTCACCGCGTCGCACGAACCCATCATCAAGGCCGCGGCGCTGAACCACATCTCGCCGTACTTCGCCGACGTCGTCTGGAGCGGGCTCTCGACCGAGCACGTGCGCGAGTCGCTCGACGAGAACATCGACCTCGACCGCCTGCGGCGGATCTGGATGCCGATCTCTCCCTGGCCGTATGTCGCGCGGATGCAGACGAAGCGGTCGCTGCTCGTCTACGCGTTGTACGACCTGTCGTTCCCGATCGATCTGTCGAGGCGATTGGTGGATGAGTTCCGGCAGCAGGCGGTGCCGCATGATGTCGCGGTGCTGCCGTGCGGGCACTACAGCACGGGCGTGACGCCGTTCAAGTACCTGGACGGCTTCGCGATCTGCCGGTTCCTGGCGAAGCACCTCTGACGCGGTCCGGGGTCCGGGGTCCGGGGTCCGGGGTCCGGGGTCCGGGGTCCGGGGTCCGGGGTCCGGGATGTTGTACGTAGGGCGGGGCTTTATGCCCCGCCGTTAGAGGTACTTATGCCCCGCCGTTACAGGTACTTGACGATGCCGGCCAGGGCGTCGTAGAGCGCGCCGGCGAGCGCACGCATGATCGGGGACACCTCGCCGGTGGCGACCGCGTCGGCCACGGTCACCGGCTGCGTCACGAGCAGCCAGATCGTCGCGCCGGCGAGGGCGGTGGCGATGAGGCCGATGACGGCGGCGAGGCTGAGGCTGAGGCGGGCAAAACTCATAAGAGCCTGTCCAGTCTAGGGCACCCCTTTACCCCCCGCAATAACCCGGCGGCGATTGGATGCCGTGGATCGGCAAACTGCGCTTGGGCTCCAACGCGCCATTTGCCGCGGACAACCATCCATTGGACGCCCGCCGAACCGGAAGGGTTCCGCCCCCAACTCCCAACTTCCAACTTCCAACTCCCAAATTCCAATTCCCAAATTCCAATTCCCAAATTTCCAGACTTCCAAACGAGCTTGGAAGTTGGCCCTTGGTACTTGGTCTTTGGTACTTGGTCTTTGGTACTTGGTCTTTGGCCTTTTGGCCTTTGGGCCTTGGGCCCTTGGGCGTTTTGGGCGTCAGGGGACGACGACAATCTTGCCGAAGTGTTTTGAAGCTTCGAGGCGTTCGTGGGCGATGCGGATGTCGGAGAGAGGCAGGACCTGGTCGACCGCGGGCTTCAGGCGGCCGTCGAAGAACATCGGCGCGGCATCGAGCAGTTCCGACTTCCGTCCCATGTAGGACCCGAGCAGGGACAATTGACGTGCGAACAGGTGCCGCAAGTCGACCGCGGCATGGTACCCCGTCGTGGCGCCGCAGATGACGAGGCGTCCGCCGCGCGCGAGCGTCCGCACGCTGCGGTCCCACGTGGCCTCGCCGACATGCTCGATGACGATGTCGACGCCGCGGCCGGCGGTTGCGGCGCGGACTTCCTTGCTGAAGTCGCCCGCGTAGTGATCGAACACGAGTTCCGCGCCGAGCGCGCGCGTCGCCTCCATCTTCCCTGGACCGGAGGTCGCGAGCACGCGTCCGCCCAACTCCCTCGCGATCTGAATCGCGGCCTGGCCCACGCCGCTGCCGCCGGCGAGCACCAGCACGGTGTCCCCGCGGCGCAGCCCGCCTCGCGTCATGAGCATGTGCCAGGCGGTCAGAAACGTCAGCGGAAACGCCGCGGCAGACACGAACTCCACGTGGTCGGGGATTGGAATCACGTTCTGGAGCGGCACCGACACCAGCTCCGCATACCCGCCATCGGACATGTATCCCAGGACGCTGTAGTCGGGACACTCGTTGTCGCGGCCGGCGAGGCACATCGGGCATCGGCCGCAACTGAGCCCTGGCTGAAGCATCACGCGTGTCCCGTTCTCGAACGCTCCACCACCATCGACGATCTCCCCCGCGACGTCAGCGCCCGAGATGTGCGGCAGAGGGATCCGAACACGCTCGAGGCCACGCCGCTGGAACAGATCGAGGTGATTCAGCGCGCAGGCGCGTACGCGGACGATCGCGCGTCCGGGCGCCGGCACGGGATCCGGAACGTCTTCGTAGCGGAAGACCTCTGGTCCGCCGTGTTCGTGGAAGCGCGCCGCCTTCATGCCGGGATGGCCAGCTCCAGCGGCTCGCCCATCGCGAGCAGCGCCAGCGCGGAACCGATCCGGTCGCGGTCCCCGACGACGACGGTCAGCAGCCGCGAAGGATCGAGGTGCCGGTGCGCCGCCTCGGTCACGGCGCGTGGGTCGATCGCCATCACGCGCGGGACGAACGTCGTGTAGTAGTCGTCGGGCAGGTCGTGCAGGGCCATCTGCGCGGCGGCACGCGCCACCTGCTCGGCGGTCTCGAAGTTGCGCGGATAGCCGCGCGTCAGCGCGGCCCGTCCTGTTTCGAGTTCCTCGCTCGTGACCGGACGTTCGCCGCGGATCGCGGAGATCTCCGCCACGCTCTCGCGGATCGCCTCCACCGTCGCATCGGACTGCACGCTGGCCTGCAGCACGAACGGACCCGGTCCGCGCCGCGCCTCGAACGCGGTGCGCGCCCCGTAGGTGTAGCCCTTGTCCTCGCGCAGGTTCATGTTGATCCGGCTGACGAACTGTCCGCCAAGGACCATGTTCAAGACCATCAGGCGCAGGTAGTCGGGATGCTTCCGCGAAACCGACATGTGTCCCATGCGCAGTTCCGACTGCGCGGCGCCAGGCTTGTGCAGCAGGCCGAGGCGCGTGGCCGGTTCCGGTGGATCGGCAAACACGGCGGGATCGTCGCCGGCCACGCCGTGTCCTGGCGTCCAGTCACCGAATGAACGTTCCACCAGGCGCGCGAGGTCGTCGTGACTGCCATCACCCGCGGCGATCACGGTCACGTTGCCGGGCACATACGCATCGCGGTGGAAATCACGAACGCTGGCGAGCGGCATCCCACGCAGCGACTCCTCTGAGCCGATCGCGAGATGGCCGTACGGGTGCGATCCGTACACCAACTCGGTGAACGCGCGATCCGCGAGCGCGGTCGGCATGTCGCGAATCTGCACCAGCCGGTTGAGACGAAGATCGCGCACCCGTTCGAAGTCGCGCTCGTCCAGCCGCGGCGCGCGGACCATCTCCGCCACCAGCCCCACGCCGCGATCGGCGAACCGGGACAGCACCGTGAGGCCCAGCAGCGTGGCATCGGATCCCACTTCGGTCTCGAGGTGCGCGCCAATGCGGCCGAGCGCTTCGTGAAACGCGAGCGCGTCGAGCGTGCCGCAGCCCTCATCGAGCAGGTCGCCCACCAGGGCCGCGAGACCCTCCTGGCCGCGCGGATCCGCGGCGGCGCCCCGCCGCACGAGCACCAGGAGGCTGATGAGAGGAACGGCGCGGTGTTCGATCGTCCACACGCGCAGGCCCGACGCGAGCGTTCTACGCTCGATCGCCGGGAACGTGAACGCGGGAGGGTCGCCGAGCGCGGGCAAACGTGATCGATCGACGACCATCACGACACCGTCACGCGGGTTGAACCCTCGAGCGCCAGCTCCGGCCGGCCGAGGGGGACCACGCTGAGCGCGACGCGGCCCTCCGGCCGAAGCCAGGTGCGCGCGGCACGGGTGAGGCCCGCCGCATCCGCGTTGCGATACCGCGCCAGGTCGCGATCGAAGAACGTCGGATCGTCGAGAAACACGTTGTACGCGTTCAACTGGTCCGATTTGCCGCCGAAACCGCCGACGGTCTGGAGCCGCGAGATGAAGTGCGCTTCGGCCTGCGCGACTCCGCGCTCCATCTCTCCGGGCGTCGGACCCTCGGCGCGGACACGTTCCATCTCGTTGCTGATCGCCGCATCGACTTCCGCCAGCGTCCGTCCGGGCGCGGCGGTTGCGACGACCTGAAAGTAGCCAGACAGCTCTCTCGAATTCTGCGACGCCGCCACTTCGGTCGCGACGCGCTGTTCGTAGACGAGTGCGCGATACAGCCGCGACGTCTTGCCGCCGGCCAGCACGTCCGCAACGAGATCCAGCTCCGCATCGTCCTGACCAAACAGGCGTGGGGAGTGCCACGCGAGGTACAGGCGCGGCAGTTCGACACGATCCTCGAGGATCAGCCGTGTCTCACGCATTCGCGGAGGGACCGGCGGCGGCTGCACGGGCGCCGGTTTCGTTCCCGCCGGCAGGCTTCCGAAGTACGCGTCCGCGAGGCGCAGCGCCTCGTCAGCGTCGACGTCACCGGCGAGCGCGAGCGAGGCGTTCTGCGGGTGATAGTACGTTTGGAAGAACGCGCGGACGTCGTCGAGATGCGCGGCGCGCAGATCGTCGGCCGAACCGATCGTGAGCCAGCTGTACGGATGATCGGGCGGGAACAGCTCCGCCACCAGCGCCATCCCGGCGAAGCCATACGGGCGGTTCTCGTAGTTCTGCCGCCGCTCGTTCAGGACGACGTCGCGCTGGTTGTTGAACTTCGCTTCGGTGAGCGCCGGGAGCAGATATCCCATCCGATCGGATTCCATCCAGAGCGCAAGCTCGAGCGCGTTGCGCGGAACGACTTCCCAGTAGTTCGTCCGGTCGGGATTGGTGGATCCGTTCAGCGATGCGCCCGCCTGCTGCAGCGGCTGAAAGTACCCGTGGTCGTAGTGTTTCGATCCCTCGAACATCAGGTGTTCGAACAGGTGTGCAAAGCCCGTGCGCCCCGGCGCCTCGTTCTTCGATCCGACGTGATACCAGACATTCACGGCGACGATCGGACAGTTGCGGTCCTCGTGCACGAGCACGTCGAGGCCGTTGTCGAGCGTGCGATGGACGAAAGGAATATCCATTAATTCCCTCCGGGGGACTTCGTCCCCCGGACCCCCTTACACGCTCGCTCGCTGTGCTCGCTCGCGTCGTACTTCACGTGTGCTCCTAATAGGCGATCAACGCGCGTTCGCGGCGCGGATCGGCGCCGCCCCGAAGTTTTCCTGTGGCGGGATCGACACCCGCCGCTACGACGCCGGTCGAAATCCCGTACGGCGCGCGCAGGCGCACGATGTGCCCGCGCGCACGCAGCTCTTCGATGACTGCTGGTGGCAACGTGCGTTCCACTTCCAGCACTCCTGGCTGGGCCCGGTGATTGCCGAACGAACTCTGCGGATGCAGCGAATTGACGCGCGGAGCCTCGATGGCCGCCTGCACGTCGAGACCGAAGTCGATGATGTTCAACAGGACGAGCAGGATCTGCTGGTCCTGGCTGTCGCCGCCCGGCGTCCCGATCGCGAGGAACGGCTCACCATCCTTCGTCACGATCGTCGGCGTCAACGTCGTCCGCGGACGCTTGCCCCCGGCGAGGACGTTCGGACTCGACGGATCCAGCCGGAACGCCTGCATGCGGTTGCTCATGGGTACGCCGGTGTCGCCGGCCACGAACGCACCGCCGAGCAGCCAGCCGGAACTGGGTGTCGCCGAGAAGAGGTTGCCGTCCTTGTCGACGACTTCCACGGCCGTCGTATCCCCCGGTTCCCTCTCGGGCGCGCCCGTCCGCTGTGGCGGAACAACGTCCGACAGGGCCGCGCCTCTTACCGGATCGCCAGGACGAGTCTCCATGCTCGCGCGGCGCGGATCGATCAAGGCGCGCCGCAGCGATGCATATTTCGGAGACAGGAGCGCGTCCCCGGGGACGTTCGCGAAATCCGGATCGGCGTAGTACTTGTCGCGGTCGGCGAACGCGAGCTTGATCGCCTCGGCGATCGTGTGCAGCGCATCCGCCGATCCCAACCCCATCTTCGCGAGGTCGAAACCTTCGAGGATCTGGAGCGTCTGGAGCAGCGCCGGTCCCTGATTCCAGAAGCCCGCCTTGTGGACCGTATAGCCGCGATACGTTGCCGTCGCAGGCTCCTCGATCTTTCCGCGATACGACGCGAGGTCCTCCTCGGTCATCGTTCCGCCCGCGGCGCGCACGGCGGCCGAGATGCGCTGCGCGATCGATCCGTTGTAGAACGCGTCGCGGCCGGCCTGGATCGCCGCCTCACGCGACGCGCCGTTCGCCTTCGCGGCCGCTTCCGCGGCCACGATCGCGCGCAGCGTCGCGGCAAGATTGGGCTGCCGGAAGATCTCGCCTGCCCGGGTCACGCGGCCGTCAGGGTAGTACGTCCTCTTCGTCCATTCGTACTGCTCCGATGCCTTGCGCTCGGATCGAAGGTAGTTCTCGAGGAACGTGTACATCGGGAAACCGTCGGCCAGCTCGATCGCGGGCGCGAGTACGTCGGCGAGCGATTTCGTCCCGTACTTCTCGAGCGCCAGCGCAGCGGCGTCGACGACAGCCGGGATCGTCGCGCCGTTTGGTCCGTTGCCGGGGATCTCGTCCTCCCCTGCGAACATCGCCGGCGAGGCCGCCTTCGGCGCCGATCCCTGGCCGTTGATGACGACGACGCGTTTGTCCTTTGCCGAGTAGATGATGATCGGCGCTTCCCCGCCGAGGCCGAAGTGCGAGATCTCGACGACGGCCGCCGCGAACACGCTGGCGACGCCCGCATCGATCGCATTGCCGCCGGCGGCAAGGATCCGGGCGCCGGCATCCGCCGAGAACGTGCGGCCCGCCGCCACCACGCCGTTGTCGGCACGGACCTCGGACCGCAAGGGCCCCGGCGACTGGCGCGCGGCGATCGGCATGTGAACGGACGCGATGGCGGTTACTGCGGCGACGACATGGATTGATAAACTGCGCGGCATCTTGTTGCATCCTACCGGCAATCTCGTCCCCCGTAAAACCGTCTCCCCCTCGCGGATGCTGGCGCTCGTCGCGACCGCGCAGTTTCTCGGGATGACGCTCTGGTTCTCCGCGACCGCCGCCTCGCCGCAGATCGCGCGGGAGCTTGGGCTGACCAGTGTCCAGGTCGCCTGGTTGACCATCGCGGTCCAGGGGGGCTTCGTCGCCGGGACGCTGGTCAGCGCCGCGCTGAACCTCGCCGATGTCGTCAATCCCCGGCGCCTCTTCGCCGCGGGTTGCGTCGTCGGCGCCGCGGCGAACGCGTCCGTCGCGATGATCGATTCGCCAGCGGGAATCATCGCGCTGCGCTTCGTCACGGGGGTGGCGCTCGCGTGTGTCTACCCGCCCGGCATGAAGATCGCGGCCGGGTGGTTCAAGGAACGCCGCGGGACCGCGCTCGGGGTCGTCGTCGGCGCGCTGAGCCTCGGCTCCGCGTTTCCGCATCTCCTTACGTGGAGCGCTGCCGATGTGTCCTGGCAGGCATTGATGATCACCTCCTCGGCGCTCGCGCTTGCCGGCGGCGCGCTCGTCGCCGTCACCGTGGAGGATGGACCGTACGTCACCGCCTCCGCCCCATTCGATCCTCATGCGATCGGCGCGGTCGTCCGCAATCGCGGCGCGCGCCTGGCGACGTACGGCTACCTGGGACACATGTGGGAGCTGTATGCGATGTGGGCGTGGATCCCCGCATTCGCGACAGCCTCGCTCGCCGCGTCAGGCGGGGCACCCGGGCGGACGGGATCGCTGGCCGCGTTCGTCGCCATCGCGAGCGGCACGGTTGGCTGTGTCGCCGCCGGTGTGTGGGGGGATCGCTGGGGCAAGGCGCGCATTGCTGGATCCGCTCTCAACCTGAGCGCCGCGTGCTGCGCGCTCGCCGGCTTCGCCTTCGGCGGGCCGGCCTGGATCCTGTTCGTGCTGGTGATGGTGTGGGGCTTTGCGGTGGTGGCCGACTCGGCGCAGTTCTCCGCGCTGGTCGCGGAACACAGCGCCCGCACACAGGTCGGCACGGCGCTGACGCTTCAAACGTCCGTCGGGTTCCTGCTGACGATGGTGAGCATGCAGCTGCTGCCGCTCGCCGCGGCGCGCGTCGGCTGGCAGTGGGTGTTTCTGCTGCTGGTCCCGGGCCCAGTCCTCGGAGCAATGGCGATGCGGCGGCTTCAAAGAAACGGCGAACTATGAACGCCGAACTCAGAACTATGGCGCGGCATAAAGCCGCGCCCTACATG
>DASWVN010000259.1:0-6031 GCA_036401215.1 Vicinamibacterales bacterium | reverse complement strand
CGTTGGGGCACGGAGGACACTAAGCACACGAAGACCACTAAGAAGAAAACCCCTATATGTTTGTGTTCCTCCTTCGTGGCCCTCGTGTTCTTTGTGTCCGTCGGGCGTCAGCCGTCGGCTCGTGCTCGTGACTGTGGCTGTCGTCTGTCCCCTGACTGACGATCGTTCATCTTCGGGCAACTCGAGGCGCTTCACCCCCGTTACGGGTGCACGTGCGGCCGGCGTTGGGGCACGGAGGACACTAATAACACGACGAACACTAAGAAGAAAACCCTTTTATGTTTGTGTTCTTCCTTCGTGGCCCTCGTGTTCTTTGTGTCCGTCGTGCCTCGGCCGTCGGCTCGTCCGGTGTGACTGTGGCTGTCGCCTTTATCTCTGCTCTGTCAGCTGTTCGTACAAGCGCTGCAGTTCGTCCTCGTTCTGAAAATCGATCTCGATCCGCCCGCCTTTCCTCTTGCGGACGATACGGACGCGGGTGCCGAGCGAGAAGCGTAGTTTTTCCTCCGCGGCGCGAGTGTGGACGTCCTTCGGAGTTTCCTCGCGCGGCGTGGCCGGTTCGGTTCCCTTCTTGACGATCGCTTCGGTCTCGCGCACCGACAGATTGCGGGAGACGACTTCGCGCGAGACGCGCAGCTGCGACTGCTCGTCCGGCAGCGCGAGCAGCGCGCGCGCGTGGCCCATCGAGAGCGCGCCGGCGCTGAGGTTCTCGCGGATCTCGCGCGGGAGTTTCAGCAGGCGCATCGTGTTCGCGACAGAGGAGCGGTCCTTGCCGACCGACTCGGCGATCTGGTCCTGCGTCAACCCGTACGAGTCGGCCAGGCGGCGATATGCCTGCGCCTCTTCGATCGGGTTGAGGTCCTCACGCTGGATGTTCTCGATGAGGGCAACCGCCAGCAGGCGATCGTCGGGCACGTCGCGGACGACGACCGGGACTTTCAGCAACCCGGCGCGCTGCGACGCACGCCATCGGCGTTCGCCCGCGATGATCTCGTAGCCGTCCTCGGCCTTGCGGACGACGATCGGCTGGATCACGCCGTTGGACTTGATGGAGCGCGCGAGTTCTTCGATCCGGGCGTCGTCCATCGTCGTGCGCGGCTGCGCGCGATTGGGGCGCAGGCGATCGATGTCGACGTCGAGCGTACGTTCCGATGGCGGGGGCGCCACCGGGGCTTCAGGGATGAGCGCCGAGAGACCACGACCGAGTGCGGGACGTTTTTCAGCCATGCTGCCCCTCCGTGGCGGGCACTGCCGCTTCGCGCGCGAGGAATTCGCGGGCGAGGGCCAGGTACGCTTCTGCGCCTCGTGACTTGACGTCGTAGAGCACGGCCGGCAGGCCGTGACTGGGCGCTTCGCCGAGGCGGATGTTGCGCGGGATGACGGTCGTGTAGACGCGATCCTGGAAGAAGGCGCGGATGTCGCGCGCGACCTGCTGTGCCAGGTTGGTTCGTTCATCGTGCATCGTCATCACCACGCCGGCGATGTCGAGCGGGGGATTGAACGCGCCACGCACGCGCCGCAGCGTGGCGACGAGATCGGCGATCCCTTCGAGCGCGAAGTACTCGCAGTTGAGCGGAATGAGCACCGCGTCGGCGGCCACCAGCGAGTTCAGCGTCAGGAGTCCGAGTGACGGGGGCGTGTCGATGAAGATGTAGTCGAAGCGGTCCCTGAGCGCGTCGAGGAGCTGCTTGAGACGCGACTCGCGGTGGGGCAGCGGCACCAGATCGATTTCGGCGCCCGTGAGATTGCGATCGGCCGGGATCAACGAGAGGCCGGCCATCTGGGTGGGGATGACGAACGCGGCGGCGTTGTCGACCGTGCCGGTGAGCGCCTCGTAGATCGTGCCGGCGGGTGCGGTTTGTCCTTTGAGACCGACACCGCTGGTGAGGTTGGCCTGCGGATCCATGTCCACGAGGAGCACGCGCTGATCCGCCAGCGCGAGGGAGGCGGCGAGATTGATCGCCGTCGTGGTTTTACCGACGCCACCCTTCTGGTTGGCGACGGACAGGACTCGAGCTGGCATGTTTATGTCGATCGACCGATTTGCAAAATAGTCAACCCGCGTGAGGCCTTCCAAGTGTACCGACAGGCTCTTCCGCGGTCAACGGCAGGTAAATACGGTGACGCTCGTCAACGGCCAAGAGGCCAACGACGAAAGGCCCAAAGAGGCCATAAGAGACACGAAAGAGCCGGGCCAACCCGAAAAAGGGGACACTCACCTTTACGCTAAGTTATTGATTCTGTTGGGTCGGGCGAAAAACACGAGCGAACGTTCCACGTGGAACATTGGCATTGTACGGACTGCGGTAAAACTTGGCGTGACCTTGAGTGCCCGCTCAATTAGCTTCTCCGGTCCGTGAACGGTCCCGACGGGGTCCATTGCTTTGGGCTGCTTGCCTCCAACCCCTTAGTCGGGCCCATGTCTTGGCCCTTGGCCCCTTTGGTCCTTGGTCCTTTGGTCCTTGGCCCTTGGCCCCTTGGTCCTTGGTCCTTGGCTCTTGGTCCTTGGCTCTTGGTCCTTGGTCCTTGGGCCCTTCGTCTCGGACGTCAGACACCACCGAATGTTCCACGTGGAACACCTGAACCGATTGGACGTTTGCGGAGCAGGGTTAGGCGGCTCTGGAGGGACTCGACGAGCGGGACGGTTCGTTCGAACTCGAGCGGGTGGAGGATGTTGCCGGGCGCTTCGGGACCTAGAGGACCCCGGAACAACAGCATCTGGCCCCCTGGACGAAGGAACGCCTGCAGCGTCATCAGGATTCGCGGTTCGACGCGGACCGCACGGATCGAGAGCAGGTCGAAGCGCTCCAGCAGCTCGGGACGAGTGAGCAGCTCCTCGTAGCGACGGTTCTCCACGAGAGCATTCCGCAGTCCAAGATGACGGACGGCCTCGCGCAGGAAGGCGGACTTGCGGACCTTCACCTCCACCATCGTGAGCGCCACATCGGGTCCAACCGCGAGCGCCAGCGGGATCGCGGGTGAGCCGCCGCCGGACCCGATATCCAGGAGCGTGCGGATCTCACCTGCATCGACGAACCTGGCTGAGACAACCGGCTCGAGCAGCAGGCGATCGATCGCCTCGTCGGGATCCACAAGGGACGTCAGGTTGATCTTCTGATTCCAGCGGGAGAGCAATTCGTAGTAGGCCGCCAGCGACGCGGCCAATTCTTCGGAGAGAAAAACCCCCGCCTTTGCCGCTCGCCGGCTCAACCTGCTCTTGAAATCACGCCCCACGTGCGGAGCTTACCGCAACTCACTCTGTCCAGCGGGCGTCGATTTTGACCCTGGGACGTGATCAGACGGGGAGGATTATCCCTTCAGGCGATCGATATAGGCGGCAACGACCGCGACGGCGGCCGGCGTGACACCGGGGATGCGGGACGCCTGTGCGAGCGTCGCCGGCCGCACCTCACCCAGGCGCTGGATCATCTCGCGAGAGAGCCCCGGGACGGACTCGAACGGGAAACAGTCCGGGATCGCGCGCCCTTCCTGGCGACGAAGCCGTTCGACGCTGGCGATCTGCCGCTTCAAGTAGCCCTCGTAGCGGAACTCGGTCTCCACGCTGACGAGATCAAGCGCGCGCGAGGGCGGCATCGTGTCCAGAGGCAGCTGGCCGGATGACACCAGCGCCTCCAGACGAACTTCCGGCTGCTTCAACGCGCGTTCGGCCGGCACACACGAACCCGAGGGGGTGGACACCGTGGTTCGCCGGACTGTCTGGCAGTTGCGTTCGAAGCGGGCTTTCCGCGCAACGAACCGCTCCCACCGCCCATCGTCCACCAAACCGGCCTCGCGTCCGCGTGGCGTGAGGCGCAGATCCGCATTGTCCGTCCGGAGCAGCAGCCGGTGTTCCGCCCGGGACGTGAACATCCGGTACGGCTCGAGGCACCCTCGGGTCGTCAGATCGTCGACCAGGATCCCGATATAGGCCTCATCACGGCCAAAGGACAGCCCGGGCCGCCCAAGGGCCGTCAATCCCGCATTCGCGCCCGCCACCAGCCCCTGTGCGGCCGCCTCCTCGTAGCCCGACGTGCCATTGATCTGCCCGGCGAGGAAGAGGCGGGGGAGCCGGAACGTCTCGAGCGTCGCGCGCAGTTCCGTGGGCTGGATGAAGTCGTACTCGACGGCGTAACCGGGTCGCAACATGACAGCCGTCTCCAGACCGGGCAGCGCGTGGACGAGCGACTCCTGGACCCCGGCAGGGAGGCACATGGAGAAGCCGTTCACGTAGATCTCGTCGACGTCGAGACCCTCCGGCTCGAGAAAGATCTGGTGCCGCTCTCGCTGGGGAAACCGCATGACCTTGTCCTCGAGCGAAGGGCAATAGCGCGGACCGATCCCGGAGATCTGGCCGTTGAAGAGCGGGGACTGGTGGATGTTCGATCGAACCAGCTCGTGGACCCGGTCGTTCGTGTGGAGGACGTGACAGACGATCTGCTCCCGATCGATCCCATCGGTGCAGAACGA
Organism: Vicinamibacterales bacterium; assembly: GCA_036401215.1. Lineage (GTDB taxonomy): Bacteria > Acidobacteriota > Vicinamibacteria > Vicinamibacterales > 2-12-FULL-66-21 > JACDCA01. Next base: position 1,567 of record DASWVN010000259.1, on the reverse strand, counting down.
GAACGGCACCGGTGGATCGTCGCCGAACTCCGTCTCGAAACGACTGAAATCAATAGACTTACGGTCGAGGCGCGGCGGCGTTCCGGTTTTCAGGCGCCCCCACCGGAAGCCAAACGATTTCAGCGATTCTGCAAGGTCCCTGGACGGGGGTTCGCCAGCCCTTCCCGCCGGACGCTGTTCGGGACCGACGTGAACGAGTCCGTTGAGAAAAGTGCCGGTCGTAATCACCAGCGAGCGGCAGGGGACGAGGGAACCGTCCGCAAGCTCGAGTCCCGTCACTCCATCGGCATCAGCCCGGATCGCGACCGCCGGCGTAAACAGCCACTCGATGCCGTCGACCGCCCGCAGCGCGTCGCGCACCCAGTCGCTGTAACGCCGCTTGTCAGCCTGGGCCCGAGGGGACCAGACCGCGGGTCCGCGGCTGCGGTTCAGGACCTTGAACTGGATCCCCGTCGCGTCGATGGCGCGACCCATCAGTCCATCGAGCGCGTCGATCTCCCGGACCAGGTGTCCTTTCGCGGTCCCGCCAATAGCCGGATTGCACGGCATGTGGGCCACGGTGCCGTCTGACAGCGTGCAGATGGCCACCGAACAGCCAAGACGGGCCGCCGCCCACGCGGCCTCGACACCCGCGTGCCCGGCTCCAACCACGACAACGTCGTAAACAGATGTGTTCATTCAGGTTATCCGCGCGAGACCCGTCCGCGGCAGCCGCCGCTCAACCCTGGAGAGCCGGCGGGATTCCGCCTACTTGCCGATGCAGAAGCGGGAAAAAATGGCGTTCAGCGTATCGTCGGCCGTTCGCCGGCCGGTGATCTCTTCGAGCGCGGTCCGCGCCTCGGCAATGTCGGCCGACACGAGTTCCTCCGGCAGGCCGCTCGACGCCGTCTGCCTGGCGCGCTCCAGCGCCGCACGGCCACGATCGAGCAGCTCGATGTGCCGGATGTTCGTGATCGCCGGCGTGTCGCGATACGTCTCGCGGAGTCCCAGCGCTTCCGCGATCCGCTGACGCAGCGCATCAAGCCCCGCGCCGGTCGTCGCGGAGACCGTGACGGCATCGCCTGAGTAGTCCGCGGTCCCAGGCGCGGCCGGGAGATCCGACTTGCTCAGGACGATGATCCGGCTCGATTCCTCGACCGCCGCGAGCAGCGCCCGGTCGTCTTCGCCCGGAGCGGTGGAGGAGTCCACGACGACGAGCACCAGGTGAGCCCGGTCCGCCGCGGATCGCGCACGAAGAATGCCCTCGGCTTCTACTGGATCTTCGGTCGACTGCCTTATTCCTGCGGTATCGACCAGCGTTGCCGCAATCCCTCCGATATCGACCTGTTCGACGAGCAGATCCCGTGTCGTGCCGGGAATTTCGGTGACGATCGCCCGTCCCGCGCCGGCCAGCGCGTTGAAGAGCGTGGATTTCCCTGCGTTGGGTCGGCCCACGATCACGACCTGCGCGCCTTCTCGCACCAGCCGCCCGGCACGTGCCTCGCCGAGGAGCGCATCGATCGACGCGATCACCGCACCGAGTTCCGACGCCACCGCATCGGCTTCGACGAAGTGATAGCCCTCTTCG
>DASWVN010000258.1:0-6127 GCA_036401215.1 Vicinamibacterales bacterium | reverse complement strand
CACTGCGAGGGGTGCTCATCGGCGTGCTCAAGAACCATCCGGACGGCGCGCTCACGCAGTTCCGGGGAATATTTGCTGGGTCGTGCCATTGGGTCCATCCTCTCTCGGAATTGACCCTCCGACAAACCCGGGCCGCCTCACTGGTAATTTCGGCTGGCCCATTGAGTATTCACTCACCGGGGGTGGCCATTGCTGGCGTGCCCATCCTCTGGACGGCCTTCGGTGCCGCGATCGAATGGATGCCGCGCAATGCCGGCAACTGGCTGCGAGCCGCTCTTCTGCTCTATTACGGCAGCGCAGTCTGGGCTCTGGTCCACAGGAGTGAATCCGTCTTTGTCACCCGGGCGCCGGCCGCCCTCTGGATCGTCTGCACTCTGTGGGCCGTTCTCTATCTTTCCGGGCAGGTCGTCGTCTGGAAACATCTGAATCGCGCCGAGTAGCAGGGCACCGAGGTTCGAACTCGAAACTGAACTTCTGATGGATGATGCCTGGTCTTGATGAACGGTGCCGACTGGCGCTCGCGCACCTGCGTCGCGCAATCGACGCGGACCGCCGGTTTCCCAACAACGTCTTCGGCAACTTGAGCGACTTCTACTTCTTCGACTCCGGCTGGATTTCGATTTGCTCCCCTCAGGCGCGACGAGACCGCCAATCACGTCCTGCGGCCGTGAACTAGGTCCAGACCGAGTTTCCACAGGAGCGCAGAATCTGCAATCGTCGGGTGGCAGAATCCGCAGCATCCCTGTCGGGCGACGGGCGTTACATCATCTGGCTATAACAGCCAGATGACGCGCGCCGGCACATCCGAAGGCAAGAACCGCCTCAGTGCGCTGCTGGACCGCGTTCGCGGCGGACAGACGGTGATCATCGAGGACCGCGGAACGCCAACGCGCGCCTCGAGCCGCTTCTCGACATCCCTGACCGGGACGGGCGTCTCGCGCACGCTCGAACGACAGGGCATCCTGCGCCGCCCTGAAGGACGGCTGTCCCCGGAGATCTCGTCCCCCAGCCTTCCGAAAGGGCACAGTGCCGCGCGCGCGTTGGAGGCGATCGCTCGGACGGTTGGTGACAGTCCGCCATCTGCCCCTCCTGGTCGAGGATCCAGAGACCGAGGCCATGCGGGCACGACTCTCAGAAGATCCAGGTCTGGCGCGGGACCTAGGTCATGCGCATCAGCTCTGGCTCGGCTGGAACGCGAGGGTGTGCCGTCCGCACCGATCGAAACGGCATTTGCCGGCTGAGAACGCTGTCGGCCGCGTGTGCAGAAGTCGAACCGCACGACGAGATCCTGAGATCGCCCGCCGGCTCCTGCGAGTCCACCCCCTTCGCGCCGCCGAAGCCCTCCAGCTGGCCGCCGCGACCCTGTTGGCAGGCCATCGTCCGCCCTCCCTTCGCCTGGTCCGCTCGACGGGCGTCTTCGGACCGCCGCCGCAAAGGAAGGCTTCCGCACCGCCTGAAGCCCAGCCTCAGCCCGAAGTGCTAAAATCACAGTTTTGGAACTACACGGATTTGCACGCAGGGGGGAGCCCCTGGCTTGATGGCGCACGACTGGATTGCTGTACGCGGCGCCCGCGTCCACAACCTCAAGAACATCGACGTCGACCTCCCGCGCGACAAGCTGGTCGTCCTGACCGGCCTGTCGGGCTCGGGTAAGTCGTCGCTCGCCTTCGACACGATCTACGCCGAAGGCCAGCGGCGCTACGTCGAGTCGCTGTCGTCGTACGCCCGCCAGTTCCTGGAGCAGATGGAGAAGCCGGACGTCGACCTCATCGACGGCCTCTCCCCGGCGATCGCCATCGAGCAGAAGACCACCGGCTCCAATCCCCGCTCGACGGTCGGCACCGTCACCGAGATCTACGACTACCTTCGACTCCTGTTCGCCAACGTCGGCGTCCCGCACTGCCACCTGTGCGGCCGCGAGATCTCGTCGCAGTCGCTCGAGCGGATCGTCGACATGGTGATGCTCGCGCCCAACGACGAGCGCATCAACGTGCTGGCGCCGATCGTCCGCGGACGAAAAGGGGAGTTCAAGAAGGAACTGGCGGCGCTCCGCGCCAAGGGCTTCACGAAGGTGCGCGTCGACGGCCAGCTCCGCTCGCTCGACGAGGACCTGAAACTCGATCGACGCCGCAACCACACGATCGACGTCGTCGTCGATCGCCTGATCATCAGGTCGGGCGTCGAGCGCCGGCTGGCGGAGTCGATCGAGATCGCGCTCAACCTGGCCGAGGACGTCGTCGTCATCAACACGCTCGACGGCGGCGACCGGCTCTTCTCGCGGCGCCTGGCCTGCACGTTCTGCGGCGTGAGCATGCCCGAGATGACGCCGCGCGCCTTCTCGTTCAACTCGCCGCACGGCGCCTGCCCCGAGTGCCAGGGGTTGGGCGCCGTCTACGATTTCGACCCGGCTCGCCTCGTGCCCGACGAATCGCTGTCGCTGCAGCAGGGGGCGATCGCGCCATGGGCGAAAGGGGACCGCCGGCTCGTGCGCGAAGCGCTCGGGTCCCTGAGCCGGACGTTCGGCATCGACCTCACCGTGCCGTTCCGGCGGCTTCCGAGGAAGATCCGTGAGCTGATCTTCTACGGCGCGCCGGGCGCAAAGCGGACGGACGAGCGCGCCGGACGCCGCAAGAAGGCGGCGGCCAAGGATCCGTTCGGCGCAGGTTTCGAAGGGCTCATCCCGAACCTGCGGCGGCGGTACGACGAAGGGACGTGGCTCGAGCAGGAAAACCTCGAGCCCTATCGATCGCTTCGTCCGTGCCCGACGTGCCGGGGAGAGCGGCTGAAGGCGCAGAGCCTCGCCGTCCGCGTGAAGGGGAGGACGATCTCCGAATACGTCAATCTTCCCGTCAGCGAAGCGGTTCGCGTGTTCGATGCGATCGAGCTGTCCGACCGCGAGATGCTGATCGCCAGCCGCATCATGCGCGAGATCCGCGACCGGCTCCACTTTCTCGACGACGTGGGCGTCGGGTATTTGACGCTGGCGCGCAGCGCCGCGACGTTGTCAGGCGGCGAGGGGCAGCGCATCCGCCTGGCCACGCAGATCGGATCGAACCTGACGGGCGTCCTTTACGTGCTCGACGAGCCCTCGATCGGCCTGCACCAGCGTGACAACCGCGCCCTGCTGTCCACCCTGGCGCGCCTCCGCGACCTGGGCAACACGGTCGTGGTGGTCGAGCATGACGAGGAAACGATCCGGACCGCCGACTACGTCGTCGATCTCGGTCCTGGCGCGGGCGAACACGGCGGCAAGGTCATTTTCCAGGGGACGCCGGACACGCTGCTGAAAAACGGCAGCGGATCGCTGACCGCGGCCTACCTGCGCGGCGATGAATCGATCCAGACACCGGCCAGGCGCCGGGAACCGCGCAAGGGGCAGGTCGTCATCCGCGGCGCGCGTGCGAACAATCTGAAGAACGTGGACGTGGCGATCCCGCTCGGGCTGCTGACGACGGTGACCGGCGTGAGCGGATCGGGGAAGTCGACGCTCGTCAACGAGATCCTGTATCGCTCGCTGGCGCGCGCGCTCTATCGTGCGGCCGACGAGCCCGGCGCACATACCGCCATCGAAGGGATCGAGCAGCTCGACAAGGTGATCCAGATCGATCAGTCGCCGATCGGGCGGACGCCGCGGTCCAACCCGGCGACCTACACGGGGCTGTTCACGTTCATCCGCGAGCTGTTCGCCATGCTCCCCGACGCGAAGGCGCGCGGATTCAGGCCCGGGCGCTTCTCGTTCAACGTGAAGGGAGGGCGCTGCGAAGCGTGTCAGGGGGACGGCGTCATCGCGATCGAAATGCACTTTCTCCCGAACGTCTACGTGACGTGCGAGCAGTGCAAGGGGCGGCGCTACAACCGCGAGACGCTGGAGATCAAGTACCGGGGAAAGTCGATCGCCGACGTGCTCGACCTCACGGTCGACCAGGCGGTGCCGCTGCTGGAGAACTTTCCCCCGATCGCCAACAAGCTGCGCACGCTTCAGGAGGTCGGTCTCGGCTACATCGAGCTGGGGCAATCGGCCACGACGCTGAGCGGCGGCGAGGCGCAACGGGTCAAGCTGGCGAAGGAGCTGTCGAGGCGCGGCACGGGCCGCACCCTCTACATCCTCGACGAGCCGACGACCGGGCTGCACTTTGCCGACACGCACAAGCTGCTCGACGTCCTGAACAAGCTCGTGGACCAGGGGAACACGGTGGTGATCATCGAGCACAATCTCGACGTCATCAAATCGGCTGACTATGTGATCGACCTTGGACCGGAAGGGGGGGAGGGCGGCGGAAAAATCGTCGCGAAGGGGACTCCTGAGGAAGTCGCCCGGAACCGAGAATCCTTCACGGGGCGTTTTCTGTCGGAGATCCTGACCGCCCCCGAGGCCGAGTCCGAGAACGCCGGAACCCGGAAACGCCGACGCGCCTGAAAAAAGGGGACAGTCACCTTTTCCGCAAGTCGTTGATTCTACGCGGGAATCGTGAGCGTCCCGATTTTCGGGTTGGAGAGGTGGATGCGCCGTCAGGGAGCCCGGATTGGCTGTGGTTCGATGGCCACAGGGCGGTGGACCGTCACTGTGGTAAAAAAGCCACGGTTGCTCGCGAATCCGCCCAGGCTCGGAACCTGATCCAAGCCACAACTCCTATTACAGCAATAACTTACGTCATGTCACCGGCAGCGGTTTTGGGGTGGCAAGGCGTTTGCTGAGCTCGGAGAGGTTCCCCAATTCGCCTGAAAGAGGCTATGAACGCGCAGCGCACTTTACGACGACCCGCCTCCTGCACCGGAATCGGTCTTCATTCCGGCAACAAGGTCACCCTTTCTCTCAAGCCGGCTCCGGCCGATTACGGCATTCGTTTTCAGCGAACGGATCTGAACGGGCTGGAAATTCCGGCCACGATCACGCATCTGGGCGGGATGCAGCAGTATCAAACCGGCCTGATGCGTGAGGCGGTCTCGGTCGAAACGGTCGAACACCTGCTGGCCGCGTTGCGGGCGCTGGGGATCGACAACGCGATCGTCGAGGTCAACCACCCGGAAGTGCCGATCATGGACGGCAGCGCCGCGCCGTGGGTTCACCTGATCCAGAACGAAGCGGGTGTCAAGACTTTGACTGCGCCGCGCCGATATCTGAAGGTGCTCCGGCCGATTTCCCTCGCCCAGGGGGACAAGCGGATCGCGCTCTACCCGGCGGATCACCTCAAGGTCACCTACAGCATCAGCTTCGATCATCCGCTGCTCCGTCACCAGTCGCGGACGATGAGGATCACCGAGGAGAGCTTCGTCGAGGAGATCGCGCCGGCGCGGACGTTCGGGTTCCTGAAGGAAGTCGAGATGCTCCGTCAGCGCGGGCTCGCGCTCGGCGGGTCGCTCGACAACGCGATCGTGCTGGGCGAGACCGGCGTGCTGAACAACGCGCTGCGCTTCGAGGACGAGTTCGTCCGCCACAAGATCCTCGACGTGATCGGCGACCTGTCGCTCGTGGGATACCCGGTCATCGGTCACCTCGTGGCCCATCGTGGCGGCCATGCGCTGCACACGGCGTTCGCGGCACGGGTGCTCGAGGAGCAGGACGCGTGGCGCCTTGTCGAAGCCCCGGGGTCCACGCCGGCCCGCGTGCCGGTGGGCGCGAAAGTCGGCGCGGCCGCGGCGAGCTAGCGCGCGCCGAATTCCCAAGAACCAAAAGGCCAAGAACCAAAGGCCAAGAACCAAAGACCAAGAACCAAAGGCCAAGAACCAAGGTCAAGCCCAATTCCCAAGAACCTCACGGGAGTTGGGCTTTTTCGTTTGGTCTTGGGCCTTGGACTTTGGGCCTTGGACTTTGGGCCTTGGACTTTGGACCTTGGTCCTTGGTCCTTGGTCCTTGGTCCTTGGTCCTTGGGCGTTGGGCGTTGGGCGTTGGCGCTGTCAGATGACCAGCAGCGCCTTCACCGTCGTCGGCGAGCCGCACGACTCGAACCAGTCGATTCCCTCCGACACCAGGTCGAACTTCAAGGCATAGCGCCCCGGCTTCTCCGGCGGCGTGATCGTCATCGGGATTTCCGCGCTCGCGCCGGGCGCGAGGTCGTGGGGGAGCCACGCGCGCTCGTAGTCGCGATTGACGACGCTGCCGGAGGCGTCGCAGAGTTGCGCGCCGAGC
>DASWVN010000257.1:0-7586 GCA_036401215.1 Vicinamibacterales bacterium | reverse complement strand
CACGGTTCCGTTGGTTGAATTGCGGGAAGACCGAAGGCCGCGCGCACCACGTTGCGCCCACCCATGCTGCGAAGTTCGGCCGCACCAAGTTCCGGAATACGCTTCTTCGCACCGACGATGTCCACTCGGGTCTGTGCATCGGCAATGGGCGCCGGGTTGCCGTCGTCGTCGGTGAGACCCTCCAGGTAGGCCACGATGGCTTCCGGTGTGGCACCCTCGATGAATCCTTGGCCGATGAGCCGTTCGAGCAGCTTGACGTTCTGCACGAGGGCGAACGTGCGAATGTTCATCACTGGACCGCCTTCGGCACCGTGATCATGGCGTTCAGCGAACGACCCGGGTCGTTGGGTTCAACCTTGAACCCGAGACCAATGGCCGCCGCGATCATGGCGCCATTGCTCACGTAGAGGGTCGCGGTATCTATCTCACGTCGGAAGCACTCTTCGACATGTCGTTCGGCGCGGTGTTTGAGCGTGTAGGAGCCCAGGGTCTTATTTCGCTTGCACGAAGCCTGCTCGACTCGCAGGTAGTCCATAGCGGTGTGCACCTGGGCCTGCGTGTAGTTCACCCACGGATCGAGCGGAGCGTAGTTTCTGTCGAGGATGGGAAGGCCCTCCGCCGACAGACCTGGGAAGCGCTGAAGTGCCAGGCGAATCGCGTCGACCGCCCTTTGGTTAACTCTTGCCATTGCGGGATCTCCATCTCCTGAATCGCCGCTCTCGCCATTGATGGCAGCCGTGCGCCTGGTGGAGAAGCCAGGCGCACGGCCCACGGTGGCGCTCCGTGTTGCCAACTCGTTAAGAAGGTTTCTGATTCAGCAGGAACTGCTCGACGGCACTGCGGTGAATGCGCACACTCCGTCGGGTGACCTGCACCGCAACAAGCCGTTTCAGCCTGATCAACCTGCGCACGGCCTTCGGCCCCACTCGCAGCAGTGCTGCGACCTCTTCGATGGTCAGTGCGACGGGCTCGGTGCTCACGACTGGGCCTCCGCGGTTCGTTCGTGGAAGGCCACGATGGCTTCCAGACTGCTCACTCGGAGGGCGTGCAGCCGCTTCGGGGGCGCAAGGGCTTCGACCACATCGACGGCGGTGCGCTCGTCCTGGTGACGAGCACGCATCGTGGCGGAGATTCGCTCGCGGGTTTCGGGCCTGTGCGGGCCTGTGAACTTGGGGGGCTGCGGCTTGCTGCGAGCCATGTGAACGCACCTCGAACATCAACCAATCGATGTGTCGAGGGCAGCGGCCCGCGAAGGCTGGCATTGCAGCCTAGTTCGCGTTGGGCGAGAGCGTGAACTCTCGGGCGGTCCTTCGGTCAATGACCAGGTACTTTTTCAAACGAGGGTGCGCAGCCCCTCGACCTGGTCGCCGGCTCGCCTGGCAGCGGCACGGCCTGTCGTTGCGCTTTCGGATAAGTCTTACTCTTTGATGATGCGCCCAGTCCGGGATTGGCGCAAGTCCCTATGTAGGCGGTTTCGCACTGCTCCAACTCTCGTTCGTTCGCAAAGATCTGTACCGCCAACTCACGCAAACATGCACTTGGCATTTTGGGCTTTGCGATAGTGGCACGCGGGTTGTTGGCCTCCTCACCGTCGCGGGTAGTCTCCTTCTAATTTGTCCCCTACCAGGTACGGCCCTCGACCCTTGGTGTGGACAGAATGCGATGTCATGACAAAACGGTCGGTCAACAGCCTGAGCCTGCACCGAGTCCTGACGCGTCCGCAGTTGGTGCAAAGGATCCTCGCCTTAAAACAAGCGATTGAGCGCAACGCGGTGTCGTCGCTGGAACACGCACGGGAGATCGGGTCGCTGCTCGAAGGCGTGGGCGCGGATCTGGAGCGCAGGCAAATCGAGATTGCGACGGGTGTGGAGGGGCGCACCGCCTACGATTATCGACGGATCGCTCGCGAGTGGGACCAGGTGGCCGGCGCCCGGTCGATCCGTCATGCGAACCGCATCCTCCGAAAGCGCCGTCAGAAGGCCCGCAGGGTCGTGCCCGTCCTGCTCGACGCATCCTGGGACGTGGATGAACTGAAGGAGGCCGAGGTGGCCAAGGTCTTGGCCCAGGTGCGGGGCCGCTCCGTACGTGTGGTGGTGACGCTGCAGCGGCACGTGGTGGTGGACGCCGAGCAGCCGGGGCTCTTCGACCAAGTCTAGTCGCCACGACCGCGAAACGCGATAAACTCTGCCGTATGGCAGATCCTCTCTACACACGTGAGAAGCTGGGTGCGGCGGTTCAGAAACTCGCCACCGGGAAAGGCCGCATCAAAGAGCGGCTGAACGAGGCCGCGGTTGAACTCGTGATGGTGGACGACAAGGTGTTCACGGAAACGAAGGACATCTATTACGAAGCACCAAACTACTGGAAACGCATCATGGATGCGCTGACCGCAGCCAAGACCGGGGCCCCGAACCAGACCGGCATCTTCGCGTCATCCATCGAACAGATGACCGAGGAAGAGGCCGCCCAGGTCGCTCAGTCCATCGTGAGCCTGGATTCCATGTTGGAGAGCGCCCTGGAGAACAGGTAGGACACACCGCGGGACACATGAAGCACAAAGGCCCTGACCGCTCATCGCGATCAGGGCCTTTTCTTTAGGAAATTTGGTCGGGATGACTGGATTCGAACCAGCGACCCCCTGACCCCCAGTCAGGTGCGCTACCAGGCTGCGCTACATCCCGAATATTTCCGGCGCAAAGCGCCGGAAATATTCGGTCTCGCCGCAGCACCGAAGGTGCGGAGGCGGACCGAAAACTCACAACGCCGTGCCGGCTGTCTGGCGTCTCGCCGTAGCACCGAAGGTGCGAAGGCGGACCATTACTTCCGACGCTTCGAACTCGCCCCGAGGCGAGTTCACCGATTCCAACTGGTCCCAGGACCAGTTCGACTGGTCCCGGGACCAGTCATCCCTTTCCAACTCGTCCCGGACGAGTTGGCTTGCCGCTCTTCGCGCTCCGTGCGCGCTTGGCCTTGGCCTTCGGCTCCTGCAGGACGAACGGCTCGGGACGCGGCGCACCCGGCTCCTCCCCCAACAGCCGTTGCAGTTCCCGCAACCCGCGCTTGACGGCCATGATCCGCTCGCGCACGTCGCTGCCGAGGAGCGCATCGAGGTCTCCCGGCGCGTCGTTCGCAGCCGGCTCCTCCGCCTCGAGCTTGCGCCGCGCGCCCGCGAGCGTCAGCCCTTCCACGAAGAGCAGGTGCTTGATCCGAAGCACGCGCTCGAGGTCGGCGCGGCGATACACTCGCGGCCCGCCAGCCGTCTTCGAAACACCAAGATCGGGGAATTCCGCTTCCCACGACCGTAGCACGTACGGCTGGACCTGCGCGATCTCGCAGACCTCAGGCTGCCGGAACAGCGAGCGGTTGGGGATCTCCACAGTAGTGGCGGTCATCAGGAACGCAAGCGGCAGTATACCAGAGAGTTCGACTAGAATGCCCTGAACCGTTTGAGCATGAAGGTGTTATCTCACCAGCCCGGCGACGGTGGACCGGACGAGACTCGCCTCGGCGCCGACGAGACCCGCCTTGCCGGAACGCCGGACGCCCGCCAGGAGGCGGAGGCGACGCCTGCCCGGTCCGATACGCCGCGCTCGTCCCCGACGACGGCCACTTCCCTGACCACCTCCGGCATCGACCACGGCCGCTTCCCTCCCGGTACCGTGCTCGGCGAACGCTACCGCATCGTCGGCAAGCTCGGCAAAGGCGGGATGGGCGAGGTGTTCCGCGCCGATGATCTGAAGCTCGGGCAGCAGGTAGCGCTCAAGTTCCTGCCACCGGACGTCGATCGCGATCCGGTCCGGCTGACGCAGCTGCACACCGAAGTGCGGATGGCGCGGCAGGTCTCGCACCCGAACGTCTGCCGTGTCTACGACATCGACGAGGTCGAAGGACACACGTTCCTCTCCATGGAGTACGTCGACGGCGAGGACCTCGGTTCGCTCCTCCGCCGCATCGGCCGCTTCAACGAAGAGCGTGGTCTCGAGATCGCGAGACAGGTGTGCGCCGGGCTCGCGGCGGCGCACGAACGCGGGGTGATCCATCGCGACTTCAAGCCGGCGAACGTCATGGTCGACGGCGCCGGTCACGTTCGGATCACCGACTTCGGCCTGGCCGGCGCGTCCGGCGAAACGATCCGCGCCGGCACGCCCGCCTACATGGCGCCGGAACAGCTGGCCGGCAGCGAGGTGACGGCGCGCAGCGACATCTATGCGCTGGGGCTCGTGCTCTACGAGATCTTCACCGGTAAGCGCGCGCTCGAGGGCAGCAACCTCGCGGAGTTGATCCGCCGCCGCGAGCAGGCGGAGATCGTTCCGCCATCCTCGCTGGCGCGCGAACTCAGTCCGGAGATCGATCGTGCGGTCATGCGCTGCCTGGCGCCCGCCCCCGAGTCGCGGCCCGCATCCGCGCTGTCGGTCTCGGCGTCGCTTCCCGGCGGCGATCCGCTGGCCGCGGCGCTCGCCGCCGGCGAAACACCGTCGCCCGAGATGGTTGCTGCCGCGGGCGAGCCCGGCACGCTCGGACGTACACCCGGTCTGCTGCTGGTTGCCTTTGTGTGGGTCGGGCTGCTCGGCTGCACCGTGCTGGCGCAGCGCGCGCTGCTCGTCAATCGCATGGCGCCGCCGAAGTCAGTCGAAGTGCTGAGCGAGCGGGCGCGGGAACTGCTGGCCGCGGTCGGACACACCACTTCGCCGGCCGACACGGCGCGTGGCTTCGCCGTGAACACCGAATATCTCCGCTGGCTCAATCGCACGCGGCCGGCAGAGACGCGGTGGCTGACGCTCGGAGACGGGAACGGACCCATTCTGGACTTCTGGTATCGGACCAGTCCGCAGCCGCTCGAGCCGCTCTCGACGTCATGGTCGCCGACGCTCTTCGATCCCCCGCTGGATACGTTCGGCATGACGAGGGTCACGCTCGACGACCAGGGACGGCTGCTCGAGTACGCGTGGGTGCCGCCGCAGTTCGACCAGGAACTCGAGGACGGTGCGGTGGACTGGGCGCCCCTGTTTGGCGCGGCTGGACTCGACATGGCGCAGTTCACGGAGGTCACCCCGCAGTGGACGCCGCTCGTCTTCGCCGAACGCCGCCAGGCGTGGGAGGGGCCGTCCGGCTCGTTGCCCGACATCCAGGTCCGCGTCGAAGGGGCGTCCTACGGTGCGCGCGCCGCGGCCTTCAAGGTGATCGGCCCGTGGACGGAACCGTCGCGCATGGGAGGATCGACGACCACGCCCTCGCAGCGTGCGCTCACGCTCGTCGGAACCGTGCTGGTGATCGTGCTCCTGTCCGGGGCTGGTCTCCTCGTCCGCGCGAACCTGCGAACCGGACGCGCCGATCTGCGCGGCGCGAATCGCGTCGCGCTCTTCCTGTTGACGATCTGGACCCTGGGCTGGGTGCTCGGCGCACGGCACTCCTTCCAGCTCACTCGTGAAGTCAACGGCTTCTTCTCGGCGTTCTCGCTGGCGCTGCTGAATGTCGGCTTCACCTGGCTGTTCTATCTGGCACTCGAGCCGTTCGTCCGCCGCCTCTCACCTGACCTGCTGATCGGATGGGCGCGCGTACTCGGCGGGCAGTTCCGCGATCCACGCGTGGGCCGCGATGTGCTCATCGGTCTCGCCACGGGAGTGCTGTTCGTGGGGCTGACCTCCGCGACCGACCTGCTGGCCCTCTTCACGGGAACGACTGAAACGCTGTATCCGCGAACGACCAGCCTGACGCATCTTCTCGGGATCCGCTTCCCGATCTCCAACGTCCTTCGCGTGGTCCCCAACACCCTTCAGACGGCGATGCTCGTCGCGTTCCTCTACGTGCTGGTTCTCGCGATCGTCCGCCGGCAGTGGCTAACTTGGACGATCATGGTGGCCACGTTCGCAGGCGTGATCTTCGCTGAGTCCGGCGCCAGCGGAAACCTCTGGGCGCCGGTCGTCTTTGGCGCTGCGTTGGGGACGGTCGTCCTGGTCGCCTTCGTCCGCTTCGGCCTGCTCACGCTCGCCACGACGTTCTTCGTCAACCAGGCGGTGCACAGCGTGTCGATCACACTCGATCTCTCGCAGCCGCACGCCGCGGCCTCGACGCTCGTCCTGGCGCTCATCGGGGGCGCCGCCCTGGCGGCGCTCTACACGTCCCGCGCCGCGGACGGCCTCTTCAAGCGCCTGCTCGCACAGCCATGAAGTCCGCCCGCCGTCCAACTCCTCATCGCGCCTGAACACCACGGATGAGTCGGCGCGTGCGCGGATTTGCATCGCATCGCCACTGCCCCTCGTTCGACGACGCGAATCGCGCGCCGCGAATGGTATGGTGAACGGTCTGGTGGCGCGAACGTGATGAAATCGATTGTCATCGTCGACGACTCGCCGACCATCCGTCGCATGGTCCGGGCGTCGCTCGCGGGGATCCCGGCCGCCTCCTTCGTCGAGGCCGGAAGCGGGCTGGAGGCGATCGAGCAGTTGACCCTCGCGCCCGTCGGCTTGATGGTGCTCGACCTCAACATGCCAGACATGCATGGGGTCGAAGTGCTGAAGTTCCTGCGCCGGCACCCGAAGTACCACGGGCTGCCCGTGGTCGTCCTCACCACCCGCGGCGACGAACAGAGCCGCCGGACCGCGATGGAAGCGGGCGCGACCGTCTACCTGACGAAGCCGTTCCAGCCGCAGGTGCTGGCCGAACAGGTGACTGCCCTGCTGAGCCCGGACGCCGGGAGCCCGAACCATGGCCGGCACTGACCCCAGCGCAGACGATTTTCTCGCCGGCTTCATCGACGATTACTTCGCAGAGTGCGAAGAGCACCTGGCGACCGTTCGACGCCTGCTCGCAGACGCGGCGCCGGGCGGCCTGCCGCCGGCGACGATCGACGAACTCTTTCGCGCCTTCCACTCGATCAAGGGCCTTTCGGCAATGGTGGAGGTGCGCGACGCCGAACTGCTGTCGCATCACCTCGAGAGCTACCTCCGTCTGTTGCGCGATCGGGAGACGCCGTTCACCAGCGCGGGCCTCGATGCGCTGATCATCGGCACCTCTCGGCTCGAAGCCGTGATCTCGGCGCGACAGCATGGCACCCTCCCTCCTCCGATTGGTGATGCGCTCGCGCTCGTCGAAGCGCTGACGCTGACCACACCGCCGCTGCCGACCGTCAGCGAATCGCACCTCGCTCAGGCTGATGCCGCGACGACCGGCCGGAGATGGCGCGTGATCTTCTCGCCGTCTCGTGCGCTTGCCGAGCGTGGCGTGACGGTGGACGTCGTCCGCGAGCGCCTTCGAAGCCTCGGCCGCATCGCGGATGCCGCACCGGAGATCGGCGACGGAGGCGCCATTCGCTTCCGATTCATGCTCGAGGACGTGACCGACGATGAGGCGCTGCGCTCGTGGGCCGGCGACGGGATCGTCGCGACCGAAGAAGCGGCCACCGAACCGGACGTGGCGCTCGGCGCTCACTCGGAGCCCGAAGAACCCGTGCGAGCGCCGGCTGCCTCGACCTCGCAGTTCGTGCGCGTGGATCTGGCGCGGCTCGACGAGTTGATGCGCCTGATCGGCGACGTCGTCATCACGCGCGCCCGGCTGGGAGACTCGCTCGCGAAGATGGAACGCCTCGT
>DASWVN010000256.1:0-15710 GCA_036401215.1 Vicinamibacterales bacterium | reverse complement strand
GGGAACTGATGATCGCCGACAACATCGCATACGCCGATCGCGTGATCGAGGCGACGGTTCCCGCGGGCGTGCCGCTGGTGATGGCCGGCTTCTCTCAGGGTGTCGCGATGGCGTTCAGGGCCGCCGTGCGCGGGGCGCGGCATGCGAACGGGGTGGTGGCGGTCGGCGGCGACGTGCCGCCCGAATTGCTGGCCGATGCAGGAGCCGTCTTCCCTCCGGTGTTACTGCTGCGCGGCCGTCAGGACGATTGGTATACCGCAAGCAAGCTCGAGGCTGACCTCGCGGCGCTCGAAACTCGCGGTGTACCGGCCAGAGCGACGACCTGCGAAGGGGGGCACGAATGGAACGACGCGGTCTCCCTCGCGGCGGCGGCCTTCATCACCGGCCTGGGGACGGGTGCCCGGTGATGGCGGGCGCCGGGGTGCGGACGCCGATCGGCATCCATCGCACCAGCGCGAGGCTCAGCAGCGACACGACGCTCATGACGGTAAAGGCGCTCGAATACCCGGCACTCCCGGCAATCCGTCCGCCGACCCACGTCGACCACGCCTCGCACCCGTTCGTCGCCGCCATGTAGGTGCTGAACTGCGTGCCTCCCAGGCGCGGGTCGGTGAGGTCCATGAAGAGCGCGTATGAGGCGACGGTGAAGAGGCCGACGAAGAAGTACATGGCAGTCAGCAGTGCCAGGATCCACGGGCTGGCAGTCTCCTGCGCCGCCAGGAGCACGATCGTCAGCACGAACCCGGTGAGAAAGGTCACGATCGACCGGCGTCGTCCCCAGCGATCCGCGAGCACGCCGCCAAGCAGGCCGCCGAGCAGCATCGCGGCGACCACCGGGATCCCGAAGAACAAGCCGATCGTTGCCGAGGGGACGCCGCGATCGACGAGGAACGGACCCGCGAGCTGTCCCGTGGCTTCGAACGCCGCTGCCGAGGTGAGCGCGAAGGCGAGGCCCAGCCAGGTCGTCCGCCGCCGAAGGGCGTCGAACAGCGTGCTGCGGAACGTCCGCGGATCGCTGTGCACCGCCGATCCGGTCTCGGGTTCGGCGGCAAAAGCGACGGCAACCAGGGCCAGCCAGATCCACGTGATCAGCAGAACGAGGATCAAGTTGCGGCCGAACAGTCCCGCGACGAGCAGCGCGCCGCCGCCGAAGAGGCTTCGCCCGGTCAGCATGCCGGCCTGCATGCAGCCGTTCAGCAGCCCCCGGTGTTCGACCGGCACGCTGTTGATGGCGAGCGCATCGATCGCAACGTCCTGCGTCGCGGCCGCGACGGCGTGAAGCAGGAGCAATGCGCGCCACACCTCGAAGTGCAGCACCGGATCGAGCCAGAGGAGCGGCAGGAGCGTCAGTCCCATGAGCCCCTGCGCGGCGATGATCCAGGCGCGAAAGCCCCACCAGCGCGTGCGCAGTACATCGATCGCCGGCGCCCAGGCGAACTTGAAGACCCACGGCAGCAGGACGAGCGCCGTCAGGCCGGTGATCCGCTCGATCGGCAGGCCGGCCTCGCGGAGCACGGTCGGCAGCGCCCACCAGATGAATCCGATCGGCGCCCCTTCGGCGGCGTACAGGACGGTGAAGAGCGCCAGACGCGCTCGCGTCATCGTCAGAGGGTGCCCCTCATCCACGCTGCCGCGGCGTTCATCGCCTCATCGAACGCCGGTCCCTGCGCCTTCGCACCGCCTGGGACCTTGAACGAGTGATCGCCGTCGCGGATCACGTGGAGCGTGGCGCGCTGAAGCGTTGGCAGGAGCGCGGTGATCTCCGCTTCGTTGCCGAAGGTGTCCTTCGAGCCCTGCACGAACAGCATCGGTTCCTGGATCTGCGGGAGGTGCGCGTCGCGCCGTTGATCGGGACGTCCGGGCGGGTGAAGCGGATATCCGAAGAACAGGACCCCGCTGATGCCCGGCACACCCTGCGCAGCGATGTGCGAGGCGATCCGTCCGCCCATCGACTTGCCCCCGATGAAGACCGGGAGCCCGTCCAGCTTGCCGCGCGTGTCGTCGAGCACGCGGCGCCAGTGCTCCTCGAGCACCGGCGCACGGTCGGGGACCTTCTTTCCGGCGGTGATGTAGGGGAAGTCGAACGTGACACAGGTCACGTTCCTCTCGGCCATCGCCTTCGCCGCCTTCACCATCCACGGGCTCTTCTGTCCGGCCCCGGCGCCGTGCGCGAGGATCACCGCCGCAATCGGGCTCTCCGCCCTGTAAACCGTCCGACTCCCCATCCCGCCAGTCTACGCCGGAAAAGGGGACAGTCACCTTTTTGCTAAGTCATTGATTCCACAGGGCCGGATGCCGGACCGACCGAAAAAAGGGGACAGTCACCTTTTTCGGTGTGCTTCGTCCGCATCATCGTGGACGTGTCGAAGCCCTGCGCGTTCGCGGCATCCAGGAGCGATTGATAAACGGACTCGTCGAGCTGAGGCGTTCGCGCCAGGATCCACAGGTACTTGCGGTCCGGAGAGCCGACGAGCACGTGCCTGTACTCGGGATCCAGCTGGATGATCTGGTAATCGCCCCAGACGTTCGGCAGAAAACTCAGCCATCCCGGCGCGAAGCGGACCTCGAGGATGGACGGCGGCTGCCCGTCGACCCGCCGGGCAACCCCCTTCGCTTCCTTGACGCTGCCGTCCGGCTCGAGGCACCGGTTCGTCACGTCGATGCGTCCGTCGGACCGCAGCGCGTAGACCGCGCTCACGTCGCTCGCGCACTCGTCCTGGAACTCGTTCGGCAGCCGCGCGATCTCGAACCACTTTCCCGTGTAGCGCTCGAGGTCGACGTCTGGCGCGACCCGAAGCGGCTTCTCTTTCCCCTGCTCCTGCGCCGACAGGCCGCGGACGAGCAGGACGGCTGCCCCGGCCGCGCATGCCGCGGCGACGATTCCGGCGTATCTCCCGAGCATGATGTCCCCCTCACCAGTGATGCACCCCCGGACCTTGATCAACATCCGGGCCAGCCCGCCAGGCATGAACACCTGAGGTCGAGAAAGCTGGTTGCACTCGCATATCTACTCATGTAGATTCATGTATGTGACTGGATCCGCCCTCTTCAGGCTGCTGGGAGACGATGCCCGCCTGCGAGTGCTGCGGCTGCTGGACGCCGAGCGGCTCAACGTGTCGGAGCTGACCGGGATCCTCGGCATCGCGCAGTCGGGGGTCTCGCGCCACCTCGGCCTCCTCAAGGACGCCGGCCTCGTCGTCGAGGATCGCGAGGGCGGATTCTCGTACTACCGGATCGCGCCGGCCGTGCGCGAAGGGCAGAACGGGTTCGGACCCGTCTGGCCGCTCCTGCAGGCGCAGTTCGAGGCCGCGGCGGCGACCGACGTCGGCCGCGCCGACTCCGCGGGGCTTGCCGAGGTCCGCCGGCTGCGCCGCGAGAACTTCGAGGCGCACAGCGGTCCCGACACGAACGAACGGCAGCTCGTTCCGGGACGGAGCTGGGCCGCGTGGGCGCGCGCCCTCGGACATTTGCTGCCGCCGCTGCGCGTCGCGGATCTGGGATGCGGCGAGGGCTACCTCACGATCGAAGCCGCGCGCTGGGCGTCGAAGGTGTACGCCGTCGATCGATCCAGGACCGTTCTCGATCGCGCCCGGCAGCTTGCCTCGCGCCGCAAGGTCTCGAACGTCGTCTGGAAGAAGGGGGAACTCGAAAAACTTCCGCTCGGCGACGGGAGTGTGGACGTCGCGCTGCTCTCACAGGCGCTCCACCACGCGTCGGATCCCGCGGCCGCGCTTCGCGAAGCCGCCAGGATCCTCGTCGCCGGCGGCCGCGTGCTCATCCTCGACCTGCGCGAGCACGACGAGAGCTGGGTGCACGAACGCCTGGGCGACCGTTGGCCGGGGTTTTCCGATGACGCGCTCAGGACCCTGCTGGCCGACGCCGGTCTGACAGACATCAAACTCACCATCGGCGCCAGGCGCACTGGCGATCCGTTCACCGTGTTGATTGCCAGTGGCGTGAAGCCGGCAGGCACGGCATCCAGGAGAAAGACGTAACCATGTCCCGCATCCCCGACCCGTCATCCCTCATCCCTGCTCTTCACGAGCAGCTGGCGAAGCGTCTGCTCGTGCTCGACGGCGCGATGGGGACGATGATCCAGCGCTACAAGCTCAGCGACGACGACTTCCGCGGCGAGCGCTTCAAGGATCACTCGCACGAGCAGAAGGGGAACAGCGACCTGCTCGTGCTGACCCGCCCGGATGTGATCGGCGCGATCCACCGCGAGTACCTCGAAGCCGGCGCCGACATCATCGAGACCAATACCTTCACGAGCAACGCGATCGCGCAGGCCGACTACGGTCTCGAGGCGCTCACCTACGAGCTGAACGTCGCCGGCGCCCGCGTGGCGCGGGAAGCGGCGGACGAGTGGACGGCGAAGACGCCCGACCGTCCGCGCTTCGTGGCCGGTTCGATGGGACCGACCAATCGGACGCTGTCGATCTCGCCCGACGTCAACAATCCCGCGTATCGCGCCGTCACGTTCGACGAGATGCGGGCGACCTACGAGGACCAGGTGCGCGGCCTGATCGACGGCGGCTGCGACATCCTGCTGCTCGAAACCATCTTCGACACGCTCAACGCGAAGGCCGCCATCGTCGCGATCGAGAACGTGTTCGACGAACGCGGCATCCGTCTGCCGCTGATGATCTCGGTCACCATCACTGATCGCAGCGGCCGCACGCTCTCGGGGCAGACGCTCGAGGCGTTCTACCTGTCGATCCGCCATGCGAAGCCGTTCAGCGTCGGGATCAACTGCGCGCTCGGCGGCCGCGACATGCGTCCGTACATCGAGGAGCTGTCGCGTCTGGCCGAGTGCTACGTCAGCAGCTACCCGAACGCCGGCCTGCCGAACGCCTTCGGCGAGTACGACGAGAAGGCCCCCGAGACCGGCGAGCTGCTCCGCGACTTCGCCGCATCAGGATTCGTGAACATCGTCGGTGGCTGCTGCGGGACGACGCCGGAGCATATCGCCGCGATCGCGAATGTTGTGAAGGACGTCGAACCCAGAAAGTTGCCTGACACCAGCTGGTTACAACCGGACCGCGCACCGCGCACCGCGGACGGCGAACGCTTCACGCGGTTCAGCGGACTCGAAGCGCTGGTCATCCGTCCCGATTCCAACTTCCAGATGATCGGCGAGCGGACCAACGTCACCGGCTCGGCCAAATTCGCACGCCTGATCAAGTCCGACAACTACGCCGAGGCGGTGAGCGTCGCGGCCGAGCAGGTCCGCAACGGCGCCAACATGATCGACGTGAACATGGACGAGGGGATGCTCGACTCCGAGCAGGCCATGACCACGTTCCTCAACTACATCGCCACCGAGCCCGAGATCGCGCGCGTCCCCGTGATGATCGACAGTTCGCGGTGGAGCGTCATCGAGGCGGGGTTGAGATGCGTCCAGGGGAAGTCGGTCGTCAACTCGATCAGCCTCAAGGAAGGTGAAGAGGACTTCCTGAGCAAGGCGCGCACGATCCAGCGCTTCGGCGCCGGCGTCGTCGTCATGGCGTTCGACGAGGTCGGGCAGGCCGACACCATCGAGCGCAAGGTGGAGATCTGTCAGCGCGCCTACAAGCTGCTCGTCGAGGAGGTCGGGTTCGATCCGACCGACATCATCTTCGATCCGAACATCCTCGCGATTGCGACCGGGCTCGAGGAGCACAACGACTACGCGAAGAACTTCATCGAGGCGGCGCGGATCATCAAGGACACCTGTCCCGGCGTGAAGATCAGCGGCGGTGTCAGCAATCTGTCCTTCTCGTTCCGCGGCAACGACATCGTCCGCGAGGCGATCCACTCGGCGTTCCTGTATCACGCGATCAAAGCCGGCATGGACATGGGGATCGTCAACGCCGGTCAGCTCGTCGTCTACGAGGACATCCCAAAGGACCTGCTCGAGCACGTCGAGGACATCATCTTCAACCGCCGTCCCGACGCGACCGAGCGGATGGTCGCGTTTGCCGAGTCGGTGAAGGGAAGCGGCAAGAAGAAGGAGGCGGACCTCGCCTGGCGCGAGGGGACCGTCGAGAAGCGGCTCGCCCATGCGCTCGTGCACGGCATCGTCGACTTCGTCGAGGCGGACGTCGAGGAGGCGCGGCAGAAGTATGCGAAGCCGCTCGAGATCATCGAGGGGCCGCTCATGGACGGGATGAAGATCGTCGGCGACCTGTTCGGCGCCGGCAAGATGTTCCTCCCGCAGGTGGTGAAGTCGGCGCGCGCGATGAAGAAGGCGGTCGCCGTGCTGCTGCCCTACATGGAGGCGGAGGCGCGTGCGTCCGAGACGCCGGCGGCCGCTCGTCCGAAGATCCTCATGGCGACCGTCAAGGGGGACGTCCACGACATCGGCAAGAACATCGTCGGCGTCGTGCTCCAGTGCAACAACTACGAGGTCGTCGATCTCGGCGTGATGGTGCCGGCGCCGAAGATCCTCGACGAGGCGATCGCGCAGAAGGCCGACATCATCGGTCTGTCGGGGCTGATCACGCCGTCGCTCGACGAGATGGTATTTGTTGCGCGCGAGATGGAGCGGCGGGGCTTCACGCTGCCGTTGCTCATCGGCGGCGCGACGACGAGTCCGCAGCATACGGCGGTGAAGATCGCGCCGGAGTACAGCGGACCGGTCGTCCACGTGCTCGACGCGTCGCGCGCCGTCGACGTCGTCTCGAGCCTGCTCGGCGACAACCGCCAGGCGTTCCAGGAGCAGAACCTGGCGGCGCAGGCGGCCACGCGCGAGAAGTACGCCGGCCGGAAGGAGAAGCCGCTGCTGCCCTATCAGAAGGCGCGCGAGAACCGCCTGAAGTACGACTGGGACGAGCACGTCACCGCCACGCCGTGGTTCGTCGGCCGCCGCTATCTCGAAGACGTGGATCTCGCCGAGATCGCGAAGTACATCGACTGGCAGTTCTTCTTCACGGCGTGGGAGCTGAAGGGGCGCTTCCCGGCGCTGCTCGACGATCCGAAGGTCGGTCCGGCGGCGCGCGAGCTGTACGACAACGCGCAGGTGCTGCTGAAGCGGATCATCGAGGGGAAGCTGCTCACGGCGAAGGGGGTCTACGCCTTCTGGCCCGCGAACGCGGTCGGCGACGACATCGTCGTCTACAAGGATGATTCGCTTCGCGTGGAGCTCGCCCGTCTGCCGATGCTGCGGCAGCAGGAAGTGATCGCCGACAACCGTCCCAATCGATCGCTCGCCGACTTCATCGCGCCGAAGGAGTCGCTCGTGCCCGACTACATTGGCATGTTCGCCGTGACGGCAGGCATCGGTGCGGAGGAACTGGCGAAGGGGTTCGAGGCCGACCACGACGACTACAGCGCGATCATGGTGAAGGCGCTCGCCGACCGTCTCGCCGAGGCGTTCGCGGAGTATCTGCACGCCCAGGCGCGCAAGGACTGGGGCTACGAGAAGAGCACACCGGCGAACGAGGACCTGATCGCCGAGAAGTACCGCGGCATCCGTCCGGCGTACGGGTATCCCGCGTGTCCGGACCACAGCGAGAAGTTCAAGCTGTTCGACCTCCTCGACGCCGGCCGCGTGGGCATCTCGCTCACCGAGCACGGCGCGATGTCACCCGCCGCCTCGGTCAGCGGCCTCTACTTCTCGCACCCCGAGGCGAAGTACTTCAACGTGGGCCGCATCGATCGCGACCAGGTGGAGGATTACGCGCGGCGCAAGGGTGAGGCCGTGGAGGTGACCGAACGCTGGCTCGCGTCGTCGCTCGCGTACGAGCCTGCCGAGTTCAGCGTAAAGTGCTGAGGCTGCGACCTCGGGCATGAGGTTGGTCAAGCGCGATGTTGTGCTCTGGCTGAAGCACCTTGAAAAAGCCGGCATGCCCGTGCCGCCAGGCTGCTCAGCGGTGTTCCGCGTCGGTGACGTGGAGATCCTGTTCCAGCCGATGCGTCCTGGTCCTGGCGGCCGACCCACACCAGGCCTGCGCGCAGCAGGAGCAAACCGAGGTGTTTGGTCGAGCATTCCCCTCGGCACTGTAATCGACTTCGAGCTTGTCCGCGTGCTCGCCGAAGACACAGCAGCGTCACCGGGAGACGTCGGGCCACGGTTCAGTCGAACGTACAAGGCCACATCGCATGAACCTTCCAGTGCTGCGAACGAGTCCTTTGATGCGGTCGCACTCCCTCCGTCACGAACCCCCGCCTTCGACGCCTACATCATGGTCGACTGGAGCGCTGCCAGCGCACCGAAGAGGGGCAAGGACAGCGTCTGGTGGTGCCTCTGCGCGTGGCGCGGTGGCCGCCTCGTGATGGAGGAAAATGAGAACTTACCGACGCGCCAGCTTTGCTGTGACGTGCTGCGTACGCAACTGCGAAGACTGGTAGCGGACGGTACCCGTGTCCTCGTAGGATTCGATTTCCCGTTCGGTTATCCCGCTGGGTTCGCGAGGGCGCTCGGACTCGATGCGCAGCGGCCGTGGCGCGCGGTGTGGGACGAACTGGCGGCACGCATCACGGACGACCAGGCTGGTCGTACGAACAACCGCTTTCAAGTTGCCAGCGACTTGAACCTGCGGGTTGGCGCTTCAGAAGGACCGTTCTGGGGCCATCCGCAGAACCGAACGTTCGCTCACCTGCATCCAACTGCGCCGACCTATCCTGTTGGCGCTCTCGACCGTTTGCGGGTAGCCGACCGACAGGCGTCAGGAGTGCAACCGGTCTGGAAGCTGTCGGGCAATGGTTCTGTGGGCAGCCAGACCTTGGTCGGCCTCCCGATGCTCGCGCGCTTGCGCGACGACGATCACTTGCGTAGCCTCTCTGCCGTCTGGCCCTTCGAGACCGGCTGTAGACTTCCGCCCCGCGACCAGCCACGGATCATCTTTGCGGAAATTTATCCGTCACTCGTGAAGCTGCCGGCTGGCGTTGGTGGCCGGGTGAAGGACTCCGTGCAGGTCGAAGCCATCGCGCGACACCTGGCACGCCATGACGCACGCGATACGCTGAGCGAACTGTTCGCCGCGCCGGCAACTCTCGAGCCGAATGACCGGTATCGGGTAGAGACCGAAGAGGGCTGGATCCTCGGTGTTAGTCCGTGAGGACCGAACCGCGCGCTTTGGCGATCGCCTCGAGATAGGGCTGCATCACTCGTTGGATTCGAAGGGTCTCGCAATGTGATTCAGGTCATCAAGCTTGAGCCGGCCGGGGGCCATGAGTCCGCCAGAACTTCGAGCGCGGCGTTCAGGCCGATCTTGTTCCATCGTCTTGCTTACAGCCATTGAAATCTGTAAGCATTGCCGCAAAATCTAACTGCTGAGTTTTCTCTGGCGCTCCCCAGGGATCGTGCGGCCACGCATGATTCGCTGCCTGCGAGGTGTTCGGCCGCCGTGCGCCAGATTCATGAGGGAGTCTTTGGCCAAACGAAAGAGGAACGCGCAATCACCTGAATCCTCCTCCGCGACCGTCGGCTACGAAGCACAGCTCTGGCAGATGGCGGATGCTCTCCGCGGGTCCATGGACGCTGCGGAGTACAAGCACGTCGTCCTGGGTCTCATCTTCCTCAAGTACATCTCGGACGCATTCGAGGAGCAGCACGCGAAGCCCGAGATGCTCGAACAAACGATCCGTCGGTACCAGAATCGCGCCATCGAGGCGGCGCAGGTGATCGAGGAGTTGATCGGCCGGGCCAGGGACATGCGCGAGGCGAACGCGCGGGGCGAGGCCCTCGGCCTGACCGAGGAAGAACTGGCGTTCTACGATGCGCTCGAGACGAACAACAGCGCCGTCAAGGTACTCGGCGACGAGACGCTCCGGATGATTGCGCGCGAGCTGGTCGAGACTGTCCGCAGGAACGTAACCATAGATTGGACGCTCCGGGAGAACGTCCGCGCGCAGCTGCGGGTGCTCGTCAAGCGAATCCTCCGCAGGCACGGGTACCCTCCCGACAAGCAGGAGAAGGCGACGCAGACGGTACTGGAGCAGGCCGCGTTGCTGTCTGCGGATTGGGCGGTGGCGTGACGCGGCTTGGTGCGGTTCCATGAAGTCGATGAACGATTCCGATGTAACACGAGAAGCCAACAACGCGGCAAGAACCATGCGCAGCAACCGCGGCCGAGGCGAACTGCAATTTCAGGAGTTGCTGCGGAGGTTCCCGAACGATGGCATGGTGTACCTCCAACGAGCGCAGGCATTTGAGGCACTGGGAGACCTCGATTCGTCGGCAGCTGACTACGAGCGTGCTGCTGGACTGCTGAAATACCCGTCATGGATTCAGAGAGCCCGAGATGGAGCTGCCAGGGTTCGGCAGAGGCCAGGATCTGCCAAGTCGGCAGCGATATCGGGTCGGCATCCTTCTGTATCGGTCGAAGAGTTTGTGCGGGCGGCGCACGAATTCAGGGCACGTGAGCCCCGCGCCGTCGTGTACGATGCGGCGCAAGTTCTTCTTGCGGCTGCTATTGCAGATTCCGAGCACCTAAGTCCAGCTGTTGCCGTCGCGGCGTTAATTCAGTCTTGGAACTTTGCCTACTACAAGAACGTTGCATGTGACGCGGCGCACGTCGTTGATCTCGAATTTGCCCTTCACAGCATTTGGAGAAAATGCCTCGCGTTCAGGGAGCGTGACATCGCGTCATTTGCCCGGGTGTCCGACGGACCTGAGGTGCGTCAAGTGTTCAACGTGCTCGAACGGGTCCTTGGGCGCGTCGGGGCTCCAAAGGCGATGCACCTGATCGCCCCAAACTTCTTCCCTCTGTGGGACACCTGGATCGCGCCTGCCTACGGCTTTGAGTTAAAAGCTGTCGGTCAGAACTGCGAAACGTATCTCGCATTCATGGAGGTCGTGCAGCGACAGGCGGCGGAGGTTCGAGCGCTGCTGCCGGCGCGACCTGACGTGCTCAAGGCGATCGACGAGTACAACTATTGCCGGTATTCCAAGAGGTGGATCTAGCGTTTAGCGCTTCATCGCTCGCTCACTGGCTTTGCTCCTTGCGCTTCCAGCCGGTGACGAGCGGCTCATTGAAAGGATCGCCGCAAAGGACTGGTAGACTTTGCCAACGATCCCCGAGCGGAACGGAGTTTGTGGCTCAGCCAAGTCAGAAGTAGCGCGTATTCGCCGAGTGGGTGCTCGGTACCATGCTGTATGCCGTCGTCCTGGGATTCTTCAACGACTACTCGGACCTGTTGCAGATTGCGTCGTGCTCGACCCTTTTCGCGGCGCTGGTGCTGCAGGCGCTGACGGCTGCGACGTTTCGCGTCAAGGACGTCGTCACGAAGCCCTTCAAGGATCGCTCGACCGGGCGCTCCCGCCTCGGGTATGGGCTGAGCCTCTGGGCCATCTCCTTCTTCTCGAAGTTTGTGTTCCTGGAAGTCATCCTGCTGATCTTTGGGTCGGCCGTGAAGATCAACGGCTTCGTCGGCCTGATGTTGATAGTCGCGACGATGGTCGTGGCCCAAAAGGCAATCGAGAAGACCTATTCCAAGCTTGGGACCGACGCGCCCATCTATTGAGCCGCGCTTCGAGTCGGGTTCGAAACGCGCCGGCGGCAGCGTACTGGCTGTGAGCTGCGATCGGTTCCCTCGCGATCTCAGGCGGTGAACACTCGATTCAGACGGTACTCGACCCGTGCGGATCGCCAGAACGGCCGCAGAACCAACGCAATCTCGGAGTCCGGCGTCCACACGCCGTTCTCGAATCCTTCGACCACCCACTTCGTCGCGGTGTCGCCGCGGAAAGCGATCGCCAGGCGGCATTTCGGCGAGAGACCAAACGCGAAGCGGCCCGATTCTAAGCTCGAAACGACACGACGAGCCCTCTCCCGGACGAACCCGACGACGCGCGTCGAGCAATGTGTGCTCGATGCGTACCGCCGCCGATGGCTCGGTTCGACGTAAAAGGGAAACGTTCGAAGGGCAGGCCTGACCCGGGGTGAATTGAACCTTTGACGCGAGTGGATCAAGAATAGCGGCTGACGTGCTGCTGCAAGTGATCCGCCAGTTGATACGGGGAGGGGCGACAACGGTCCTCACCGTAGTCGGACTCGGACTCGTTCTGGGCACCGCGGCGTCGGCATTCCTGCTGCTCGACGCCGTGTTTCTGCGGCCGCCGCCGCTCCCTGCCGCCGACGAACTCTTCGTCTTCGGGCGCCCGGGCTCGTCTCCTGGCTTCATGATGCCGCTGGCGTGGGACCAGTTAGCCGACGCCGCGCAGCACAAGTCCTTACGGGCGACTGCCGGCTTTGTGCGCCACGCGGGGACGTTCAGTCACCGATTCGCACGCGCAGAACAGCTGACGACCACCGGCATCACCGCCGGCTTCTTCTCGACACTTGCTATAGCGCCGCGGATCGGGTCGGCTGCGGTTGTGCCGCCTGTCGAGGGTGACCTCCCGCGCGTCTTCATCAGCGACGAACTGTGGCGATCACGGTTCGCGGCTGACGAGCGGATCGTTGAAAGCACGGTGACGCTCGGCGGCCGTGACGTGGTGGTGCAGGGCGTGATGCCCACGGGCTTTGACTTCCCTCATGGCACGAACGTCTGGGTCGGTACGTCGGAGCCGCGGCGAATGCGGGAGATGCCGTATCTGACCGGACTGGCGCGGTTGCACTCCGGCACAACTCAGTGGCAGGTTCCCGAACTGCACGCGCAGCGCGTCCGTGAGTACCTGCGTCTTTACGACGACGGGTCCGTCGCGTTGATCGCGATGACGATGGCGGGGCTCGTCCTGATTTCGTTGCTGCATCTTGCGGGCACGCGCATCAGCGCCGACGTGGCGGGCATCGGTGCCGCCGCGATCTGCCTCGCGCTCGGCGCGACCCGGCGCCAGTTGGTCGCCCGCGCCAGCCTGACCGGCATCGTCGTGAGCGCGGCGGCAGCGCTGGTGGCGTTCGCCCTGCTGCATGTGATCACAGCCGTGTTGGTGCGTTACCTTCCCCCCGAACTCGCCAGCCGCAGCTTCGACGTCGATGCACGCGTGGGTGCGTTTCTCGCCCTCAGCACGGCCTTCCTTGTCGCTGCCGCGAGTTCGGGCACCGCGCTGCTGTTGACACGGGTGCAGCCCGATGTGCTGCTACAGTCGCGCCGCGGCGCCGTCGCAGGGGTGCCGCTGACCCGGACCCGGAATCTCGTCCTGCTGTGCCAGGCCGCGGGCGTCTCCGCGATCCTGTACGTCTCGATGCTGGCACTCGCCAGTCTTGCCGCCACTGTGAGCAGGCCCCTGGGCTTCGAGCCGGCTGGCGTGGTCAGCGTCGAACTTCCCGGAGATCTGCCGCGCGGGACCGGGGAGACCGTCGCCACTTCCACCCTGCGGGAACTGCGCGCGCGGTCAGGCGTTACGACGGCAGCCGCCGGACCGATTCCGCTCTCGCCGGACCGGGTGCCGGTCAACGTGAGGCTGACGCCCCCGCTATCGGCAGCGGATCTCGAGACGCAGATCGCCGACGAACGCCGGGTGACGGCTGGATTCTTCACGACGATGGGCATCCCAATCGTCGCCGGGCGTGACTTCGATGACCGCGATCTTCCCCGCCAGGCCGTGGTGCTGAGCGAGAGCGTGAGCCGGCATCTCGCGCAGTCTGCAGACAGCCTCGTGGGCGTTACCGCATACGTTGGCGGGATTTCGATGCGGGTGGTTGGCATCGCTGGCGATGTGTACGGCGCGGGACCCGAGCGGCCGGTGTCCACGAGTGTGTATGTGTTGTCACGGACGGGGGATGCGATTCTCGCGCGGACGAGCCTCCCCGCGGGCGACGCGCTGGGGCTCGTCAGCGCGGTCATCCGTCAGTACACCGGCGCGACCGGGCCGCTGCTCTCCGTTGACGTGCAGGCGCAGGCCAGCCAGGCGACCGCACGGCAGCGTGGACGGTCGGCTCTCCTCTCGTTCTCGGCCGCGGCCGCCCTTGCGCTCGTCTGTGCGACGGTTGCCTTTCAGGCGCTCGAGACCGTGAGGTGGCGCCGGCGCGAGATCGCCATCAAGCTCGCGCTGGGCGCGCACGCGGGGAAGGTGACGCAGGAAGTCGCCGCACGGTCGCTGGGACCGGTTCTGGCAGGGACGTGCCTTGGGCTCATCGCTGGAACTCTGCTCGCACGTGCGACCGCGGCGCTCTACATCGGCTTCTCGCCGGCGAATCTGACTGTCAGCGTCCTGGTCGTGACCGCAGTTGTGATGGCATCGGTCATGGCCATGTGGTTCGCGCTACGGAGGGCTCTCGAAGGGTCTTTGATATCGGCCCTCAAAGAGTCGTAAGGCGTCTGCACCGAATGGCCAGGATGGCACGATCGGGCCGGCGTGCGTTACTCGATGGTGAAATCGAAGGACGCCAGCATCGCCTTGCGCTCCTCGGCATCCAACCGGTCCAGCATCACGCGCAGCGTATATCCACCGACCAGTCTGTTGTTCTCGACGAACATCCAGTCCGAGATCTCGTCACGCGCGACGCGCCACCGGTCCCCGAACTTCACGGTCCTGACGAACTCCGGATCGTTAGCAATGGACCCTTCGAACGATCCATCACGGTAACGGACGCCGTCCAGCCAGAAGTGCTCCACGTGCTCTCCGTCTCTCACGGGGGCCTTCAACGCGAAAAGGCGATCGCCGGCCGCCGGTCGCTCGAGGCGCTCGATGAACGTCGCCACCTCGGCGCGCGCCCGCGCAATCGAGCGATTCATGTCGGCGTCGTCTTCCGGCACTCCCATCGGGGTGCGGAGATCCTGACAGGCGGCGGCTGTGCAGAGCAGCGCTGCAGCCACGGCTCGCCCGATCCAGCTCATCACGGGTTTTCGCCGGCTGCGATTAGGCGCCGAATGAGCGCCAGTGAGAAGAGGCCCAACACTCATGAAGCCGAATTCCTGGCAGCGCTGAGGACGGATCCTTTGGGCGGGATCCCCCGATTACCAAGATTCCCAGAATGGGGACAGTGTGCAGAGCCCCCAACGACCTCGCGGCCGTTGCGTTCCAATTTCTCTCCCAACGGGTTCATTCCCATTTCCGACACGACGGAATGCCGACCTTGTATTGACCTCCCTTGTCACACATGCTTCGGCATAATACCGGTGAACCGGCTGCTCCGTCTCACACCCCTGAACCTGTGGACGGTCGATCGGGTGAATCAAGATCTTCGACGCGGTAGAATCGTGCACCACATGCCAAAGGGGAGAAGGACGCAGGTCATCGGGCTCTTCGCCGGGATCGGCGGACTAGAGCATGGCCTCAGATTGAGTGGACTCTACGAGAGCGAATTCCTGTGTGAGATCGACCCGGGTGCACAGGCTGTTCTGAGAGCTTCCTTCCCGGATGCTGCTCTCGAACCCGACGTTCGAGCCATCAAATCAATTCCAAAAGTCGGCGTGCTCACCGCCGGGTTTCCGTGCCAGGATCTCAGCCAGGCTGGTCGAACGGCAGGTATTGAGGGCGACCAATCCGGATTGATTGCAAACGTATTCAGGCTCTTGCGGCCGAAAAGGACTCGGCCGACGTGGCTTCTGCTCGAGAACGTTCCGTTCATGTTGCAGCTGCAGCGTGGTCGAGCGATGCGGTATCTCGTCGATCGGCTTGAGGAGCTAGGTTTCACCTGGGCATATCGTGTCGTGGACGCTCACGCATTTGGCATTCCTCAGCGTCGTCACCGGGTCGTGCTTCTCGCCTCACAGACTGAGGATCCGCGCCCAGTTCTCTTCGGCAGCGATGCTGACCCCAGCCCACGTCGGTTCTCAGGACGTGAAATGTGTGGGTTCTATTGGACTGAGGGTCTAAGAGGACTTGGTTGGGCGGTAGA
>DASWVN010000255.1:0-9489 GCA_036401215.1 Vicinamibacterales bacterium | reverse complement strand
TTGAGGGGCATCCCACGGCACGATGAGGATGGGCCACGACGCACGCCTCAGGACGCGTTCCGCGACGGAGCCTTCTCTGAGCCTGCGCGTGCCGCGCCGCCGGTTGGAGCCAAGGACGACGATGTCGACGTTCCGCGCGTCGGCGTGAAGCACGATGACGCGTGCGGGATCGCCGTGCTGCTCCTCGACGCGCACCTTCACGCCTGCGGCTTCCGCCCGTTGCTTGAGTTCGGTCAGATACTGAAGCCGCTCGGCGCCGCGCGCCGAAAACGGCACCTTCGGGGGAACCGCGTGCAGGATGAAGAGCCGGGCGTTGCCGATCGCCGCGAGACTGAGGGCGCGATCGAATGCGCGTTCGCTGGCCCTCTCGAGGTCGATGGCGCACAGGATGCGCGACAGGTTGTTCATGCTCCCTCCGAGGAACAAGGTCAGAACGAACTCACGGTATCACCGATCGCGTGTCAGAATGAAGGTGCCGATGGCCTGGATCGTCCTGTTCGTCGCTGGTCTGCTCGAGATCGTCTGGGCGTACACCATGAAGCTGTCGGACGGCTTCACGCGTCCGCGCGAAAGCGTGATCACGCTGGTTGCCATGATCGCGAGCTTCGCCCTGCTGTCGATGGCGATGAAGAGCTTGCCGCTCGGGACGGCGTACACGGTCTGGACCGGCATCGGCGCCGTCGGCGCCTTCGTCGTGGGCATCCTCATCCTCGGCGAACCGGCGCATCTCTCTCGCGTGCTCGCGGCGGTGTTGATCGTCGCGGGACTCGTCCTGATGCGGCTGTCGTCCTGACGGCGCCGTTCGCGCAGGACGATCAGCCGCGTGTGTCCCTGAGATGCGCCGGCCGGCTGCACCGCTCGACGAGCGCGAGCGCGCCATCCACCACGATGGCGAGGGCGGCCGCCGGCACCGCACCGAACAGCACCATCCGGGTGTCCGCGAGCGCAAGCCCGGTGACGATCGGCTCGCCGAGCCCCCCTGCCCCGATGAACGCCGCGAGCGTGGTCGCCCCCACGGTGATGACCGCCGCTGTGCGCACGCCTGCCATGATCGCCGGCGCCGCAAGCGGCAGGCGCACCTTCAACAAGCGCTGTCGCGGCGTCATGCCCAACGCTTCGGCTGCCTCGACCGCCTCCGGATCGGCGTCACGGACACCTGAGTAAGTGCCGCGCGCGATCGGATACAGCGCGTAGAGCCACAACGCGATCAACGCGGGGACGACGCCGACGCCCAGGAACGGCACCATGAAGGCGAGCAGCGCGATGCTGGGGATCGTCTGGATCATGCCGAGCCCGCCGAGCGCGGGTCCCGCGGCGTTTCGCGCCCGCTCGAGCGCCAGTCCGGCCGGCAGCGCCACGAGCACCGCGCCGAGGAGAGCCAGCGTGACGAGCCAGAGATGCCGCAGCGTCAACCGGACGAGCGTTCCGCGCCTCGACCACACGTAGGCGCCGAAGGATTCCTGCATCCGTCCCGGACTCGCCGTGACGGCGTGCGCACCCGACGCCGCGGCGCCCGGGACGGCAGCCAACCCGGCCTCGCTCAGAGCCGCGGATGCCACCTGTCGCACGTCCTCTCCGTCCACTTCGACCCGGCGGTTCAGCGTGCGCATGGTGTCGGCGCTGAACCGTCCGCTCAGCAGCGTGAGCGCCGACACCACGTCGGCGCGTCCCGCTGCGCGGCTGCCGATGAGAGCAGCGGCCTCGTACGGCGGGAAGAAACGCCGATCGTCCTCGAGGACGACGAGGTTGTAGCGTTGCAGGAGACCGTCGGTCGAGAACCCGTCGACGACGTCCACCGCGCCTTCGGCGAGCGCCTGGTACTTGAGCGCGGGGAGCAGCGGTTTCACCGTTCGAGGCCGAATGCTCTCGCCATAAACGCGGAGCAGGCCGGGGAGTCCGTCGGGACGCTCGATGAAGTCCGGCGTGAAGCCGGCGTTCAGCTTCGAACTCTCGCGTGCGAGATCCGTGAGGGTCCGCAGGTTGTACTCCCGCGCCGTCTCCTCGCGCACCGCCAGCGCGAAGGTGTTCTCGAATCCCAGCGGCGGCAGCCACCGCATCCCGTATTGCGCGGCGAAGGCGTTGGCGACGTGCGCGAACACACGACGCCGGTCCGCCAGCGTCGCCTCGGGCAGGGTGTCCCTCAGGATCGCCACCAGTCCGGTGCCGGTGTATTCGGGATACACGTCGACGGCGCCGGCGCGCATCGCGTTGAAGATGATCTCCGTCGTGCCCAGGCCGGGAGTCCGCTCGACTGAGATCCCGCGCGCCTCGAGCAGTTGCACGAACATCTCGGCAAGCAGGTAGGACTCACCGAAGGGTTTGGACGCGACGACGATCGGACCGGCGTCTCCCTGGGCGTGCATCCGATGCGGTTCGAGCGCCACGAGGCAGAGCAGCGCGAGCATCACCGCCGCCGCACGCGTGCGAGTCATGCGTCCATACGGCGCCGGCGTCCTCCGGCGAGCGCCCGCGCGACGAGCGATTCCACGTACGGTGTTTCCGGACGGGCGATCAGAGCGTCCAGGCTTCCTTGCTGCTCGATACGCCCCGCGCGCATGACCGCCATTTCATCCGCCAGAAAATCCGCCTCTAGCAGATCGTGCGTCACGAGCAGGGTCGTCACGCCCAGTTCCCGGCGCAGCGTCGCGCACATCGTCTGGAGTTCGGAACGGCTGATGGCATCGAGCGCGCCGAACGGCTCGTCCATCAGGAGGGCGCCCTGCCGCGCCGCGATCGCCCGGGCCAGCGCGACGCGCTGCCGCTGCCCACCCGACAGTTCGTGCGGATAACGATGACCGAACGTGCGCGGCGGCAGGCCCACGCGTTCGAGAGCCCGCACTGCTGCCGCCGCGGCGTCGGCCTGCCGCAGCAGGCCGGGCACCAGCGCCACGTTGCGCTGCACCGACCAGTGCGGCATCAGTCCGCCCTGCTGAGGGACGTACCCGATCCGGCGGCGGAGGTCCTCGACCGGTTGCCGCGAGACGTCGGTGTCGTCGACCCGGACCTCGCCGCGCGTGGGGACGACCATGCGGTTGAAGAGGCGGAGCAGCGTCGTTTTCCCCGCCCCACTTTCCCCGACGAGCGCCACACATCGTCCGTGCGGAATCGACAGCGTTACGCGGTCGAGCGCGACGACACTGCCGAACGCATAGGAAACGCCGGTGGCTTGAAGGTTCACGGCAAGAAGATCGATGGACGCGTCATCACGACCTTCGGGGCATTGTCACACACCAGCGAGGCGTGCTGGACAATGCCGGACAAAGTGAACCGCCACTAGAAACGGTAGATCGCCGCCGCTCCTGTGGTGCTCGGCATGCGGGCGGCGGGAACGACCACGACGTGGCCACCCGCACCCAGTACGAGTTCGGCCAGATCGTCGAGAATGTCGTCCACCTCCGGATCGGATAGTTCGGCGAACTCGATGTGGCCGGTGGCCCGGTCGATCCGCCCGGCCACTTCGCGCTCCGCCTCGATCAACAGCGTCCCAACCCGGCCCATGACGGCTGCCTGGGCAACGGTCGCGAGATCGTCGGAGGCCAGGCCTCGTGGCTGCGCGGCGCCGAACTCCTCTCGTAACGCGGCGAGCCGTCCGAGATAATTCGGCTCGACGACCTGCCACGCGCGCTCGCGCAGCATCTCGATGGTCAAGGCTTCGGGATGAACGTCGATGCCCTGGGCGATGAGCGCCGGATTGCGGCTGATGCGGCGAAACGTGGTGTGATGCTCGGGCAGGGCCGCCAGAATGAGCGGCAAACCCGACGGCCGTGAATAGTGCTCGAGAACGGCACGATCCACCGCTCGAAAGAACCGTTCCGCCGCCGCTCGGGCTTCGTCCTTCTCGCCGCTGCCCTGATAGACCCCCACGCCGCCGGACGCGCCAGCCGAGACCATGACGGCGACGTCGGACGGACGGGGTTCGCGCTCCCCTGTCACATCGGTGATCTGCGTCGGAAAGTCGTCCGGCAGTTCGACTTCGTCCACCGCGTCCCGATTGCCCTCGAAGAGTCTCATGTGCGCGGTGTCGAGCCCGAGAATGTGAAAGTAGTCGGCTGATTGCAGGATGCGCAGCAGCGGCTTGGTGTGAAAGCTGTCGGCCACGACCGCGCGTTCCGGAACGGTCCGCTGCAGGCGATAGACACGAAAGAGCGAGGATGTCGCGAGAACGGCGAGTCCGTCGCGCGGATGGATCCAGAACGCCGAATCCTCCGCCAGACTGTGGAACGGTTCCAGCAGCGCCTCGATGTCTCTGCTGGCGTACTTCTCCTTCAGCGACCTCTCGAGCGTTCTGACGAGGTTCTTGAAGCGAATGGGATTCTGCTGCGTGTCCGGATAGTGCCGGTGCGTCGGTTGGTACAGCGACAGGCACGGGGGCTCCACCGTCTCCGGGTCCGGCAGCAGCTGCGAATATCGGGGCCCTTGAAGATCCGTCATGATGTCCTCGCACGCGCGCGCTGACGTGTCGCCGTAGCCTTGCTGGCCCGGCGCGGTTTTGATTTCCGACGGCGTACAGTCGACATGACCGCGCGCTCCGCGGCGCGAATGGCGGCGTCGACGGCCACGACCAGCGTCGCCGCGCGGCGCTCGACGATGACGCTGGGAAGACCGGCGATCACGACCTTGATCCGGCAGACCTGATCGACACCGCCGCGCGGGCCGTTCTCGTCGGTGATGCGGACGCTCACGCGCTCGATCGACGATGCCGCTTTGGCAAGTTTGTCGCCGAGTTTCCGCCGGATGTAAAGCCGCTCCCGGTCGTGAAGATGCGCCCCGAAAACCCGAATGCTCACCGGGGCGGGTAAGCGGCTCGAACGGCCGCTGTCACGTTTCGCAATCTTGGGCAGGACTGCACGACTCATGATCTCGCTCCGCATATCATGTCCTCACTCTTACGCAAGACCAGGGCCTATCCTAAGCATGAGCTGGTCGCTTGCGCCGGCGTGAGACCGCGCACCAATCAATGCTACGTCTGATATGACTGTGAAGCGTCATGCCGCCGTTCAACATCTGTAAAAGGAGAATGCGGTGATCGAATTCAAACAGATTCTCTGCCCGGTGGATTTCAGCGATTTTTCATCGCGCTCGTTTGCCCATGCGACCGCGCTGGCCAATTGGTACGAGGCACAGCTCACGGTGCTCCACGTGGTGCCGACATTCGATCCGGTCCCGATCACAGGGCGCCTCGGCGAACCCGTCCACGTCGAGCAGCCGTCGCGCGAACAGGTCATCGAGCAAATGCGGCAGGCGCTCGACCTTCCTGCTGATGCACCGAATGTGCGCCTCGTCGCGGCCGACGGAGATCCTCGAACGGCGATCATCAATCAGGCCGCGTTGGATGGCACGGACCTGATCGTCATCGGGACACATGGCCGCCGCGGATTCAAACGGCTGCTCCTCGGTTCGGTCGCGGAAGCCGTGTTGCGCGAGGCTCCATGCCCCGTTCTCACCGTTCCACCGCAGGCAGAACCGGGTGCGTCACCGGAGGTCACGTTCAAGCGCATCATCTGCCCGATCGATTTCTCGCCGGCGTCAGTCGAAGCGCTCGGAGTCGCACTCAACCTCGCCCGGCAGGCTGACGGACGGGTCACGCTCCTGCACGCCATCGA
The DNA here is from genome assembly GCA_036401215.1 of Vicinamibacterales bacterium. GTDB lineage: Bacteria > Acidobacteriota > Vicinamibacteria > Vicinamibacterales > 2-12-FULL-66-21 > JACDCA01. Next base: position 3,886 of record DASWVN010000255.1, on the reverse strand, counting down.
GTGGCTGGCCGAAGAAGAGCCCCGAAGTTCCGCCCATTTCAATATCCCGGAGTTCCGTCGTCACATGGTGGCGGATGCGCAGGAACAGTTGCGGCAGCTCGTGGCGGACGAATCGCGCACGTGGGTCGAGATCTCCGACATCATCGTCTTTGGACGGCCCCATCGCGAGATCCTCCGAGCGGCCGAAGACAAACCCGCGGATCTCATCGTCATGGGGGCTCAAGGGAGGGGGGGAATCGGCCTCGCGCTGTTCGGTTCGACGACACAGCAGGTGGTGCGAGGGGCGACGTGCCCGGTCCTGACCGTGCGGGGATCAGAGCAGGCGTAGCTTTTTTCTCTCGGGCGCGCGCTACGCTCGAGGGACGAAGGTGTAGACGCCGGCCAGCAGGATCTCGGCGCCGACGGCGGCAAGGATCAACCCCATGAACCGCAGGAGAATCCGCTGCCCGTGACTGCCGAGCGCACGTCCAAGACGCGACGCGGAGAGCAGGATGAGCGCGATGGTTACGCCGAGGACGAGCACTGCCATCAGCAGCATCATCGTGTCGGTCCAGTTCCTGAGACGGGACGACAGGGTCAGCACGGTCGTGATGGCGCCGGGACCGGCCAGCAGCGGCATCGCCAGCGGGACGAGTACGCGATCGGCGGCCGATTGCTGATTGCCCTCGTCGTGCTGCACCCGGGTCGGCGCGCCATGGAGCATCTCCAATCCCATCATCAGGATCACCAGGCCGCCCGCGGCCTGCAGCGCCGGCATCGAGATTCCGAACGCGCTGAGGATGGGCCGGCCCGCGAGCGCCGCCACGGTGAGGATCGCCGTCGCCGCCACGGCGGTTCGCAGGCCGGCGCGCGTCCGCTCCGCTGGCGTCGCTCCCTGCGTCAGGGCGAGAAACACCGGCAGCGCGCCCAGCGGGTTGGAGATCGCGAGAAGCGCGACGACGTCCTGGAGCAGCGTTGCCATGGCCACCTCATTATGGATTGACCTCCCCTCGCCCTTTCGTCACTCACTCCGGGCCGACAGGTCACGCAACCTGGGTCTCCGCCTGGCGCACGGCCTGAACATCGATGGTGATGTCGATGCGATCGCCCACCATCACCCCACCGGCCTCGAGCGCCTGGTTCCAGGTCAGACCGAACTCCCGCCGATCGATCGCCGTCGTCGCGGTGAACGCCGCGCGCTCGTGGCCCCACGGATCCTTCGCCCGTCCGAGGACCTCGACGTCGAGCGTGACGTCGCGCGTGATCCCCTTGATGGTCAGCTTGCCGGCGACGGCCAGACGATCCGGCCCCGCCTCGGTCACACCGGTCGACTTGAACGTGATCTCCGGATGGCGTTCGACGTCGAAGAAGTCCGGGGACCGCAGATGCGCGTCACGGTCGGCGACGCCCGTCTCGATGCTCGTCGCATCGATCACGACATCGAGGGAGGCGCGCGTGAAGTCGGCTTCGGGGGCCGTCAGCGTCCCGGTCCATCGGCTGAACTGTCCGCGCACCTTCGCGATCACGAGGTGACGAACGGTGAACTGAATCCCTGAGTGGCTGCTGTCGATCTCCCAACGTTCGGTGCTCATGTCATCTCCTTCTCTGTTTGACGCGCCGTCGTGGCGCATGCCTCTCTAAGAGGCAACGTCGCTGCCAACCTGCGCGGCCTTTGTTTTCAACAACTTAAGGAAATCGATCGCATCAAAGCCTGTCGATACGATAGGATGGGCTCTCATTTTGAGAGGAGCCCGGCCGCATGCGCGCGCGTGATCTGGATCTGAAGGAGTTGTTGGAAGTCGATCAGGCAGGCGGGATCCTCCGCTTTGCGAGCGAACGGGTGCTGCTGCTCGACGCGGTGGCGCTCGGACTGTTGCGCCGCGAGTTGATCGATACGCTCGGTGTGACCGGCGCGCGCGCCGTCCTGACCCGGTTCGGGTACGCGCACGGCTGGCGGACGGCCGAGAACCTGCGATCCGCGTTGCCGTGGGATAGCGACGACGAGTGGCGCCAGGCCGGCGGACGCCTCCACACCCTGCAGGGGCTGGTCCGTGTGGAGTCGCCTCGCGAATCATCGACGACGTCTGGAGCGGCGCGGATGGGCGATTCGGTCTGGCACGACTCCTACGAGGCGGAGCAGCATCTGCTTCATCTCGGAGCAGCCGAGGAACCGGTGTGCTGGACGCTCACCGGTTTCGCGAGCGGATATCTCTCACGCGCCTACGAGCAGGAGGTGTACTGCATCGAAGAGCGCTGTCGTGGCAAAGGGGATGCGTACTGCCGGCTCGTCGGGCGCCCGCTCGCCGAGTGGGGGGACGCGATCACGCCGCACCTTCCCTATTACGAGAAAGCCTGTCTCGATGCGGCGCTCTCGCACGTGACGGAGGAACTCAAGCGGGTCGAGCGGCGTTTGCGGACCCATCGTCGGGAGACGCGGGCCGTTCAGCGCCGCGATGCGTCGGGATTGATCCTCGAGAGCCCCGCGATGCTCCGCGTGATCGATGTGGCGCGACGGGTCGCCCAGGTGGACTCGACCGTGCTGCTCACCGGCGAAAGCGGCGTTGGCAAGGAACGGATCGCGCGGTTCATTCACGAGGAGTCCGACCGCGCCGGCGGACCGTTCGTCGCCATCAACTGCGGCGCCGTTCCCGAGAACCTCCTCGAATCGGAACTCTTCGGGCACGTTCGCGGATCGTTCACCGGAGCGACCCAGGATCGCGTCGGTCTGTTCGAAGCCGCCAACAACGGCACGCTGCTGCTCGACGAGATCGGCGAAGTGCCGCCGCCGATGCAGGTCAAACTGCTCCGCGCGCTGCAGGAACGGCAGATCAGGCGCGTCGGCGACAACAAGAACCGTCCGGTGACGGCGCGGGTGATCGCGGCAACGAACCGGGACCTGGTCAAAGAGATTCGCGCCGCGAGATTTCGCGAGGACCTCTATTACCGGCTGCGCGTGGTCGAGATCGAAATACCTCCCATCCGCCAGCGGCGCGAGGACATTCTTCCGCTGGCCAGAGGGTTCGTCGCCGGGGCCTCGGCGCGGACGGGACGGAAGGTCACCGGCTTCACGCCGGCAGCCGCGCATCAGTTGCTGCGCTACGGGTGGCCCGGGAACGTGCGCGAACTGGAGAACGCGATTGAGCGGGCGGTGGTGCTGACCCGACGCAGTCGCATCGACGTCGAGGACCTTCCACCGGAAGTCGGTCTCGCGGTCCCCGACGTGGTCGCCTCCACCGACATCCGTCCGCTCGCGGACGTCGAGCGCGAGTACATCAAGTCGGTCCTGCGTGCCGTCGATGGCAATCGCAGCCAGGCGGCGCGGAAGCTGGGGATCGGCGAAGCCACGCTCTATCGCAAAATCAAGAAGTTCGGCGATGCGTGAGGCCGCGTCACGCGAGAGAAACGGGAACGGGCCGGTATACTGGACGTAATGCCGAGCCGGAGCCTTCGACCGTTCGTGATCGCGATCGCGACCGCCGTTTGCCTGGCCGGGATTCCTGTCGGCCAGGGCGGATCGCCGGCAACGCACGACAGCGGCCGCGCCTCGGTCCAGTTGTCTGCGCCAGTGGGGCACGCGCCAGCTGCCATCCACGTCACTCGCGTCGACGACAGCGCAAGCTTCATCCACGGCGCCGTCTCCGCCGCACCACCGCTCATCTTTCGTCCATCGGACCCGCCATCACGTCCGTTGCCGGCCGACCCGGCGGGCGCATTCCGCGATGCGTGGCGGATGCTGCCGCTGGCGCCCCGCGCGCCGCCCCTCGCCTGAGTTCGTAGACCCATCCGTTCAGTTATGACGCCGTCGCGCCGGCCGTGTGCCGTGCGCCTGGCGCAGGTCTGCATTCTTCAGGGAGGCGTGTGTGATTAGCGGAGAAGTTCTGACGTTTGCCGTACTCATCCTTCTGGT
>DASWVN010000254.1:0-18540 GCA_036401215.1 Vicinamibacterales bacterium | reverse complement strand
CTGAAGAACCTGCGGTACCCGACGACGGACTCCCCGAAGATCACCGTGCGGCACCTCATGTCGCATGCGACCGGTTTCCCTGAGGACAACCCGTGGGGAGACCAGCAACTCGCCGCGACCGAGGCAGAGTTCACGAAAATGATGGAGGGCGGGATCCCGTTCTCGAACGCACCCGGGGTCGAATATGAGTACTCCAACTACGGGTTCGCCATCCTCGGGCGGATCGTCACCAACGTGTCCGGACGGCCCTATCGCGAGTACATCGCCGAGAACATCCTGCGTCCGCTGGGGATGACGTCGACCACCCTGGACCCGAAATCCGTGCCGGCGGACCGCCTCGCGTACGGCTATCGCTGGGAAGACGAAACCTGGAAGCTGGAGCCGGCACTTCCTGACGGCGCGTTCGGCGCGATGGGCGGCATGCTGACGTCGGTATCGGACCTTGCGAAGTACGTCGGCGCCTTTCTCGCGGCCTTCCCGCCGCGGGACGGGGTGGAAAGCGGGCCCGTCCGGCGCGCGTCGCTTCGGGAGATGCAGCAGATCTGGCGGTCGCGGGCGTCGGTCGTGACCCGCACGGCGGCAGGCGGACCGAACCTGAACTCCGGCGGCTATGGCTATGGATTACGCGTCAGCCAGTCCTGCGCCTTCGAGCACATCGTCGCGCACACCGGCGGACTGCCCGGCTATGGATCCATCATGCAGTGGCTGCCGGACTACGGCGTCGGCATCATCGCGTTCGGCAACGTCACCTACACCGGGTGGACGCCAATCGTGAATACGGCGTTCGACCTGCTGGCGAAGACCGGCGGTCTGCAACCGCGCGTGCCGCAGCCATCGCCGGCGCTCACCGAGGCACGCGACGCGGTTTCACGCCTGGTCATCAACTGGGACGACGCGCTCGCCGACGAGATCGCCGCAATGAACCTGTATCGAGACCGCTCGAAGGACCGTCGTCAGAAGGAGATTCAGGCGCTGCGCGCCAAGGTGGGCACCTGCACCGCGCCGGCGGCCTTCGACTACGTCGAGAACTGGCTGCGCGGGCAGTGGACGATGAAGTGCGAGCGTGGCGACCTGCGTGTCTCGATCACGCTTGCGCCGACGATTCCGCCCCGCGTCCAACATTTGGAAGTAGCTCAGTCGGCGCCGGGGGCAACTCCGCGGGTCTTGCCGGCTCCGGCCTGCCGGATGTAGCCGAGCGGGCTGTAAATGCTGAATGACGAATGCTGAATGCTGAATGGCACCCATTCGACATTCAGCATTGGCAAGCGTCAGCGGGTGAGCATTTCCGCCTCCGCGAAGGCTGCGGCGGCCCCGCCGTAGCCTTCGCGAAGGCGGGCAGCATTGACCGTGTCACTGAATATTTATCCGTCCCCTGAAATTCGGGTTATCAGGATCGTCGTGGTTGTGGAAGCCGCACGAACGCGACTGTGGAAAGGCATTCGTCGGACGCGACTGGTTGTTCGAGAGGTTCCCCACCACGTTGATCTGCGGGCAGTCGGTGTGGACCGGATGCGGGTCGGACGACACGTTCCTGACCGCTCCGTCGTTGTTGACGAAGTTGACGCTCTGACCGACCGCGATCGTGACCTCGGACGGTGTCACGCGTCCGTTCGCGATCGTGATCGTGGCGCCGATCGCCCCGGGGGACCCGGTGCCTCCGCCCGAGCCTCCGCCCGGGGATGTTGGCGACCCGCCGCCTCCATTCCCGCCGCACGTGGTCGTCGTCAGGACGACCGCCGCAAACATCAGTGTCCAGGACACGCGAATCCCCCGTCTCACGAGACGCCTCCAGATATGTGCAGCGCCCGGCGCCGCCGGGCCGACAGCATCAGAAGAATTTCCGCGACAGGTTGAACCCCAGGTACCACTGGTCGTAATCAACCCCGCCGCGCGCCAGTTGTCCGAATGTCGTGCCGAAGCCGTTCGACACGCCGATCTGAAACAGGTGCCCGCCCGCGCGCGTTTCGAAGGCGAAGGAGATCTGGTCGGCGAACGGCGCGTAGCCGGCGAAGCGTGGCGTGTACTCCGCCATCAGGTACATCGAGCGGCCGACGCGCATGCGTCCGCCGAGGCCGATCATTCCGGTGTGCTCGTCACCCGTCTCGAACGGGCTCGAGTTGAGAACGACCATCGGCTCCGCGTAGACCGCGGCGCGGCGTCCGAGATTCTTCGAGACGATCACGCCCAGGGCGCTCTGGAAGTGCTCGCTCAGGTTGTCGTCCCCTTCGACGGTGGCGATCGCATCGAAGCCGAAGGGCCCGCCGTCACGTTCGTTCGTGAAGTTGTGTTGCCCGAACAGCTGAATCGCACGATCGCTCGTCCGGTGGATGCCGATCTGCGTGCCCGGCACGAGCCCATAGCGGACCTCGAGGCCGACCTGCGATCCGCCGTCGAGCCCGAACAGGTTCGAGAGCGCATCACCGAAGTCCCCTTCGCCGAGGTCGCGCGTGAACCGATGCGTCACCCTGAACGCCCACTTGCCGCGCGGCATCCGCAGCGTCGTTGGCAACGCCGCCAGGGTGAAGTCCGGCTGCAGTGCGTCGATCCGCACGTCGGGATCCGCGCGCTCAGGCTGCGCCTGGGCGGCTGCCGGTGGATTCTGAGAACCCGGCGGTGGATCCTGAGCCAGGACCACCGCCGGAACGGACCAGAGTGTGAGCAGGACCAGGAGACGACCGGTCATGTGCCTGCGTGGACCGCAAGCACGATGCCGGGGCGAAGATGCGGAAAAACCTGAAAAAGAAGGGGCTACCCGAAGCGGGGATTACCCGTGGCGTAAACGGCTTTCGACGTACGTCGCGCCCAGCGCGCACCCCGGACCGCGGACCGCGGACCGCGGACCGCCGTCCGCTACTCCACGCGGTGCTTCGCTAGGTAGTAGCTCAACGCGCGCTGGCTGATGCCCATCAGTTCCGCCGCGTCCTTCTTCACGCCGCCGCAGGCATCCAGCGCGCGCCGGACCGTCTCGCGTTCCGCCCAATCCAGGTTCTGCCGCAGCACCATCGACGGCAGTCCGGTCGACGTGGCGCTGGCAACGCCAAGAATTCGCACGACGTCGGGGCCGATCAGCGGGGTGGGGGAGAGCACCACCGCGCGTTCGACCGTGTTCTCGAGTTCCCGCACGTTTCCGGGCCACTCGGCCGATTGCAGCGCGTCGATCACCCCTGGCGCCAACCCGTCGATCCGCTTGCCGGCGCGTTGCGCATGTTTGGCGATGAAATGTTCGACGAGGACGGGGATGTCATCGCGGCGCTCGCGCAGCGGCGGCACATGGATCGGGATGACGTTCAGGCGGTAGTAGAGATCCTCCTGGAACCGCCCGTCGCTCACCATTTGCCGCAGGTCTCGATTCGTCGCGGCGATGACCCGGACGTCGACCTTCTGCGTCCGTTCGGATCCGAGCGGCTCGAACTCCCGTTCCTGGAGCACACGCAGCAGCTTGGCCTGGAGCGCCGTGCTCATCGTGCCGATCTCGTCGAGAAAGATCGTGCCGCCGTCGGCGAGCGCGAACTTGCCCTTCTTGGAGGTCGTCGCTCCGGTGAACGCGCCGCGCACGTGGCCGAACAGCTCCGATTCGAGCAGGGTCTCCGGGATCGCGGCGCAGTTCACCTTGATCAGCGGCATGTCGCGCTGCGCGCTGTGGTAGTGAATGGCGCGGGCGACCATCTCCTTGCCGGTTCCGGTCTCGCCGGTGATCAGGACGGTGCTCTTCGTCCGTGCGACCACCTGGGCGGTCCCGATCACCTCCTGCATGCGCCGGTTGCGTCCCACGATCCCGTAGTGGTTGAACTCGGCGTCCCGCTCGCTGATCAGATATCGATGCTGCGTGCGCAGCCGCTGATGATCGAGCGCGCGTTTGACGACGACGAGGAGTTCGTCGACGTCGAAGGGTTTCTGGAGGTAGTCGAGCGCCCCGAGCTTCATCGCCTCGATGGCGCTCTCGACCGTGGCGTGCGCGGTCATCATGAGCACCTGCGGCCGGTCCCCCTCGGCGGCGCTCGCCGTCAGGTCCCGGATCACGTCGAGCCCGGTCAGGTCCGGCATCAGGTTGTCGATCACGAGGAGGTCGAACGCGCGCGAGGCGAGCAGGCGCTGCGCGTCGCGGCCGCCCGATGCCGTCGTGACCTCGTGCCCCTCGCGGCGGAGGGCCGATGCGAGCGCGTTGAGAATCTTGGTTTCGTCGTCGACGAGAAGAATCGATCCGCTTGTCACGTCACCTACTTCGTCCATCGGCCGGCAGCGTGATCGTCACGTCCGTTCCGGTCCCCTGTTTGCTCGCGATCCCGATCGTGCCGCCGAGTCCCTCGATGATATTCCGCGTGATGGCCAGACCGAGTCCCGTGCCGGTCCGCCGCGTGGTGAAGAACGGATCGAAGATGCGTGAGAGGTCGTCGGCGGCGATGCCGCTGCCCCGGTCGCTGATGCTGATCCTGACCTGCCCGTCGGTCCCGCGGGCGGTCGTGACGCGGATCGCCTCGGGAGCGGTTTCACGGCCGGCCGACGCCACAGCGTCGCGCGCGTTCGCCAGCACGTTGACCAGCGCGAGCCGCAGTCGTTCAGGATCGCTGACGACAGCGGGCAGCTCGGGAGCGAGATGCAGGCGGATGTCGCTGCCGTTCCCGTTCGGCAACACGGCGCGTGCGGCATCCGTGCACAAGGCGTTGACGTCCACCGGTTCGAGGTCGAACTTGATCGGTTTGGCGAAATCCAGCACTTCCGAAACGATCCGGTTCAGTCGATCGACCTCTTCGTCTATGTCGTGGACGGCTGTTTTCAGTTCGTCACCGTGAACATCGCCGCCTCGCAAGGACCTGGTCGCTGTCTTGATGATCATCAGCGGGTTACGGATCTCGTGGGCGATCACGGTCGACAGGCGCCCGAGCGACGAGAGCCGCTCGCGCTGCGCGGCTTCACGTTGAAAGCGGGCGATCGAGCTGGTCATCGAATTGAACGACGAGGCGAGCAGGCGAGCGTCCTCGTCCTCCCAGCGGCTCGATGATGACACCGGTATCCGTCTCGTGAGATCGCCCGTGGCCGCCATTTCCCGCATCGCGTTGGTCACGGTGCCGAGCGGACGTGTGACGGTGCGGGCGATGGCGTAGCTCGCCAGCGTGGCGGCGAGCACGGCGGCGAAGGCCATCAGCAGGACCGCCGTGTGGACGTTCGACAGGAACTGCAGGCTTTCGGTCCGCGACCGGAGGATGACCGCCGTCGGCGCCGTCTCGCTCGCGGCGACCATGCGTCCGGTTTCGTGCGGCGAGAGCGCGCGGGTGGCGGCGATGTAGTCGACGCCCCCGATCCGGATGCTCGTCGTCACGCCCGTTTCGGTCAGCAGCGGCGTCAACGCCGGCCAGGTCTCCTGAGGCAGGGTCGCGACCCGGATCACGCCGTCGTGCGCGAAGACGATCTCGCTGTTGGTGAGCGCCTTGAAGCGGGCGGCCGCGCGCGAGTCGAGCGAGAAGCCGACGGTGAGCGTGCCGAGCAGCTGCGGCGCGTCTTCATCGATGTAGATGGGGACCGAGACCACCTGCAGGATCCCCTCGGGGTCTTCGGCCCCGATCCGCGCCAATTCCTGCCCCCTGGGATTCGTCACGAGGAAGAAGTCCGCGGCCAGCTGATCCCGATAGTCCTCGGCGATCGGCTTCAGCGTCGGCGGATGGTTCACGCTGACCGCGGCCTTGAGCTTCGGCAGGTCCGCCACGAGCTTCGCTTCGCGGCTGAAGTGATCGAGCAGCAGCCGGCGGTACTCTTCGACCACCTTGCCGGCTTCGTCGAGTCCGCGCCGCAGTTCCCCCTCGGCCTGCTCCGTCACGGCGCCGGTCGCGTAGTAGGTGACGGCGCCGATCGACATGACCGCGAGCACCGCCATGGCGGCAAACAGCCGGTTCGTCAGCGACGAGAGCAGAGTCATCGGCGGGTCAGCACGAAGTTCAGGTCCACGTCCCCGGTCTCCGTCAGGGTGACGCGCCGGGTCTGTGGCTCGAGCGCCTCGTTCCACGCCACCACGTTGTACGTGCCCGGCGGCACGTCATCGATCCGGTAGCGCCCCTGCTCGTCGGTCACCGCGAAATAGCGGTGGGAGAACACCAGGATGTAGGCGCTCATGTGCGAGTGGATGTCGCAGAACACGCGCACGATCCCGGGCTTGTCGAAGCGCACGGACTTCGACCGTCCGGCGGCATAGCGGCCGAGATCGAACGATTTGGTCTGCGACAGCGAGAAGACGTTGTGGTAGGTGCGGTCGTTGTTGGGGAAGTCCACGACCGTGCCTGCCACGATCGCGAGGACGTGCGGGACGAACGTCTCGTTCCGCTGGTCCAGCCGCGCCCGCGGCTCGTCCCGGACGTCGAACGCCGCGCGCGGCGCCGGATCGAGATACACGACCGACCGCCGCCGATCGGTCGCCCCGTGCCCCGTGTGCATGCCCAGTTCGGCGACGTTCGGCCGCGGCTCGTGGTCCGCCGGCGGCTGGCGGAGGTCCACACGGCCCCGGATGGCGCCGGTCGGCGGGGCAGTGAGGAACAGCGTGAGAAGAGTCAGGAGGAGGAGCACCGTGAAACTCCGAACTATGAACTCCGAACTATGAACTCAGAACGGTGAAACTCCGAACTACGAACTCCGAACTATGAACTCAGAACGGTGAACTTCGAAATGTGAACTGCGAACGGCGAACGTCGAACTCTGAACGTCGACGTCGATCCCCGATTTGCCGTTCGAACTTCAACGTTCATCGTTCGTAGTTCGGAGTTCATAGTTCGGCGTTTCTTCAGAACCACCACGCCACCTGGCCCGACACGAATGTGCGTTTCTTGATCCGGCCGCCATCCCGCTGGTTGGTCTGCACGACTGCGCGGAGCACGAGATTTCGCTGCAGCGAATAGCCGCCGCCGAACTCGAACCGCGTAACCGGGGCGTCCCACTCGTCGCGGCCGAAGAACGCTCCGGTGATCCTGGAAAACGTCAGGCGGTCGAGGCGGGCGGCAATGTCCAGCCGTGGCGTGAGACGATAACGGCCCTCGACCCAGGCACCGAGCGCGCTGACCCTGCTTCCTTCGGGCGGGACCTCGAGAAACGGCACGTCCCAGGAACTCCACACCAGTTCCGATCTCACGAGCCAGTAGTCGCGCGAGTATTCGAGGTCGGCGCCGAGCGCGGTCTGGGCCCGGGAACCCTTGATGACCGGGACGTCATCCGAGATCCACGCGCCGCGTGCCGCCGAACCGCCGATCTCGAGGCCGGTGACCGGACGGACCGCCAGGCGTCCGACCACCTGTTTGCCGCCATTGTCGTCATCGAACCTTGGATTCGACAGCGTGCCGGTCGTGACAGCGACCGCGATGTCCGCCGATGTCGTGGATAGTTGCGCCTGCGCGCCGGTGTCCCATCGGAAGGCGGAAATCAGCGGCAGCCCAGGCTCGGGACCGGACCCGCCGAGCGAGAAGTTCGACAGCCACCCGCGGCCGCGCATCTGGAGCAGATCGTCGGCCGTCGCGGGCAGCGAATCCGGGCGGATCGACGTCAGGTACTGATACGCCAGCGGGTAGCCGATGAGGATCTGATCGGACTGGTAAACGCGGCGTCCGAACGCCCCGAAGACCGGCGGGATGCGCCCGGCCTGGACGTCGAAGGGGATGTCGCGCCACGGCCGTACTCGAACGTACGCGGCGTAGGCGCCGAACTGCTCGAAGTCGTCGGTCCGCACCTCACCCAGAAAGGCGAGACGCGATGCGGGTTGCCAGATCCCGGAGGCCGCGAGGCGGATCGTTCGCAGCGTGTTCCGTTCGTAATCCGTGTAGTTGAAAAACGCGTCGTCGTCCTTCTCGCCGAAGGTGACCGTGATTTCGCCGCCCAGCCGCAGCTGGCCGTCGAACAGGCGGATCGGTTCCGACGGGAGCCCCTGAGAGCTAACCCCGCCCGGAAACGCCAAAGTGAGCAGCGCCAGCAGCGGCGCGGTACGCGAAAGGAAGTTGCTCACGGCAGACCTGGATTCAGTACAATATCCAGTTGAAATGGCCTACATCATTACCGAACCGTGTATTGGAACGAAGGATACGGCGTGCGTCGACGTGTGCCCGGTGGACTGCATCCACCCGCGCAAGGACGAGCCCGAGTTTGCCACGGCCGAGCAGCTTTTCATCCATCCCGACGAGTGCATCGATTGCGGCGCGTGCGTTCCCGCCTGCCCGGTCGAGGCGATCTTCGCGCTGGACGAAACGCCCGACAAGTGGAAGGACTACATCACGAAGAACGCGGCCTACTATCAGAAATAGCGGATACGGCCAGCCGTTCCTCCAGCGCCCTCCGTGCCTTCAGCCGCTCCGCGCGCCGGACCTCCGCTTCTGCGGCGCGCCGTTTCTCCTCTTCTGTCTCCAGGATCAGCCCCGGGACCTGGATGCGGGTTCCGTCCCGGTCGATGGCGACGAACGTGAGGTAGGCGCGGCTCGTCATCCGGCGGATGCCCGTCAAGATCTCTTCCGAAAACACCTCGACTTCCACTTCGAGCGACGTCGTCCAGACCGCCGTGACGCAGGACCGCAGGATGATCAGGTCTCCGACCTTGATCGGGTGCAGGAACTGAAGGCCGTCGACGGCGGCGGTCACGAGCAGGCTGCGGGTGTGGCGATGGCACGCGATGGCGCCGGCGATGTCGATCAGGTGCATGACCGTTCCGCCAAGGATGAATCCCAGCGGATTGGCATCGTTGGGCAGCACCACCTGCACCATCTCGGTGAAAGTCTCTGAAGGTCTCTTCGCTGTAAGTGTCATTCTGTAGGGATCAGGAATCAGGGATCAGGGATCAGGGATCAGGAATCAGGAATCAGGGATTAGGGATTAGGGATCAGGGTTCCGGACAGGGATGCGGCCCCGGGAAACGGGATGGAAGGCTCTTGCGGTTTTCCCGTTCCCTGATCCCTGTTCCCTGTTCCCTGTTCCCTGTTCCCTGTTCCCTGATCCCTGTTCCCTGATCCCTGTTCCCTTCATGCGTCAGTTCCGGCAATTCCGGTCCAGGAACGCTTTCAAGGTGCAGCGCAGTTCCGGCGGCAGGTCGTCGTCCCTGATCGTGCGCAGCAGGCAGACCGTGGATTCATAGGTCTTCAGCTGCGCCATGCATCGCGGGCATGCCGCCAAATGACGCTCCAGTGAGGCCTGGACATCTGGCGGCAACTGGTGCTCGACGAAATCAGCCAGCAACCCGACGAGGTCTTTGCAGCTCCTTACCGGCACGTCAGCTTGCCTTCAGCATTCGACATTCAGCATTCAGCATTTCCGCCTCCGCGCGAAGCGCTTCGGCGGACCCGCCGGAGCCTTGGCGAAGGCGGGGACAAACGTCAGAAATCGTAGCCGATCCACATGGCGAACCGCGGCTGACGGAACCACTGGCTGCCGGTCTTGCCTTCGAGGATCCCCTGGTAGGCGAACACGAAGTCTTCCCAGTCGCGGTTGAACATCGTGCGCCACGACCAGTCGAAGTGGATCGGGAAGCCGAGCGCGAACGTCTCGAGCCCGATGCCGTACGACGCGCGGCCGTCAACCAGCTTGAACCCGTGGATCGTCGTCGTTGGACCGTAGACGGGCCGGATCCCCAGCAGGGTCGACGGATCCTGTTCGAAGCCGATGAGCGGCGTGTAGTCGATTGGATCGTTCGTCCACACCTTCATCGGGATGCCGTCGAAACCGGCGGCGCCGAAGTTCGCGAAGAACACGCCGCGCAGCCCGCCGACCACGCCGAGCGGCGTGAGCGCCGCTTCGATGATCGGGAACCGCAGCTCCGCGTTGGCGAAGAACGCCTTGTTGCCCAGGAACTCGAGATAATCGTATCCGCGCATCTCGGAGTTCCCGCCGAAGTACATGTACCCGGGGAACTCACCCCAGCTCTTGTAGCCGCGCAGCCGGAACGCGAGCACGCCGTTGGTGGCGAGCCGCATGTAATAGCGGGCGTCGAGTTCCGCCGTCTGGCGGCTCATGAAATCGCCGAACGACGGGGCGTACTCGTATCCGACCCGGACGGTGTTGCCGGCCAGCGGACCGTATTCGCGGAAGACCGTCGTCTCCTGGATGTATTCGATCCCCAGCGGCATGAAGTTGCCGCTGTTGAAGAGCGTGCGGCCGTACAGCTGCCGCTGGTACTCGTCGGCGATGTCCTGCAGGCCCGGTTCGTTGTAGCGCTGCTCGAACTGCAGCAGCCCGCCTGACAGCTGCAGCCGCGCGTACCGGTTGAACGGGTAGATCCCGAACGCCGTCGCGCCGCGTGCCGTCTGCGTGGCGATCGCCTGGTCGCGGTCGAGGAAGGCGTAGTCGTAGTCGTAGAGCAGACCCGGCTGGTAGCCGTAGTAGAACTGCGTCTGCGAGAACGCCTGAAGCGCGTACTGGAGCCGCCGCGACAGGTTGATGTACGAGAACGACATCGTCCTGTACTGCGCGACGGAGGCGGCAAACAGGTTGAACTGCTTGTCGCCGAGCACGTCGGTGAACGTCACCTGCGTGCCGCCAAAGATGTCGCCGCCGCTCGTCACGCCGACGTTCACCGGCGGACGACCTTCCAGGAACATCTTCTCGAACGTCCCCTTCGTGCGCATGTTGTTCTGGATCAGCGTGTGCGTCAGCGGCGGCTGGAAGTCGATCACGGGTCCCGGAGAACCGAAGTCGGCGCTTGCGACGGTGTTGATCGCCTCCTCGCGCGGCAGCGTGTGGATGCCGTATTCGCCCTTGTAGTAGCTGACGAAGGCGATCCGGGGCGCCTTCTGGTCGCGGAGCACGACGGGCGAGACGTTCGCGGTCAGCGTGTCGGTGTACTGCCGCAGTTCGCCGTTCTTCAGGTTCAGCGTCCAGATGTTGTAGATGTTGCCGTTGCGGGCCACCTCCGGATCGATCGGCTGGTTGGGGTCGGTCGCCGTCGACGAGAAGACGATCGTGTCGTCGTCGATGAACTGCGCGCCGCCGTCGTCGTGCGTGCCGAAGGTGATCTGGGTCTTCTTGCCGGTGGCCAGGTCGAGCGAGAACAGTTTGTCGTTGCCGCTGACGCGCGCCAGGTAGATGAGCGACTTGCCGTCGGGGGAGTAGGTGGGAGCGAAATCACCGAACTGGTCGTTGGTGACGTTCTTCACCTCCCCGGTTTCGATGTCGACGATGAAAATGTCGCCGATCGCGCCGCTCAGGGCCGAGAACGCCACGGAGCGCCCGTCAGGGCTGATGTCGGGCGATTCGGGCATGTCGACCGAGCGCAGTTCGATCCGCTTGTCGATTCTGCCGGTCACGACGTTGTGCAGGATCAGCGTCTTGTGCTTCTCGGTCCGGACGAAGTACGCGATCCGATCGCCGCCCGGCGCCCACGACATCCAGGGCACGGCGTTGTTGCGGAAGCCGCCCGGCGTGACGATGTACTCGTAGCCGCGGTCCTTGTTGAACCCGCTCGTCAGGTTGCGAATGACCTTGCTGTCCTTCGTCGACATCAGGACGATGTCGAGTTCCTGGTCCTTGCGGTTGCCGGCGGCGACCGCCATCATCTCGCCCGAGGGGGACGGCTCGATCGACACGACGACGCTGTAGGGCGTGCGATCGCTCCTGGGGGCCAGGTTGCGGCCATAATCCCCCGGACGCTCCTTGTCGCGGAAGGGCTTGAACCGGTCCTTCAGGTACTTTTCGAACTGCTCGTCGAACTGCTCCGCCTTCAGCTTGAACGCTTCCTCGTAGGCGCTTTCGCCCCCGCCGATGACCGCCTTGCGCAGCGAGAAGAGGAACTGCCGCAGGCCTTCCTTGCCCCAGCGCGACTCGATGAACTCGAACGCCGCATGGCCGAGGTTGTAGGGGAGCCGGCCGGAGACGAAGGCCTGCATGTTGGACTCGCTCATCGCCGGAATGTTGTCGGTGACGGCGGCGTCCCGGACCGTCATCAGATCGAAGGGATTCCAGTAGCCGGTGAGGTGATCGGCGAGACCTTCGTCCACCCAGAGCGGAAGCCCGCGGCGGAGCAGCGATCTCGGGATGATGTCGAACTCGAAGATGTGAGTGAGTTCGTGCGTGATCAGCCGGTAGAGCGCGTCGGACGGCTCGTCGATCGGCAGGACCATGCGGTCGCGGTACGGTTCCGCGAAGGCCAGGACCCCTTCGGGCAGCTCCATCGGCTCGATGTTCTGCTGCTGGAACTCGCTCTGGGTCTTGTACAAGACCATCGGCACCTTCTGCGCGAGGTCGTGCTTGAGGTCGGCGCTGACCTGTTGATAGGCGCTTTCCGCGTAGCTGGCGACCCGCTCGAGGTGCTGTTCGATGTCGGGGTAGTAGTAGATTTCGAAGTGGTCCGTCGTGTAGATCTTCCACTTGAAATCGTCGTACCGGATCCGATTTTTGCCGTAATACGGCACGTAGGGAGTCTGAGCCAGGGCTTCCAGACCGGCGCCGAACACGAGAGCCAGCACCAGCAGGGCCACGCCAGCCGGCGCGGGGGTGCCGCGCGAAAAGCGCGTGCGCATGGTTTTCACCTCAAAGGCAGCGACAACGGAGTTCGATCCTTCCGATTGTCGCGATGTTACTGTAGCTAAGACGGTTGCCGCAATGGAGCCGTCCCCGCGAAGCAACAGCTGTTCCTCCACCCGCGGTCCCGGAATCTCTCCGAAAATCAGCCCGGCCGTTCAGGAGTGTCCCCCGGCGGGATCGGTCGCCGTCCTTCCACGGGTACAATCGAAGGAATAAACGGCGTCTGAGACGGGTTTTCCCGTACTGGGCGCCGATGGCGATCGGCCGATCGCCGATCAGCCAGTGAACTGATGGTCTTCCGACGACGCTCGACGCCGGCGGGGGAGCCGGCGCCCGGCGCCGACGACCCGTTTACGCAGGAGGCCCTGTCGTACATCGACAGCCTCTATGGCACCGCCCTGCGTCTGACGCGGAAGCCGGCCGATGCTGAAGATCTCGTGCAGGACACATACCTGAAGGCGTTTCGCGCGGCGGATCAGTTCCAGCGCGGCACCAACCTGAAGGCGTGGCTGTTCACGATCCTGCACAACACGTTTCGGAACATGCGGCGCCACGACGGCCGCAATCCGATCGACGTGGACAGCGAAGTGGTGGAGCAGGCAGCCGATGCCGCGGGGATCCAGCACACGCCGGAGCAGTTGCTCACGAGAGCGACGCTCGATGCGGATCTCCAGGCCGCGCTCGACGACCTCCCTGAGGCCTTCCGGCAGGCCGTCTGGCTGCGGGACGTCGAGGAGTTCACGTATGCGGAGATCGCGAAAATGATCGACGTCCCGATCGGCACGGTGATGTCGAGGATCTCGAGGGGACGACGAATGCTGTTCGAGCGTCTGTCAAAGTTGAAGGCAGGAGCCGCGTGAACGAACCACGTCCGGATCAGTCCGTGTGCCGGTGTCGCGACGTCGAGTCGATGATGGCGGCGTATGTCGATGGGGACCGCGCGTCCTGCGACGGCGAGCGCGTGCGCGCGCACCTCGAGCAGTGTGCCGGCTGCCGCGACCGGGCCGCGGCCGAGCGGGTGGCGCACGAGGTGGTCCGGGCGAAGCGCCCGCAGTTGCGTGCCCATGCGCCCGATGCGCTGAAGGCACGCTGCGCCGCCTTCGCGCGTCCGGCTCCAGCGCCGCGCGACGTGCCTGCCGTCCATCACCCCGGGTTCGTGCGCCGCTGGGCGCCTTTCTCCGTGGCTGCCACCCTTCTTCTCGCCGTCGCCGTCGTCTTCGGCGTGGGGCTCACCGAGAAAGCCCAGGCCCTCGCGTTCCAGACGACCCTCGATCACATGAAGTGTTCGCGCTTCAACGCCGGACACACCCGCGCGGATGCCGGCCACGCCGAGCACGAGTGGCAGTCACGATTCGGCTGGAAGATCGACGTTCCGGACTCGTCGTCGGGTTCGAATCTGGAGCTTCGCGGTGTCAAGCGCTGCGGCGTTCTCGACGGCGGCGTGGCGCACCTGATGTATTCCTGGATGGGAGAGCCGCTCTCGGTGTACGTCCTGCCCAAGCGCACGCTCGGTGACGCCGCCACCTACGTCGAACGTTTCAATCACAACTCCATCATGTGGTCGCAGAACGACCGCACCTACATCATTGTCACGTCGCACCGGCGGGATCCGGCGCTCGACGAGGTGGTCGCGTACGTCCGCTCGACGGCGTACTAAGCCACAGAAGAAACACCGCAGAAACACAGAGAGAAGCAAGGAGCCAGGAACCACATGAACAACGCGAAATGGATCGTGGCCGCCGCCGCGGCGCTGTCGCTGGGTGTGTTGACGCTTCCGTTCCTCAGCGGGCCCTCCGGCTCCGGGTCCCAGGCGTCGTCGGGGAACCCGACCTGCAGCGCCGAGGGGCCGGCCAACCTGGACCTCACGCTGAAGGACGCCAACAACAAAGAGTTCAAGCTGGCGTCGCTCAAGGGGAAGGTAGTGCTCGTCAACTTCTGGGCGTCGTGGTGTGCGCCGTGCCTGAAGGAGATCCCGGAGTTCATCGAGGTGCGGGAGCAGTACCACGACCAGGGGTTCGAGATCCTCGGCATCTCGACCGACGACACACCCGATCAGCTGCGCGAGTTCGCGGCGAGCTACCGGACGAACTATCCGCTCGTGCAGGTCTCGTCCGAAGCCGAAGAGGCGTACGGTCCGGTGTTCGGTCTGCCGACGTCGATTCTCGTCGCGCGCGACGGATCGGTGTGCAAGCGGGTCTTCGGCCCGATGTCGAAGGAACAGCTCGAGCAGGAGCTGAAGTCGCTCCTGTAGTAGAATCGCTTCAGCATGTTGAAGGGATTCACGCACGCGCGTCTGGCGTGCGGATGCACGATCGGTTTCCGTGAAGGCGTCGAAGGCAGTCCGGTGACGGTCGTCGTCGAACGGAAAAGCCCGGGCTGCCCGCTCTCGTTGCACGTGCGCGACCTGCCGCTCTACGATCACCGCGAAGCGCTCCGCGAACCGACGCGCGCGCTCCCGCCCCTCGAAGAAGACTACGAAGAGAGCTAGAAGAAAACGCCAAATTCCAAACGCCAAACTCCAAACGTCAAAGCGATCCAGGACGCATCTTCCTTTTGAGTTTGTAGTTTGCGGTTTGGAGTTTGGAGTTGACGGGCCTCAGTCGTTCTTCCGGCGTTCTGCGTTCGGAGTTTTACGCTCTCCATCCCGTCCCGACTCTCTCAAGGCCCGGCGCAGCAAAAACTCGATCTGGCCGTTCAGGCTCCGCAGATCGTCGTCTGCCCAGCGCTGAACGGCCTCGAGTACGGTGCGGTCTATCCGCAGCAGGAACGGCTTGCGATCAGCCACGATGAGGACTTACTGGTAGATCGTTCCGGTGTTGATAATTGGCTGTGTCGCCTTGTCGCCGCAGAGCACGACGAGCAGGTTGCTCACCATCGCGGCCTTGCGCTCGTCGTCGAGCGGCACGACCCCGCGCGCGCTCAGCATCTCGAGCGCCATCTCCACCATGCCCACCGCGCCTTCGACGATCCGCTGACGCGCCGCGATGATGGCGCCGGCCTGCTGCCGCTGGAGCATGGCGTGCGCGATCTCGGGGGCGTAAGCGAGATGACTGATCCGCGCCTCGAGCACTTCGACGCCCGCCCGGTTCAACCGGTCCTGGATCTCGCGCTTCAAGTGGTCCGCCACCGCGAGTGTCGTGCCGCGCAGCGACATCGTCTGATCGTCGTGCGCGTCGTACGGATAGCTGGTCGCGAGATTGCGCAGCGCCGATTCGCTCTGCACCTTCACGTAGTTGTTGTAATCGTCCACCTCGAAGACCGCTTCGGCGGTGTCGATCACCTTCCATACGACCACGGCGGCGATCTCGATCGGGTTGCCCTCGTTGTCGTTGACCTTCAGCCGTCCGCTCTCGAAGTTCCGGACGCGCAGCGACACGCTCTTCTTGGTGTAGAACGGGTTTGCCCACCGCAGCCCGGGCTGCCGCGCCGTCCCCACGTAGTCGCCGAAGAACTGCAGCACCTTGCCTTCGTTCGGGTTGACAATGAACACGCCGGCCATCAGGAAGATCGCCACGACGGTCGCCAGGACATAGACGGCGACCAGCCAGTACTCGTCGGCGCGCCCGGCGTCGATGAATCCCCAGATGAAAAACCCGATGGCGGCGAGCAGCACCAGTAGAACGGGTATCCCGGCGATGGGTCTGATTTCACGTTCGCGGATCATGGCGTCAGGCCTCCTGAGTGAGATGTCAAAGTGATATCACATTGGAATCATGCTCGTCAATAAAAACTGAAGTCGGGGTCCGGCTTCTGGCGTCGCGTTTCCGGGGATCTGGCGCCGTTTGCGGGAGAATAGGCGGATGCGCGCTGTCCTTATCGGTTTTCTGGTGCTCTTTACGTTCGCTCAGGCCACGAATCGGCCCGACGAAGAGGCGTTCGCGGCGTCGGTCAACGAGGCTGAGCTGCGCAAATACGTTCGCGAGCTGGTGGCGTTCGGCCCGCGGATGGGTGGGACGCCGTCGAACGAGAAGTCCGCGGCCTATCTCGCCGCCTTTTTCAAGAAGCACGGACTCGAGGTTGCGTTCCAGGAGGATCCGCCCGCACTCGCGCACTGGGAAGATTCCTGGAGCGTCACGCTCGAGGATGGTTCGCGGATCGAGAGCGCCTGGCCCTTCGGCTTCTCCGCCTCGACCAACGGCACCCGCGAAGGAACGCTGCTGGTCGTCGAGGACCTCGGGAAGGCGACGCCATCGCCGGCGTGGAAGGACAAGGTCATCTACACGCCCGGATCGGTGGGGCGGGCGTATGCCGCAATCGTCAAGAGTGGACACCTGCCGGCCGCGATTCTCTCGAGCGCCCCCAACGACCCGACCCGCTACATCGACTGGTCGCGGCTGTCTTCACTGCCGGCCAACGCCAGCAATCCGGTTCCGGCCTTCTCGGTCTCGTACGTGGACGGCCGCACACTGGCCTCGGCCGCCGCGGCACAGCGCACGGTGCGCGTGTCGCTTGCGGCCACGATCCGCCAGGGACGAGCGCGGACCGTGATCGCGACGCTCCCCGGGCAGGATCCAAGCCGCTATTACCTGGTCTGCGCACACGGCGATTCCGACTCCGGTGGTCCCGGGGCCGACGACAACGCGTCCGGCGTCGCGACCGTGATGGAGATGGCGCGCGTCTATGCGTCGCTCGTCGCTTCGGGGAAGGTGCCGCGGCCGAAGCATTCGATCAGGTTCGCGGTCTGGGGAGCCGAGTATCGCTCGGCGCGAACGTTCATCGAGCAGGAGGGAGAGAAGCTCGAGTCGCTCCTCGGCGTGATGAACTTCGACGAGACCGGCACCGGCGCCGAGCGCGAGGCCATCTACTTCGAATCGAATGACGTTCCGTGGAACGAGCCGATGCTGCGAACGTTCGAAGCGGTCGCCGCCGACTATGCGGGCCGTCCCGGCTTCTGGACGGAGTACACGACCAACCCGTCGCAGGGCGGCACCGACTCGTACGCGTTCCTCCCGAAGCAGTACCGGGGGACGGGCCAGACCTCACTTCAGATCCCTTCGACGACGATCTACACCGCGGCGTGGGACAGGCTCGCCGAACTCGATCAGACCCCGGGCTGGGAGTCGAAGGGCACGGCGGATCCGAAGAAATTGAAGATCGACTATTCCCTCTACTATCACTCGTCGGGGGACACCCCGGAGAACACCACCGAACGAGAGCCCCAGAACATGGTGCGCGCGGCAAAAGTCACGGGTCTCACCCTCATGCGCATGAACCGGTGAGCCAGCATCGGGGCGGCGTTCAGTGAATCGCGGCGTTCACTGATACGAGGTCCAGGGCGTTCTTCAGTCGAACGCCTCACGCTCGTCCGCTGTCACGATGCCGACGGCCGTCGTGCCAGGCGGAGTGGCTGTCGCTCGAATCTACGGCGCCGACTTCAGCGACAGCCCCCCTTGCAAGGCGAGGATTCCCAGCTGGCTCGCAGCTGCACGCCGACGGCCTTTGGCACGAAGGCCACGAAGAACACTACGAACACGAAGAAGGCCACAATGCATTTATGGTTTAGAAAACCTGAAGACGTTGTGGTCTTTCTTCGTGGCCCTGGTGTTCTTCGTGGCCGTCGTGCCAGGAAGCCGTGAGCCCGTTCAGCAGTGGAGTGGCTGTCGCCCGAATCTGCGGCGCCGTCTTCAGCGACAGCTCCCCTTGTAAAGCCGAGGATTTTCAGCTGGCTCGCAGCTGCACGCGCCGACGGCCTTTGGCACGAAGGCCACGAAGAACACTACGAACACGAAGAGGCCACACCTTTCTTTTGCTTGGGAACGTTTCCAACGGTACTGCTGAGCCGCGGCGCCGGAGGCAGGCCGCTCACTTCATCCCGATCAAATTTGAAAGACGTCGTGGTCTTTCTTCGTGGCCCTGGTGTTCTTCGTGTTCGTCGCGCCAGGAAGCCGTCAGCCCGTTCAGCAGTGGAGTGGCTGTCGCTCGAACCTACGGCACCGACTTCAGCGACAGCCCCCCTTGCAAGGCGAGGATTCCCAGCTGGCTCGCAGCTGCACGCGCCGACGGCCTTTGGCACGAAGGCCACGAAGAACACTACGAACACGAAGAGGCCACACCTTTCTTTTGCTTGGG